>JAQWBK010000131.1 GCA_028706415.1 Oscillospiraceae bacterium | reverse complement strand
GCCACCGAATACGCCGATATCCTATCCCAAGGTATATTTAAGGGATACTCAATCGGTCTTTTGCACGGACGGGTGAAGGCAACCGAGAAAGACAGGGTAATGTCCTCTTTTGTAAAGAATGAAATTTCGATATTGGTCTCTACCACGGTGATTGAGGTTGGCGTGGATGTACCCAACGCTGTAATTATGGTTATCGAAAATGCCGAGCGGTTTGGGCTGGCTCAGCTGCATCAGCTCCGCGGTCGTATTGGCAGAGGTCGTCATAAATCCACCTGCATACTTATTTCGGATGCCCAAAATGAGGAGGCTGTGCGCCGCTTAAAGGTACTATGCTCAACAAACGACGGTTTCAAAATAGCCGACGAGGATCTAAAATTGCGCGGGCCGGGAGATTTCTTCGGTAGCCGCCAGCATGGGCTGCCGGATCTGAAAATTGCCGATTTAATGGGCGGGGATATGCCGCTTTTCAAAACCGCTCAGGATGCGGCACGAGAGCTGCTTACCGCCGACCCGTTATTAAAACAGCCGCAAAACCACCCTTTGGCTCAGGAGATAAGCCGCCTGTTTGAACAGGTCGGGGAGCATGGTTTGAATTAGGATTTTGTCTGCATTTTTAACTGCTCGTCATATTGTCCCCTTTGGTAGAATAGTAATATCTTGTACCACTTACCAAAGGAGTGACGCCCATGACGCCTATTTCAGCGGCCACCGAAGGGCTTACAGCTTTACAGGTGGAGCGCTCCCGGCTTGAACACGGCACCAACCAACTATCTATGAAAAAACGCCGCGGATTTTTTGATCAATTTCTGGAAAGCTTCGGCGATCCTATAATCAAGGTTCTGTTGGTAGCCCTTTTTATTAATATCCTTTTTCTGTTCCGCAGTTTTGATTGGTATGATTCTGCGGGTATTGCAATTGCCATTTTTCTTGCAACATTTGTATCAACCCTTTCCGAATACGGCAGCGAATCGGCATTTGCAAAGCTGCAGGAGGATGCGGGAAAAATCCGATGCCGTGTCAGGCGTTCGGGAAGAATTGCCGAACTTCCTATTTCGGATATTGTGACGGGGGATATTGTAATATTGCAGGCAGGGGATCGTATTCCTGCCGACGGTTTACTAATAGAGGGTGATTTAAAGGTCGACCAGTCGGCTTTGAACGGCGAAAGCCGCGAAGCGACAAAGACCCCCGGCGACGGGGGTGACAGCCGTGATTTTCTTTCTAAAAATCACCTTTTTCGGGGTAGTATAGTCTGCTCCGGCCAAGGTCTTATGCGTGTAAGCAGGGTTGGAGATTCAACATTTTACGGCAGGCTGGCTGGTGAGGTTCAGGAGGAAACCCGCGAAAGCCCTCTTAAAGTAAGGCTGGGGCAGCTTGCCAAAACCCTCAGTCATATCGGATATTTATCGGCAATTCTTGTTGCGGTTGCCGACCTTTTTAATTCACTTCTCATAAAAAACGGCATGAACATACCCCTGATGATTCGGAATATATCTCAAAGTCCCCACCTGCTCTTTGAAGATGTTTTGCACGCAATTACCCTTGCAATTACGGTTGTGGTGGTGGCGGTTCCCGAGGGGCTGCCCATGATGATTACGGTTGTGCTGTCCTCCAACATGCGCAGAATGCTCAAAGATAATGTGCTTGTCCGCAAGCTTGTTGGTATCGAAACATCGGGAAGTCTCAACATATTATTTTCCGATAAAACCGGAACACTCACCCGCGGTCAGCTGGAGGTTACCCATTTAATAACAGGCGACTGCACAGAATACAAAGCAGAGAAAATCAAGCTGAAAAAGCCACTTTGGGAGCTAATTGAGCTCTCCTGTTCATATAATACAGCCGGTATGATTTCCGGCAGTCGAATTGTGGGCGGCAACGCAACCGACCGCGCTTTGCTAAAATTCGTTACTCCCGTCAGCGCAGGATTAAAAACCAGATATGTCAGGGCTGATGGCATTCCGTTTGACAGTTCGCGCAAATTCTCCTCGGCCAGAGTAAAAGCCTCCGGTACGAAGAACAATATTAGCGAAATTACCTTGGTTAAAGGGGCGCCAGAGCGTATTCTTCCCCATTGCACTCGTTATTATAATGATGCCGGCAAGGTTTGTGCCCTTCCCGGTAGGCTCCATCTTGAAAATAAAATGAAGGAAATGACCTGTCGGGCAATTCGGGTGCTGGCACTTGCCGTTTCCGAAACCACTGTTGATGAACGGGGGAGTTTTTCAAGGCTGATACTTATCGGACTTATTGGTATTCGTGACGAGGTTCGACCGGAAGCACGGGGAGCAATATGTCAGGTGCGTGATGCCGGCATACAGATTGTACTTATTACCGGTGATAATCGAGAGACCGCCGCCGCCATCGCAAAAGAAGCCGGGCTTATAAACGGTAAAAATACCGACCAAGTGATTACCAGCGCCCAGCTTGCCTTAATGAACGATAACGAGCTAAAAAAGCGACTGCCCATGCTTCGAGTTGTAGCACGGGCACTGCCTGCGGATAAAAGTCGCTTGGTGCGACTGTCGCAGGAGCTGGGGCTGGTGGCGGGAATGACGGGCGACGGAATAAACGATGCCCCTGCTCTGAAAAAAGCAGATGTGGGTTTTTCCATGGGCAGCGGCACAGAGGTTGCAAAAGAAGCCGGAGATATTGTTATACTTGACGATAATATTGCCTCAATCGCCAAAGCCGTGTTATATGGGCGTACAATTTTTAAAAGCATACGCAAATTTATAATATTTCAGCTGACCATGAATTTGTGCGCAGTGGGGGTATCAATTATCGGTCCGTTTATCGGTATAGACACCCCGGTAACCGTAATTCAAATGCTATGGATTAATATTATCATGGATACACTTGCGGGGCTTGCCTTTGCAGGAGAACCTCCGCTTGCCGAATATATGAACGAGCCGCCCAAACGCCGTGGAGAGCCGGTATTAAACCGTTATATGCTTCATCAAATACTTTGTATGGGTATTTTCACGGTAATCCTTTGCGTTCTTTTCCTAAAGCTTCCCTTCATCCCCCTTTTATTCCGTTATGCGGGGGAGGAGAAGTATTTCATGACTGCATTTTTTACCCTGTTCATTTTTGCAGGAGTGTTTAACAGCTTTAATGCACGCACACACAGAATAAACCTGTTTGCGCACTTAAGGCGTAACCCTCTTTTTTTACTGATAATGTTTATTGTTGCGGTTGTACAGTTGCTGCTTATTTATTACGGCGGCAGCCTGTTCCGAACCGCCGGACTTTCATTTGGCGAACTGAGGACGGTGCTTTTGATGGCATTTATGGTTGTTCCCGCCGACGGCGTGCGCAAATTAGTGCTTCGATTGTTCGGGCGTAAGGGTACTTTATAATATCAGGGCTTTTACTAATACTGCTCTCAAGTAAAAATCACCTTTTACTTGAGAACAGTAAAAGGCTCTTTTGCAACTGTTTTTACTGTAAAACAATTGACAATGTATGCAATATTGTTTAGTATATAGAGTATTGATGTTGCCTTGAAAGGATGTTAATACGCGTGAATAATACCCAAAAAACCATGGAAAAGATTGTTGCCCTGTGTAAAGGCAGAGGTTTTGTATACCCCGGTTCGGATATATACGGTGGGCTTGCAAACACTTGGGATTACGGCCCCCTGGGGGTTGAACTGAAAAATAATGTTAAGCGTGCTTGGTGGAAAAAATTTGTACAGCAAAGCCCTCTTAATGTTGGGCTTGACAGCGCCATATTGATGAACCCCCAGACATGGGTTGCATCGGGTCATGTTGGCAACTTTT
>JAQWBK010000130.1 GCA_028706415.1 Oscillospiraceae bacterium | reverse complement strand
TGCGCTGTTGACAAGGATGGTATGCTAGAGGATATTGTGGAACGCGTGCAAATCGAACTACGGGACGGACAAGCCATGTTCACCGAGGACGGCGGAAGCAGCTGGACCCGCCTCCCCCTTGATTCAATAGTCTCAATGAACTGCTGGGCATTCCCCAAAGGCACCCTTGCCCATTTTGAAGCCCTGTTCAGCGGCTTTCTTTCTTCCGATATTAACCCTGTCAAGTCGGAATTCTATCTGCCCTTTGCGGTAGACAGTCTGGTCAAGGCAAACACGGCGGATGTCAGGGTGCTGAAAACCGCCGACCGCTGGTTTGGCATGACCTATACTGAGGATAAGGATATTGTTATAAAGGCAATTCACTCCTTGGTTGAAAAAGGGATTTATCCCGAAAAACTTTGGAGAAAATAAAATTTATTGTCTGCCCCCTGATTATGGGGCAAGCAGAGAGGACAATCAAAGCATGACCGATTCTACCCAATCGTTTAATGAACTTAATCTAAGCCCCGAAATCACCAAGGCTGTCAACAAAATGGGGTTTACCACTCCCACACCGGTGCAGGCCGAGACCATCCCGCTGATGCTGGCGGGGAACGATGTTATTGCAAAGGCCCCCACCGGCACCGGCAAGACCTGTGCTTTCGGCATTCCGATAATTGAATGTCTGGACCCGGGGATAACAGATATACAGGCGATTATCGTCTGCCCCACACGGGAGCTTTGTATCCAGATTGCACAAGAGCTTCGCGACCTTACCGCCTTCCGCCCCGATGTCCGAATAGCTTCGGTTTACGGCGGACAGCCTATCAACCGTCAGCTTATGGCCCTCAAGAAAAAACCTCAAATCGTTGTTGCAACCCCCGGCAGATTGCTGGATCACATGAACCGCGGCACCATCTGGCTTGGAAATGTCTATACAGCCGTTTTGGACGAAGCCGACGAAATGCTTAAAATGGGCTTTATCAAGGATGTACGAAAAATCCTGGATACAACCCCCTCGGATACACAGGTGGTTATGTTCAGCGCCACCATTTCCCGTGAGGTTATGGATGTCGCTTGGGAATATCAGCATAACGCCCGTGAGGTTAATGTTGCATCTGAGGGTGATAACCGACCCCAGATAGCCCAGTTTTCACTCATCTCCTCGGGGGAACGCCGAAACAAGGATTTAATTTCTCTGATAAAAGCGCTGGAGCTGGACAGAGTGATGGTCTTTTGCAACATGAAAACCACCGTCCGCAGATTAAGCGATAAGCTAAAGCGGGCAGGCTGCTCGGTTGATTGCCTTCACGGGGATATTCCTCAGCAGCAGCGAAACCGTGTTATGAACGGCTTTCGCGACGGCAAATTCAAGGTGCTGGTTGCCACCGATGTGGCCGCTAGAGGAATTGACATTGAGGATGTTGAGGCGGTATTTAATTATGATATTCCTGATGAAAACGAATATTACCTTCACCGAATCGGCAGGACAGGCCGTGCAAAGCGCCACGGTATCGCCTTTACCTTCATGACCCCCGACCACCGTTTTAAAATCAGGGACATAAAAAAGTACACCCAATCCGATATAGACGAAATATCCCTTAATGAAAACGGCCAACCCTTTATGAAGAACGGCCAGCCTCTTGCAGAGTATTTAAGCAGTAATACTGCTCTCAAGCATAAAAAGCAGGATTAATAATACTCAACCATCAAAAACGCGATTATTATAACTGCTGCTTTTCTTAACAACTTCATCATATCGTGTAGCGCGGGGGCTTGCCCCCGCCGTTTTTGTATCTAGGCCTGCCTAGACCGTTGTTAAAGGGTGACTTTACTCGGCCGTTATAATTGTCTGTTCCTGCGCAACCGCCAATTCTCTTTATACTAATCCATTCCTTGCCCTTATATGCCCTAACGCAACTGGTAATTTTGAATAGGATGTATATTTATACTGCATTTTGTATCATTATACTGTCCGACATCGAAAATATGCCCGTTTTTTTCTATATTATTTAGTAAACAAGCCCTTTTACCCTGTTTTCAGGGGGTTACAAGGCTGTAACTTTTGTATAAATGCACAAATATTCTCGATTAAACCGCTCTCAACGCTCGGCGCTCCATAACTGGTAGCAATATGGCAATTTGCTCCTAATAGCGACAAATACAACCCTCCATTTTCACGAATTCTATTAGATGTGTCTGTTTTTATCAACACCACCTTGACCAAAAAAACTGGATTACCAGCCACAGATTGAACCCATCAAAAAACCTATATGTTAAATAATGTCTTCATATCTTGTGCATTATATACAGTTTTGTGAAGGTTAAGTGGTTTGACACCTACATTTATTGTGCGTATAATACAGCTACATTCCGATAAACGGATAATTTTGGTCTGCAAAAACACCAAGACCACAGTTTTCTATTATTATAGAGCCGTCAATTTAAATCCGCTTTACCCGACGGTTCTGAGAAGAAAGGAAGCATTGGATGGATACCGTATATCGCTTTACTCGGGCCCTACGCAGCACATTAAACAGTCGTTTATTTGCCGCCTCAGCCCTTGCCGTAGTAAGCGCAGCTATTATTTTTTTTGTATCGATAAATATTAATGCCGTCACGATTATCGACGGAGACACCAGCAGGGTGGTACTAACACTGGAAGACGATCCCCACCGGGTGGTGGAACACGCAGGACTTACCCTTAAAGAGGGAGATCGGATGGTTCCGGCTGAAAGCGCCGGAATTTTAAAGATAGACCGTGCAGCCGATGTTCAAATCACCGCCGACGGGATTTCAACCCTTGTGCGCATGTCCCAGGGCACGGTGGCCGACGCTTTAGAAAAGGTTGGCGTCCAGATAGGTGATAATGACAAGCTAAATGTCCCGCTGGACCTTGCCATTGATGATGATTTGGATATCAGCGTAGACAGAATTGCCTTTCAGGTCTATACCGTAACCGAAACCCAGAAATACACCGTTGATACCGATTATACCACCACCATCCCCCACGGCTCGGCCTTTATTAAGCGCTCAGGGGTGGACGGAAGCAAAACAATAACCTACCGTAAAACCATCAAAAACGGCGAATTAATAAAAGCCGAAACGCTAAAAGAGGTCGTCAACCGCAAAATGGTGCCTCAAATAAAGCTGGTAGGCACCCCTAAAGGCACCCCCCAATCGGTTCCCCCCTTCAAGATCAACCTGGATTCTCAGGGGCAGCCGACCAACTTTAAAACCAAATTTACAGGCAGAGCGACTGCATACAGCAGTGACCGCGGATATGCCGGAAACTGGACCGCCTCGGGGCGAAGAGCCGAGGTCGGGGTTGTGGCGGTAAATCCCAAGAAAATCCCATATGGCTCCAAGCTGTATATCGTCTCCCCCGACGGCTCCTATGTTTACGGATATGCCATCGCCGGCGACACCGGTCTTGCCCTTATGAGCGGGCGATGCGTGGTCGACCTGTTTTTCGCCCATTATGAGGAATGCCTCAGATTCGGAGCCAGACGCCTTAATGTTTATGTGCTTGAATGATTTTTGTACCAAAAAACTTTTGCTGCCGCATAGCGGCAGCATTTTTTGTTATTTATACTAATCCCTGATTAAGGTCACCTCTAAAAACATTCAATAATTTGCGAGGATGATTTTTATTAGGGATTAGTATTAGTATTAGTATTAAATTCGGTTTGAATAACCTTGCCGCAATCGGCAGGAGAGTATACCCATCGGTCAATATGTCCGCCTTTAATGAAATAATTGGGGGATGTCTGGATGCTGGGTGGGGGGGAAGTATCGATGATAACCAGCTTGAGCTTCATCTTGGAGGGAAG
>JAQWBK010000129.1 GCA_028706415.1 Oscillospiraceae bacterium | reverse complement strand
ACCGCAAAGATGTCTTGATTTTTATTTGAGATTAGTATAAAGCAGTTGGGCAGGAAATCTGGTATTACCTGAAAGCTCGGCACCCATCCCTGCAGGCAGGAATATGCTGCTTCCCTTTTTAAGTTGAATCGGTTCAAAGCCTTCTGAAGTAAGGGCGCATTCTCCATCCAGACATAAAAGTGAACAAAAGCTGTCGTCTTTTCCCACCGCCATCAAATCCGAAACCGTCAGCAGGTCGGTATGGAAAAACTCACAATCGGTAAGCTGTCGTACCGTTCCGCCCGGAATGGTTCGTATTTCGCCGACATTGCCGTAGGGACGGGTGGGGGGTGTGGTTATCGTAACATCCACCGCTTTATCAATATGAAGCTCCCGCGGCTTTCCGTCTGCCCCCATCCTGCCGTAATCGGACACCCGATAGGTGGTGTTAGAGTTCTGCTGAACCTCTGCAATCAGGATACCTGACCCGATTGCATGCAGGGTTCCGGCTTCTATAAAGAAGACATCCCCCTTTTTCACCGGAACATGGTTGCATACTTCGGACAGGGTTCCGCCTTTAATATGAGCTCGAAACTCGTCCTTTTTTATGGTTTGGTTCATGCCGTATATAAGATGCGCGCCCGGCTCACAGTCCACCACATACCACATTTCTGTTTTCCCATATTCACCCTCTGCCCTCAGGGCGTATTGGTTGTCTGGATGAACCTGAACAGAAAGCCTGTCCCGGGCGTCAATGAGCTTTATAAGGATAGGGAAATAGGGAAATCCGGCAGCTCTTTCTCCGACGGATGACTTACCCCAGAGTGAAATCGCGTCGCTTAGTGCTTGGCCCTTTAGCTCACCATTTTGTATGACCGAACGGCCGTCCTTATGGCAGGAAAGCACCCATGCCTCTGAGGCTATGTCGCCCCCCTCATATCCGAACTCGGTTTTAAGACGGGTGCCCCCCCAAATATAATCCTTTACAACGGGGTTCAGTAACAGCGGATAGATTGTCATTGGTTTCCTCCCGTGGTCGATAATCGTTGTTTATTGTCGCAACTATTGGTTTAAAACGTTCGGCTGACAGCTGGCGCACAAAGGTTAGTAAAAGAACTTTAGACGGCTTCCAGCCGCCAGCCGAACCCCTCGGCTTTCAGCCGAGGGTGGTTGAGTTGCCTCTACTAATTGTAACCATACCCGACCTATTCGTCAAGAATATAATTCTATATAATCGGTGTCCTTAAGGACTTTTTAAAAACCAAAAAGATTATCTAATAGCAATTAGCAAAACAGTTTCGTTTTTTGCGTACCGGAAACAGGTAGTATTCCGATAATATATGGTAGCACCTTGATGTAATGGGCGTTATGTGGTGGGTGGTTAAGCTTGTAATCTTCAACCGAGATTCTATATGGTTATATTTCTTGATTTTTAAATACATTAATGTTAAAATCATCAGGACGAAGGAGATGAGATTATGTTTAAAATCATATATAAAAGGGTGCTTAACCCGATGGTAACATGGATGGATATAGAGGCCCCCCTCGTTGCACGCAAGGCAAAGGCGGGACAGTTTATTATTCTTAGGGTAAATGAATCGGGGGAGCGAATTCCGTTTACTATAGCAAAATGTGATGCTGAAAAAGGCAGTGTAACAATAATTTTTCAAAAGGTGGGGGGTACGACAAAGCTGCTTGATACATTGGAAGAGGGGGATTTTATCCTTGATTTTGTGGGCCCTCTCGGGCGCGCCTCCGAGGTGGAGGGATTCAGTCGGGTTGCGGTTGTCGGCGGCGGAGTCGGGTGCGCAATAGCCTACCCCGAAGCCAGAGCGCTGCGTGATGCCGGTGCTCATGTAGATATGATTGCCGGCTTTAGAAACACTGATATTCTGATGCTGGAAGAGGAGATGGCCTCGGTAAGCGACAGGCTGTTTGTGATGACAGACGACGGCTCGAACGGTAATAAAGGATTTGTAACCGTAAAGCTAAAGGAGCTTTTGGATGCCGGCGAGAAATATGATTTAGTGGTCGCAATTGGTCCGCTTCCCATGATGCGGGCGGTATCCGATCTGACCAAGGAATATGGCATAAAGACCATTGTGAGCATGAATCCTATTATGATTGATGGTACCGGAATGTGCGGCGGCTGCCGTCTGACGGTCGGCGGTGAGGTCAAGTTTGCCTGTGTTGACGGCCCTGAATTTGATGCACACCTGATTGATTGGGATGAAGCAATGAAACGGTTGCCACAGTATAGGCAGGAGGAAAAAAACTGCCGCCTGATGAATCAATAATTTTGGAAAGGCTGAGGTCACATGGCAATAAATAAGCAAAACGAAAAGACCCCCATGCCGGAGCAGGACCCGATTGTACGCGCCGCTAATTTTGATGAAGTATCAACCGGCTACACCACCGAAATGGCAATAAACGAAGCGACACGCTGTCTGGACTGCAAGCATCGCCCCTGTGTCGGAGGATGTCCGGTAAATATTGAGATACCCGATTTTATAAAGTGTATAATCCAGGGTGACTTTGAAGGGTCATATCAGGTTATCAAGCAGACCAATTCTCTGCCTGCGGTTTGCGGTCGAGTTTGTCCCCAAGAATCCCAGTGTGAAATAAAATGTGTACGCGGCATAAAGGGAGAGCCGGTCGCAATAGGTAGGCTGGAGAGGTTTGTGGCGGATTATCACATGAAAAATGTCGAGGACACCGTAAAGCGCGCCAAATTGAACGGCCACCGTGTAGCGGTTGTCGGGTCGGGTCCGGCAGGGCTTACCTGCGCCGGAGACCTTGCAAAAATGGGATATGAGGTCACTATATTTGAGGCGTTCCATACCGCAGGGGGCGTTTTGATGTATGGCATACCCGAATTCCGTCTGCCCAAGGATGTTGTGCAAAAGGAGATTAGTTCGCTTCGGGATCTGGGTGTTAAGATTGAAACGAATATGGTTATCGGGAAAATTCTCTCGATTGAAGAGTTGTTTGAAGATGGCTTTGAAGCTGTTTTTGTCGGAAGTGGTGCCGGACTGCCTAACTTTATGGGAATTCCGGGGGAGGGCCTTCTGGGTGTGATGTCTGCAAACGAGTTTTTGACCAGAATTAATCTGATGAAGGCATATCTGGATGAATACGATACCCCGATACGCAGAGCACACAGTGTTGCCGTGGTAGGTGGCGGTAATGTTGCAATGGATGCTGCCCGCTGTGCGAAAAGACTGGGTTCAGAATCTGTATATGTGGTTTATCGACGGGGAGAAAGCGAAATGCCTGCCCGTCTGGAAGAGGTTCATCACGCCAAGCAGGAGGGGATCGAATTTCTTTTTCTAACCGCACCGGTTGAAATCCATGGTGATGCCGAGGGTAATGTAAACTCGATAGAATGTGTCAAAATGGAGCTGGGTGAACCCGATGCTTCGGGTCGCCGTCGTCCGGTTGAGATAAAAGACAGTAATCATTTACTGGATGTAGATATGGTAATCGCCGCGATAGGCAACTCCCCCAATCCTCTGATTAGAATGTCAACCCCCGGGTTGGAGGCAAACCGTCGGGGTTGTTTGATTGTTAATGAGGATACCCTTATGACGACTCGCGACGGCGTTTTTGCAGGCGGGGATGCCGTAACCGGTGCAGCCACTGTAATTCTTGCAATGGGTGCAGGCAAGCAGGCGGCCATGGAAATTGACAAATATATACAAGAACAATAAAATTTTTCGACAAAAAAATTATACTTTATCCATGGCGGTTGCATTTGCTGTATATTGTGTACAATTTTGAGATCTTGAATATCTTGAGGCATATATTGGGTATTAATGGATACAATTGTTCATTTCTTTATTAAAAAAACAGAAAATATTGATGCTGATAGGT
>JAQWBK010000031.1 GCA_028706415.1 Oscillospiraceae bacterium | reverse complement strand
ATAACTAAATATCGTCATTATTATTTGGCTGCAGCTTGTTTACATTATAAACGCACCCCAGATTTTTGTCAAGGGTGTTTGTACGATATTGTTAACTTAATTTTACAATTGCTTTTTCTCGTAAGATTTTTTGTAAGATTATATGATATTCGGTACCAAAAGCTTGGGTTTTTTCAAGCTTGTACTAGACGCTTATTAAAAACGTTCTATAATTTGCGAGGATGTTTTTTGTATGATAAGGCAGACGACGCAGGCGGGCTGGTGCCCGGCAAGGAGGATAACGCAGACAGACGAAAAACAAACCGCAAAGACAGAATGACTTTAAATAGGGATTAGTATAACACCGGTGGCACGCATGTAGAATGCTCTGTTCTTCTTTGAGAAGCATTAAATGATACTCCTACCAGCCCAAAGCTGATAGCAGTATCATTTAATTTATACTAATTTCAATAATAAAAGCCGATAAAATGGAGTGATTCGTTCTTTGAAGAAGAACGCGTCTTGAGCGACAATTTTATCGATCCTTTTATTTGAGATTAGTATTATATTGCATATTAATATGTATAAAGAGAAACTAAGAATCCAACCCTTCTGTTGATTCACGCAAAATAACATGGGACTCTATTTTTATAATTACTAATGAAACATCGGGATGTTTAATTCTAAATAGAATTTGTTTGGCAGCAAGCATACCCAGTTCTTCAATTTTATAGCCAACCGTTGTAAGCTTAATAGACGATGGTAAAATCGCATCATAATTATCAAAGCCTGAAACAGCCACCTGATCCGGAACACTAAGGCCCTTTGAATACAGCCCATATACAATTTTATTTGCAACATTGTCATTAGCGCATACAATAGCCTCTGGAATTTTATTTATATTCTTTATCTTATCGATTATCTCATTTACTTCCTCCCCTATAACGATTTCATTAAAAGGAAGGTAATCATTACTAATTGGAATGCCATAATCATTCATGGCTGTTTTATATCCGTCCCATCTTTCCCTTACGCTGCGAGCATGGTTTAGATCTCCGGCAAAAGCTATTTCTCTACATCCTTTTTTTATCAGATGTTCTGTTATCTCGTATACGCAACTTTGATTGCATGATAAAATTGTATCCATAATAAGCGCATTATCCTTGACATCTGATGCCGTGTCAATCGAAACTACCGGTATGCCCGTCTCTTTTATTTTCAAGTAATATTCTTTATTATAAGCGCCCATCATAATTATACCCGACGGTTTATTACCTGAGATTAATGGAGGTATCCTCAACTCGTTCTCTTCAATTTTGCTTAGTATTCCCAAAACTATTCTGAACTTTTTAACAGTGAGGTGTTCTTCAATACCCTTTAATATGTTTCCCCAGAAATTGTTTTTGAGCTCCCGCTCATGGACAAGTACACAAATATCCTTAACAATTTTTTCTGCCATTTTTGAATAATTCTTTTTATCAATTTTATCGTAACCCATTTTTATAGCCGTGGATATTACAAGCTCTTTAGTCTTTTCACTCACTTCGTTACTATTATTAAGGGCTTTTGAAACAGTATTTCTTGACAAATTAGTCATTTCAGCTATTTGAGAAGTGGTAATCTTAGCCATATAATCTTTCCTTTTTGAAATTATTTATTTCATTTTACCATATGTAAATCATTTTGTAAACAATATTCTTACATTTCCAATATTGTAACCTTATTTTCCAACACTTTGTAATAATGGTTAAATTTCAGCATCATTCCAGCTTAATCGTTTTAATTTCAAACGGCTTGAATTGCAGTGACATTTTTGAATTTATTAAAGGTATTTCCTCGATAACATCCTCAAGCATGTTTGTGGCATACGCTTTAATAAATATATCGCTGAGGTGAACAACTGCGGAAGTCCAGGTTCCTTCTGAATCATATAGCCTTAATACAACTCCATCCCCATCCTCTGCCGGCTTTATGGATTCGACAATAATATTACCTGCATCCACCCTCAGCAGAGATTTGAGCTCTTTAATCGGTTCGCCCTTTACCTTTAACGGCTGAATATTAAGCTCATACGCCGGACGAATAACCGATTCAGCGTTAAACCCATCTGCATGAGGTAATAATGAATACACAACAAAATGCTCACCAAAATCACCGGATGGATCCGGCCTGCATCCGCCTTTATGCAGAGTTAATCTCATGTCTGAATCCGTCACCGAAATTCCGTATTTGCAATCGTTCATCAATGTAACGCCAAAGCGTGTTTCAGAAATATCCGTCCATTTATGGTTGCAAAATTCAAATTTCGCCTTATCAAGATCGGTGTTTTTATGCGTATTTCTTTCAATATAACCAAACTGAATTTCACTGCGTGAACTGCTGGCATGGACATTTACATTAAATGATGTTTTCAATAAGGAATGCTTGTCTTTCCAATCAATCATGGTTTCAAAATCAATCTGAGGAGTGTCTGCATAGAACACCATGTCCTGAACCAGCTTGGATAAGCGACCGATTTGGTATGTCGAACGAATTCTAAACTGCAATACCCCGTTTGAAATAATCTCACGACAAAGTAGGCTGTTCTGGGGCTGCATCTTTAATGCCTGATCATAATCGATATCCCAGTTATCCCACAGCATCGGGATATCTTCACCACAAAGGAACTGATTTAATGGCTTAAAGGCATCTTTTACAAGCTCACGACCGGTCTGCTTATCAACCAAAGAGGATAAATATCCGTTTTCATCAAAGCGGATATATGCAAACGGTGTTGTTAAATTCTGACCATCATAAATAAAGCGGTCTTCATTTTTGGGAGATGTCAGTTCGTTTGCCATTTTTATACCGGCCGCTGCAAAGGGCTGTATTTGAACATCCCCAATTGCTATTTTTGCCCTGCCCCTCATATCAACAAACCTTTGATATGGTTTGTCGGCCGGTACTTTTCTCTCATCTTCAACGACAATCTGTCGTGAAGTAACCCAAGATAACGGATTATAAACGGTAATATAATCATCATTATTTCGGCATTGGCCGGATAACAGTAAATCCAAATAATTTTGGGCTTTATCGATCACTGTAGAGTTTTGCTGCACAGCAAGCTCATGCACACACTGAATTGATGTCCCCGGCAAAATGTCGTGGAACTGATTTAATAGAATTGTATCGATTAATTCCTGATATTCTTCAATCAAGGGCACCTGATATAATGCATTTAAATGTGTATTCAGAATTTCCAAGTTGCGAATAGCCAATTCCGCTTTACGGTTTGTTCTCTTGATATCATGCATTTGTGTCAATGTGCCACGATGGAGCTCCAAATATAATTCTCCATCATAAATCGGAACATTCTTGGCTGTGCTTGCCAATCGGTTCATAAATGCACTGACGGTTGTATTTTCGCATTTCGGTCCGCAATCCAAGGCCAGCGTTCTTTCGGCCATTTTCATCATTGAATAACTGGGGCCACCGCCGCCGTCTCCATAACCGTATGATACCAGCTTCATATTGGTCACATCTTTATACTTGATCTGTTTTTCAGCTTCAACAACGGTTTCTAAATCCGGCCAGCAATGCATTAAATTAAAATGAGTAAGCACTTCGCTGCCATCAATCCCCCGCCAAGTGAATGTATCATATGGAAATGCGTTGGTATCATTCCAGGACAGTTTTGTGGTTAAGAAATATTTCAGATTGCACCCTTTCATGATTTGGGGTATGGCTGCGGAATAGCCGAATGTATCCGGCAACCAAAAGGTATCCGCTTGATAATCCAAGTTATCCCGCAAAAACCTCTGCCCACGCAGGAATTGACGAATCATAAACTCGCCGGAAGTAATGTTGCAATCACACTCAATCCAGGAGCCGCCGTTGGGTTCCCAGCGCTTTTCTTTGGTTCGCATCTGTATTTCATGAAAAATGTCCGGATAATGCTTTTTCATCCAATCAAGATACAAGACCGAGCTTTGAATGAATGTGTAATCCGGATAGGAATCCATAATATTTAACGCATTTGAAAATGTTCTTGCAGCCTTGCGTAAAGTTTCTTTAACCGGCCATAGCCATGCTGTATCAAGATGAGAATGACCGACCAATCCAATGAATGCAGCGTTATCTTTATTGGTAGCTTCGGCTGTTAAAATGGGGTTCATTAGGTCGATCGCCTCAACCAAGTTTGAATGCCAAATGTCTTTCTCGATTTCCCATGGCATTTGCGGAACAATTTCATATACATGCTGAATTATATTATATGCATCCCATTTTTTATAATTGGAATCCGGCAGGGATAGGTAAATTTGCAAAAGGGTTTTAAAGTCATATATAAACTTATCAACAACCGCATCGATTACCACAATAGAAATACCATTGAATGTGCGTATAAAGTATGGCGGGTAACAGCCATTTATATCCCCGGCATTATTAAACGGCATTTCACCATGCTGGGTATGCCCTGTATATGCTTCTAAAGCAATATCAAACATTTCACCCGGCTTTGCCTCCTGGGTGAGCAGATGAATATCATGCAGTCTCAGTTTGGGATTACTTAGGCGGTTGTGATAATCGAATAATCCTTCCGGTTTATTATTAATAAAAAGCAGTGATTCACTCGCCGAGGTCTCGGGAAATATCCATAACTGCTTGCCTGCTAACGATTCCGGAACGGTAAACCGCGACTTAAACCATGCATAACCGAATTCCTGTCCCCAGGTACCCTCTTTTTTAATCTTAGTCCATGAATCAACATTGGGTACCGTTGTAAATGTTCCTTTGGTTTCAAAGATTTCACATTCCAATTCAGCCACTTTATCAAAGAGATACTTTCTATATGTCCCATCATATCTTTTTACCTTTTCAATCATCTTTTTCATGGTGGTATCCATGTCATCACGCTCCATTATAAATTGTACCGAATGTGTTTATGCTTTCGGGGAATTAAGTGTAGTATAAGGAATGGCAACTAATTTTGCAAGCCCCTTTGACGGTTGTTTTAAATAAAAGATAATCAAGGAAGAGGAAAAAACAGAACACTCAACCACCCTCGGCTGAAAGCCGAGGGGTTCGGCTGGCGGCTGGAAGCCGTCTAAAGTTCTTTTACTAACCTTTATGCGCCAGCTGTCAGCCGAACGTTTAAAACCTACGCTTCCAAAGGGCGCGAAGAATTTATCGGTCAACACCGTCTCATACTAATCTCAAATAAAAGAATCGATAAAATTGTCGCTCAAGGCGCGTTCTTCTTTAAAGAACGCATCACTCCATTTTATCGGCTTTTATTATTGAGATTAGTATCAAATTCTTCGCCTGGAAGGCGAAGGTTTTAAACCAATAGTTGAGACAATAAAATACCCGACGGAAAATCCGACGGGTATTTATGTGGTTCTATTTATGAGAGATGAGTGTTAACCAATTTATGATGCGGACTGTTTTTTTATCCCTTTTTTACATGAGGATTCGGCGCCTTCTTGTATGTCCCTAGAGCGGAGTACATAGCCGACCGACCGCACTACAACACGGCTATCCAATGCAAATGACATATTATTTGCATAAAATGCATCCATTTTTGCTTTTTCGGTAATTGTTAACTTATCTCGCCCGCTGGTCTGTGCTACGCCTGTTAATCCCGGTCGCACGCTGCATGCTCCGTTTCGCGTCCTGAGCTCCAGCAAATCGGTTTCAGAAAGAACAACCGGTCTGGGTCCGACAATGCTCATCTGGCCCAGCAGAATGTTGAGCAGCTGAGGAAGTTCATCTATACTGGTTCTGCGTAAAAGCTTTCCGACTTTTGAAATGTATTCATCCGAATTGGCAAGCTTTGCTGTAGCAACATCAACAGGAGCAGAAACAAGCATGGTTCTGAATTTGAAAATATTGAAGGGCTGGTTATTGCGCCCCATACGAACCTGCACGAAAATCGGGAATGCTTTGGTATCTAGTGCAACAACAACCGAGAGAATGATTAAGGTTGGTGATAATATGATAATGGCAGCAAGTGAAAAGAAAACATCAAAAAAGCGTTTTACCACCAAAAATGCGCGATACCCAAATGTGGATGCACGATAGGTATTCATGCTAAGAACTTTTTGCATAGGATTTCTCCTTTCATAAGGAAGATATAAATTTCTTGAAATAAAAAAACGCCTTCCTCATCCAGTACGTGTGAATTATACTATCCCCTATTTAAAAAATCAAGTTTCAGTTTTGTAATCATTTATTATTTTGAAGCTTTGTCACAAAATTCCTTTAGTATTATGCATATTATATATATTATATGACATATATTTGAACATTATTCACCCCCCATTTTTTTATAATTATTGTTAATCAATAATTTATTGCCTATTATCCATAAACGCAGTCAATAGTTTTATGCTGTTAGTATTACCTTCGAATTGCATCTTATTCCTTAAAAATATACCGAATAACGATAAATAAAACCTCCAAAATGTGCCACCGTATTAACCTGTTTTTAGCTGCAATTCTTATATATTTCCAAACAATATTATAATTAATTCAATTTTATATTTTATATTAGAGCAATTTCTGGTATACTAAAATTCATACTTAATTTAAAACATTTCTAAAAATGATAAAATCATGACAATAAGTAATTGAATATAAAAGGGGCAATTATATGTGCGGGTTTTGCGGATTCACAGGGCAGGTGGCCGAGAGAGAAAAAGTAATACAAAAAATGACCAATCTCATAACCCACCGGGGCCCCGATTCCGAAGGGTTTTATATCAACGGAGAGGGCGAGGACGGTATTACAATCGGTTTTCGTCGTCTGAGTATTATTGACCTTGAGGGTGGAAACCAGCCGATTTATAATGAAGACAAATCCCTTGTGCTGATGTTTAACGGTGAAATATATAATTATCAGCCATTGCAGAATGAGCTTACCCAAAAGGGGCACAAATTCACTTCCCAATCGGACAGTGAGGTTCTCATACACGGATTTGAAGAATGGGGGGCGGAGCTTCTCCCCCGATTACGGGGAATGTTTGCTTTTGTTATTCGAAATAATATCGACCATTCGCTTTTCATTGCGCGGGATTATTTTGGAATAAAGCCCATGCACTATACCCTTCTTGATGACCGGAGTTTAATCTTTGGGTCAGAAATTAAATGCTTCACCGCCCATCCCGATTTTAAATCCGAATTCAATGAACGGGCACTTGATGATTATCTTTCGTTTCAATATTCATTCCCGCATGAAACCTTTTTCAAAGGTGTTTTTTGCCTGCCTCCTGCCCATTATCTCTTGTATAAAAACGGGGAGGTTACCCAGCATAGATATTGGGAACCCTCCTTTCATCCGGACGAAAACATGCCGCTTGATAAAGCGGTGGATGAAATTGATCGTGTTTTTACCGATTCGGTGAATGCCCATCGCATAAGCGACGTTGAGGTTGGCTGTTTTCTATCAAGCGGGGTTGACTCAAGCTATGTGGCAAGTTATTTTGCCGGGCAAAAAGCGTTTACCGTTGGGTTTGACAATGGTTCTCATTATAACGAAAGCGAATATGCCGCCACCTTGGCAAAGCAGGTGGGTATTGAGCATTATACCCATATTATAAAGGATGACGAATATTGGGATTCGTTGTCCGATGTTCAGTATTACCTTGATCAGCCACTTGCCGACCCTGCCTGTGTCGCCCTGTATTTTGTATCCCGCCTTGCCTCCCAGCATGTAAAGGTGGTGCTTTCGGGCGAGGGGGCTGATGAACTGTTCGGCGGCTATCGGATTTATCATGAACCCTATTCTCTTATGAAATACCAGAAGCTGCCCCGTCGACTGCGTAAAGCATTCGCGGTAGTGGTATCCAAACTGCCGGATTTTAAGGGCAAATCATTTATAATCCGGGGGTCTAAATCTCTTGAAGAACGCTTTATTGGCAATGCGAATATTTTTAATCAACAGGAAAAGTCTCGCCTGCTGAAAAATATTACTGCAACCAACCCCTCCACCCGGGTTACCCAATACTATGAACCTACAAAAGGTCAGGATGATGTCACAAGAATGCAGTACATCGATATCAACTGCTGGATGGTGGGGGATATTCTACTAAAGGCAGACCGAATGAGCATGGCACATTCTCTTGAGCTTCGGGTACCCTTTCTTGATAAAGAGGTATTTTCGGTTGCGGCGCGCATACCCGCCAAACATCGCATTGCCTGCAAAACGACCAAATATGCCATGCGACTTGCAGCCAAACGCCATATATCCGACCAAGCGGCGGACAAGCCCAAGCTGGGCTTTCCGGTTCCCATTCGGGTATGGCTGAGGCAGGAGAAATATTACAACCGCGTTAAAGAGGCTTTCACCTCTTCCACCTCCCAACATTTCTTCAATACAGAAGAGCTGATTAAACTTCTGGATCAGCATTATAATGGTAAGAAGGATAACAGCCGAAAAATATGGACCATTTATATGTTCCTGCTGTGGTATGATGTTTATTTCAACAAAAAGCCTTAAACTGCTCTCAAGTAAAAATCAAGACATCTTTGCGGTCTGTTTTCCGCCATACAGCGTTGTTGTCGTCGGTGGGCGTCAGCCCGCTCTCCTCCTCCGCCTTGCATGACGAAAAACATCCTCGCAAATTTTGTCTCCCCTTTTACTTGAGAACAGTATTAAAACTAAATTTATTACCGAGTTTTTCTTACAACTAAAAAGACCGACCGGCGGGAATTTCCGCCGGTCGGTCTTTTTAGTAAGTCTTGGTGAGAGTTAATACATGCCGTCCATACCGCCAGGTGCGGGAATAGCAGGCGCAGCAGGTTCTTTTTTGTCTGCAACCAAACATTCGGTGGTCAGTACCATTGCCGCAACCGATGCCGCATTCTGCAGAGCAAAACGAGTAACCTTGGTGGGGTCAACAATACCTGCCGACAACATATCCACATACTCTTCCTTGGCAAAATCAAATCCATAACCGATTTTGTTGGCAGCCTGAATCTTATCGATTATTACGCTGCCCTCAAGAGCTGCGTTAAGAGCAATCTGACGAATGGGCGCTTCAATTGCTTTAAGAACAATCTTTACGCCGGTCTTCTCATCGCCGTCTTTTTCGTCAATAAGCTTGTTTAGCCCGCTGGCAGCATTGATGAAGGCAACACCGCCGCCTGCCACGATACCCTCTTCAACAGCAGCCTTGGTTGCCGAAAGAGCGTCCTCTATGCGCATCTTCTTCTCTTTCATTTCAATCTCGGTGGCTGCCCCGACCTTGATAACGGCTACGCCGCCCGAAAGCTTGGCAAGACGCTCTTGAAGCTTTTCACGGTCAAAATCAGAGGTGGTGTTTTCAATCTGGCTGCGGATTTGCAGAATACGAGCTTTGATATCATCCGAGTTACCTGCGCCGTCAACAATGATGGTGTTTTCCTTTTGTATCTTAACCTGACGGGCACGCCCCAGCATATCCATGGTTGTATCCTTAAGCTCCAGACCGAGCTCTTCCGAGATAACCTCACCACCTGTAAGGGATGCAATATCACGCAGCATTTCCTTGCGGCGATCACCAAAGCCGGGGGCCTTGACTGCAACACAGGTAAATGTTCCGCGAAGCTTGTTGACAATAAGTGTGGACAAAGCCTCACCCTCAACATCCTCGGCGATTATAACCAGCTTGCGGCCGGCTTGTAGTATCTGCTCAAGCAAAGGCAGAATATCCTGAACATTTGAAATCTTGCGATCGGTAATAAGAACATATGCATCATCGATAACCGCTTCCATTTTCTCGGTATCGGTAACCATATAAGGTGTGATATAACCACGGTCAAACTGCATACCCTCGACAACCTCGGAATAGGTTTCGGCGGTTTTGGATTCCTCCACAGTAATAACACCATCCGCGCTTACCTTTTCCATTGCCTCGGCAATCAGCTTGCCAATCAGGGCATCTTCTGCCGATATTGTGGCAACCCGAGCAATATCCTCGGAACCGCTGACCTTTTTCGAATTGGCTACCACACTTGCAACCACCGAATCAACAGCGGCTTCAATTCCCCGCTTTAAATCCATGGGGTTGGCTCCTGCCGTTACATTTTTCAGGCCTTCACGAATAAGTGCCTGTGCAAGCAGGGTGGCTGTGGTTGTTCCGTCACCGGCAACATCGTTTGTTTTGGTGGAAACTTCTTTTACAAGCTGGGCACCCATATTTTCAAAAACATCATCCAACTCGATTTCTTTTGCAATGGTAACCCCGTCGTTGGTGATAAGGGGGGCACCGAATTTCTTGTCAAGAACAACATTTCTGCCCCGCGGCCCTAATGTAATATTAACGGTATTGGCAAGCCGGTCGATGCCAGATTGAAGCGCCTTGCGTGCTTCCTCGCCGTAAAGAATCTGCTTAGACATAACTGTATTCCTCCTATATTCCAATTAATAAATCGGTAAAATAATTATTAGCCTTCAACGATGGCCAGAATATCGTTCTGGCGGACTATGGTATATTCCTGCCCGTCCAGCTTGATCTCGGTGCCAGAATATTTGCTTGTAAGCACCTTGTCCCCTACCTTGACATACATGACGATGTCCTTACCCTCGACATTGCCCCCCGGTCCTACCGCAATGACCTCGGCAACCTGTGGCTTCTCTTTAGCCGAACCGGCAAGTATGATGCCGCTCTTGGTGGTCTCGTCGGCTTCAACCAACTTAATAACTACCCTGTCCGCAAGTGGTTTGATTGACATATTTATTCCTCCCTGATGAATTATTGTTAATTTTAGCACTCTGTCGCTTCGAGTGCTAATCTATTACTTATTTTAACCTGATTATTGGAAAAATCAAGGGCTAGACATAAATTTCATAATTTTTTAACATATTTTAGTTTATGAGCAACGATTGACACCAAAATGGGGTGGCTATTTTTCAGGAATAACAAATCGCGCCGAATTTTGCCGTACCTTGAATGTTATCTCCTTTTCGGAAAAGCATTCCCCGTCGACACAAACGGTAACCGGTTTGGATGAACTAACCACCATTTTGGTGCCTCGGCAGCTATGTACTATGGGCATATCAAGATGCTTCCCTGCTTTGTAGCGCTTTAAAAAGTTGGGTACCTTCAGACGGCTGATGGTTTCGACAAATAAAAAATCCAGCAAGCCGTCGTTGATAACGGCCTGAGGTGCGCCATGATAACCTCCGCCGTAATACTGTCCGCTTGCTGCCAGAGAAAACAGGTAATTGCCCTCCTGCTGGACCATACCATTTTCTGTTTCTATACTGACATGAAGCTGCCTTCCGACAGGCTGAAAGAACATATATACAACCGCCAGATTATATGCCAGCGGCCCCGAAACCAGGGGGAAATGCTTAAAATATTTCATTTTGTCGGCTACATCGGCATCCATGCCCATACAGCATATATTAAATGAAATTATACCGTTGCAGTCTATTGTATCCACCTGTTGCGCCTTACCTCTAACTTGAGCCCCCACCGATTTAAAAGGAAATGAGGAATCGAAATTCTTTAAATAATCATTAGCCGAGCCGCATGGAATACAAGCAATTTCTGCATTCTCATATTCAAAAGCCCCATTTAAAGTCTCCATAAGCGTACCATCCCCGCCGCATGCGTAAAGCCGAACAGGCTCACCCTTTTGGGCGTGCAGCCTGGCAAGGCGGTCGGCATCCATGGGGGCATTTGTAACCTCAATCAAATATTCACCGTCATTGTTTGCAAAATAGCCCCTAATCTCCGGAATCAAATCCAACGCCCGCTTTTTCTTGCCCGCCGCAGGATTGATAATAAAAACATGTTTCATTAAAGCTCCCTACCTTACCTTATACTAACCGGCTCCTGATATTTTCAGCGGTAATACATATAAAGCTGACATCTCAGCATACCGTTATACAGCTTGCGGCGTTTGTCAGCCTGCCGCCCGAACAGCTCTTCAAAATTATCATGCGAACTAATAATATAATAGCTCCAATAAGGCTTAGGGATAAACACCCTTCCCATTTCCCTTATCAGCCCCTCTGCGGCGGGTACATCCATCAGGCGTTCACCGTAGGGAGGATTGCACAGGACAACCCCACCATCGGAATTTGGTTCAAATTCCGACAGATTTGCCAAGGCGGCCGTTATTCGATTGCCCACGCCTGCTTTTTTTGCATTATCCATGGTCAGCGAGATGGCTTGAGGGTCTATGTCCCCTCCCCATGCGCTAAAGTTTGTATCCTGCAGCTCCAGCTCCCGCGCTCGTTCCCTCTCCTGCCGCCAAACCTCGGTGGGAACCTGATTCCATGATGACGAGATGAACTTGCGTCTTATCCCCGGCGCAATCCGTAAGGCGGAAAGCGCCGATTCAATAAGAAGTGTTCCCGAGCCGCAACAAGGGTCAAGTACGCGTTTTGCCTTCCTTACCCTTGCCAAATCGGCTATAGCAGCCGCCAGCGTCTCTTTGATTGGGGCGCCTCCCGCAATGGCGCGGTAACCGCGTTTATGCAAACCGGCTCCGCTGGTATCAATTAAAATTGTAACCTCATCCTTGAGTATGGTAAACTGAATTTGATAGAGCGAGCCTGTCTCCTCAAACCAGGATAGATTATAACTCTTTTTAAGCCGCTCGGCTACAGCCTTTTTAATAATAGACTGACAATCCGGAATGCTGTGCAGCTTTGATTCAAGTGACCATCCCTTTACCGGGAAGCGGTCGGTTTTCCCTATAAACCGTTCCCACGGCAGGCCATGAACATTCTGAAATAAATCCTCAAAAGATAGGGCGGTAAACCGCCCTATAACAATCTGTATGCGTTCGGCATATCTCGAGCCAATGTTCGCCCGCGCAATAATATCCGCCCCGCCACTGAAAAACACCCGTCCGTTTTGGGAGTTGACCTGCTGGGCATCCATCCGCCGCAGCTCATCCCCTAATATTCCCTCTATTCCGAACAGACATGGTGCACATAGCTGTAATGTTTCCATTCCTATGATTATCCCTTTCTTTGGGGGCGAAAATTCAACCCTACTCGGCTGATAATGCCGTCAATTCTCTACCCATTGGTGGTTTTCCAGTACAAACTCCATGTTTTGCAGGATAACCGAATTATCGTTTAGGCTTCCCGCAACAGTAAAATTGATTCGCTCCCGACCTATATAGCTATATTGTTTTATCCATAATATAAGCATTCCCGTATCCTCGGGACTAAAACCCTCTTCCTCGACATTCATCAGAGCAAGATTGTTGTCCTTAACACTAACCAAGTATTTTTCCTTTAAATATGCCACCAAATCGCGCTGTTCTTGAGGGGTGAGATATACCAGCCTATCGGTGTCAATAACCAGCTGTGTGGGAGGTGAGGCCTCGATTGCATGGCTTTGATCCATAATTTCATCAAACGCCTGCTTATAAACGGATAAACGCCCACCCCCAAGAGACTTAGGGGTTGTCAATGACTTATCAAGGTTATAGTTTATCCAAATCTGTTGCAACAATTGATCTCCCGTTATGCCAACCGGATCTTCTTCCTTTTTATATCTGATATAGAATGGGCGGCTGTGATATTTATACAGCCAAGCCTTTTCCTCCCCCACCACCGCCGTTTCAAGGGTCTGTCCGAACCTTGTTATAAGCTCCCCATAAGTCATATCGGGATGGACACTTAATATTTCCTCTCGTGATACCTCGGTGGTGTGCCGAGTTTCGGAAGCCAGCCTGTCATATAAAAGCTGGATATCCTTTGAATAATCTCTTTCAAGTATATATTCTTCTCCGTCATGCCTGAGACGATTCCCCCGGCATTCACCAAATGCAAAGTCACCAAACATGGTTGATACTGTGAATGAAATACCTTTATACTCTGTTTTTTCAGAGGATGGCGTACATTTCATCTTTTCAAACAAAACAGTAACCGAACTGATAATCGACGGGTCACGGCTGAACACCTTTTGTCCGGTTGACAAATCAACCGCCGTCATTACCAGTGGATTTAATCTGTTTATTTCAATCCCATATCGCGACTCTTCTTTTTCACTAGGATGGCAGCCGGTCAGCAGTAAAATAAATATAACCACCGCGGCATGCCATCCGGCAAACACTCTCACCCAACCACATCCAATATCTTTCAAGAAAAGAGCCGCTGTGGGACACGGCGGCTCTTTCCTTAAATATTATCTTATACTTGAGAACAGTATTATTACTTTAAAAATCCGTTTTGAACGAATCCCGAACTGAATTTTTGTCGGGCAAAGAAAGCCGATCAAGCAAGGCTTTCAGCCTTACCGGGAGGTTTGACACCGTCCGGCGGAAATTATGTCGGAAGAGGTTTTTAGAAGTGGTCTTTATAAATTCGGTTCCAGCAAGCCGTAATTTCCGTCCCTCCTGCAGTAGACAACATTGATCTCATCGGTATGCATGTTCCTGAACATATAAAACTGATGACCCAGTAAATTCATCTGCAAAACGGCTTCTTCAACATCCATGGGTTTAACATTAAACTTTTTCGAGCGTACAATATTAAATTCGGTTTCCTCTGCCTCTGCGTCCATCCCCACGCCATTATCCAGAAAGGCATCATCACGAAGCCTTTTTTCCAGTCGCGTTTTATTGCGCCGTATCTGGCGGAAAAGAATATCTACCAACTTGTCCACCACATCGTTTGCCTCGCGAGCTGCATCCTCTGCTCGGAAGAGCATCCCATTATGCCGAATGGTTATCTCCACCCGCTGCATATTGCGCTCTTGTGAAACGGTCACCTCGGCTTGTGCATCAGAATCGAAAAATTTGTCAAGCTTTGACATCTTCTTTTCGGTTCTTTGAGTAAATAATTCACCAATGGGAACTTTCCTGCCTGTAATGGTAATCTTCATGCTTTCATCTCCCATTCTTTTCTCCTTGCGGAGACAATTTACCGAAACAGATTTTTGTTAAGCATTTTTTATACATCAGCTTTCGGTAATCTAATTATAACAAAATCTGCAGTAAAAAAAAAGGGAAATTTTATATATTAATAAACTGTTTATTTAGGTCACCTCTAAAAACCTGTTTTGAACGGATCACGAGCAGAATTTTTGTCTGGCAAGGAAAGCCGACAAAGCAATGCTTTCCGCATTACGAGGAGGTTTGACGCAGTCCGGCGGAAATTGTGCCGGAAGACGCCGGAAGGGGTTTTTAGAGGTGACCTTTATATGTTATATTTCATGGCTTGCATGACGGGTGACATGACACCCTACATTTACCGCCACCGGCAACCCTGCGATATGGGTAGGATATGTTTCGATTGCTACCCCAAGCGCGGTAAAATGCCCCCCGAAGCCCTGAGGCCCGATATCAAGCGCATTGATCGCCTCCAGCGCAGCGCATTCCATCCGGGCATAATACGGATCTTGATTATGGAGGTTCAGCGGGCGGCAGAGGGCGCGTTTTGCAAGAATGGCACACATTTCAAAATCCCCTCCTATGCCCACCCCCAAAACCATGGGCGGACATGCATTACTGCCCGCAGCCTTGGCGGTATCCCGAATGAAAGCCAGTATATCCTCATAATTAGCTGCAGGGGTAAACATCATCAGCCTGCTCATATTTTCGCTTCCAAAGCCTTTTGGGGCAACCGTAAGCTTAATTTTATCTCCGGCTGTCAGGGAGGTATGCAAAACCGCAGGCGTATTATCGTTGGTGTTTACCCGGCGGAGAGGGTCCGATACCACCGAACAGCGCAGTAACCCCTCAAGATATCCGCGGGACACCCCACGGTTGACGGCATCACTCAGCAGCCCGCCTTGAATATGAACCTCCTGCCCGACTTCGGCAAACACCACCGCCATTCCGGTATCCTGACAAACAGGCAGATTAAGTTTTTGGGCAGCAGATATGTTCTCACACAGAGAACTCATTATTTCCCTTCCGAGGGGGGACGTTTCCTTTTGGGATGCATCACAAACCGCTTCCTTAACATCCCCGGGCAGCTGCCGATTGGCTTGGATGCAAAGATTTCTTATCGTTTTTTCAATCACAGATACATTAATTGTTCTCATTAATGTTCATTCCTTGTAATTAAAATACCCGCCTGCCGCCGCAAAATACCACAGAAGGTTTTGCAGTAACGGTCAGGGGATCATCCCCAAACACAACCAAATCGGCATCCTTGCCCGGCGTAATCGAGCCCACCCGATCGTCTATTCCGCAGATTTCGGCAGGTGTCAGGGTTATTGCACGCACAGCCTGTTCATACGGCAGGCCCTCCCTTACTGCCA
>JAQWBK010000030.1 GCA_028706415.1 Oscillospiraceae bacterium | reverse complement strand
GGTTAACTCACTGATTTTGGGTAGAACTTAAGAATTATTCGAACCGTCTTCCACATCATTTTCCATATCGTCAGTGTTTATAATGTTCTCCCATCGACTTCCGAAGTTATTTGAGCTCGGAAGAAGCATTCCGTTCTCCATTGCCTGAGCTGATGTGATTTTTGAAGTGTAATCCAGATGAGCATAGATATTTGCTGTGGTGCTAAAATCACTGTGCCCAAGCCATTCTTGAATTTGCTTAAGAGGTATTCCATTTGCTAACAAGAGACTTGCACAGCGAGGTGTCGCAGGATATCCGAGCCCGGATTCAATCGGAACGCTGTCGATATCGGGCAAAATCACCGGCACACAAAAAATCCTGAAGCTGTTTTGTTAAATTGCTTTTTTGCAACTTGAATTTTTTTAAAAAAGTCCTACAATAACTTGACACGGACATAATACTGCCAAAAGCTTGACATAATAATTTAAATATGATTTAATTCAAATACAAGTTATGAAGGGAAGAAGTAACCCGACAACCGTAGCAAAGAGAGCCGCCGGTGGGTGTAAGGCGGTATGCGGTTCGGACGAAATACATCCCGGAGCCGCCGGCTGAACCTCGCGATATGCGAAAAATAGGCCGTGCCGTCTGCACTCGTTATCGTGCAAAAGCGTTGTTGGACGCCAAGGTCGGTTTATCCGACAAAAAGAGGTGGTACCGCGATTTATTCGCCCTCTGCAGATTTGCAGAGGGCGTTTTTGTAACATTATAATATCAATCTCAAATAATACTGCTCTCACCTTTTACTTGAGAACAGTATAAGAAGGTTGTCAGGACAAAATGCTTTTCTAATTGAGATTGGTATAAGTGATATTATTTGAAGGGAATGGTCTAAATGAAGAATGTATACGATGAATTGAATGAACGCGGAATGATTGCTCAAACGACCAATGCACAGCGAATTCGCGAAATTCTCGGAGGCGATCAACCGGTTACATTTTATATCGGATTTGACCCGACTGCCGATAGTCTGCATGTTGGACACTTTGTTCAGCTTATGGTCATGGCACATATGCAGCGTGCAGGCCATCGCCCGATAGCCTTGCTGGGCGGCGGGACCGGAATGGTAGGCGACCCGACCGGCAAAACCGATATGCGCAGGATGATGACCCCCGAGATAATTGATTATCATGTGGAATGCTTTAAAAAGCAGATGTCGAAATTTATTGATTTTTCGGATGGAAAAGCGCTGATGGTGAACAACGCAGACTGGCTTTTAAACCTGAATTATATCGACTTTCTGCGGGAGGTTGGGTCGCACTTTTCGGTAAACCGCATGCTAACCTTTGATTGCTATAAGTCTAGGCTGGAAAACGGTCTGTCTTTTCTCGAATTCAACTATATGCTCATGCAGAGCTATGATTTTTATTACCTAAATCAAAGGCACGGATGTACATTGGAGCTGGGCGGAGATGATCAGTGGTCTAATATTATTGGAGGGGTGGAGCTTTGCAGACGCAAGGCTGAACGGGAGGTATACGGCATGACCTTCGCCCTCCTTACCACCTCAGAAGGTAAAAAAATGGGTAAAACAGAGCGGGGAGCTCTCTGGCTTGATCCCGAAAAAACGCCTCCGTATGAGTTCTTTCAATATTGGCGGAATGTGGATGATGCAGATGTTATTAAATGCATGAAGCTGCTGACCTTTGTGCCTATCGATGAAATACGCGAGATGGAAAAGGCTAAGGACAGCGCCATTAACGCGGTTAAGGAGCGGCTGGCGTATGAGGTGACCCTGCTGGTGCATGGCAAGGATGAGGCAGACAAAGCGCTGGAGGTAGCCCGTTCCCTGTTTGGCGCAGGCATGGCAAGTGATAATATGCCGTCAACCACATTGACTGCGGCTGATTTTTCGGATGGCAGGATTACGGTTATCGATATTCTGGTTAAAACCGGTCTTGTCCCATCAAAGGGAGAAGCCCGCCGCCTCATTCAGCAGGGCGGGATTATGGTGGATGAAGCCAAGACCGAGGATATAGGTTGCTGCCTATCCTTGGATGCATTTGAGAAGGGATTTGTGGTAATACGCAAGGGTAAAAAGGTGTATCACAAGGTCATATTATACTGATTCCTCATTAAAACCTTACCAATAAATCCGCTATATCAAATCTTTTTGCTTGATTTATTGGAAGTTTTATAATCGGGATTAGTATAAAGCCCCCTGTGCTGTTTATCACCAAAGCTCAAGGCTTGCAAATAACGCTCCAAAAACTTTTATTGTGTTGAATAGTGCGGACAATAATGCTAAAATAGTATAACGTGTGATTTTTTGGAAAGGGGGGTATCGTTTGAGCATAAAACGCTGGGTTATGCCACCGCCGGATAAAGAAGCGGCTGCACTGCTTGCAGAGGAATGTGAGCTTAATCCGTTTTTGGCACTGATGCTGGTCATACGCGGCAAAACCGATATGCAAAGCGTTGCGAATTTCTTGCTGGAAAGCGATATTACCGACGACCCCTTTGCTTTTGCCGATATGAACATCGCGGTGGACCGGCTTCAAAAGGCGATAGATAATCACGAAATGATTGGGGTGTACGGCGATTATGATGCGGACGGTATAACCGCAACCGTCCTGCTATATTCGTATCTGCGCGAGAAGGGCGCGGATGCTGTTTATTATATACCCGAACGCGAAAGTGAAGGCTACGGACTTCATAATGAAAGTATAGATAAACTTCATAAACAGGGTGTTCGCCTGATTGTTACGGTGGATAACGGCATATCGGCGGCAGATGAAATAGATTATGCTTCAAAGCTGGGGATCGAGACTATTGTTACCGACCACCACCGGCCGCCCGATGAGCTGCCCCATGCCATCGCGGTTGTCAATCCCCATCGGGAGGACTGCGGCAGTGAATTCAAGGATTATGCTGGGGTGGGAGTGGCCTTTAAGCTTGTATGCGCCATGGAAGGGGATACCGAACCCATTCTTGAAAAATACGGCGACCTTGTAGCCATAGGAACTCTGGGAGATGTGATGCCGCTCACAGGTGAAAACCGAGCACTGGTAAAGGTGGGGCTCCAAATCATAAATCATGGAGGCAGGCCGGGCATACAGGCGTTACGCGAAGTTGCAGGCCTTGGCGTCCGGGAGGTAAACGCTGTATCGGCGGTATTTTCGCTGGTGCCGCGTTTAAATGCCGCCGGCAGGATGGAATCACCCGATGCTGCAGCCCGCCTGCTTATGACAACGCAGGAGGAGGTTGCCCATACCCTTGCAGCTCAGGTTCAGGAGTTCAATAACAGCCGCCGATCAACCGAATGTGACATACTAAAACAAATAGATGAATGTCTGCAAAACAATCCCGAAATATCCGCCGACCGTGTAATCGTGATTGACGGGGAGGATTGGCATGCCGGTATAATAGGTATAATTGCGGCAAAGATTGTGGAAAGATACGGGAAGCCGTGTATAATAATATCAACAAAGGATGGAGAGGGCAAAGGCTCCGGGCGAAGCATAAAGGGCTTTTCTCTTTATAATGCACTTAGTGCCTGCTCGGATATGTTAAGCAGGTTCGGCGGGCATGAAACGGCGGCGGGGCTTAGCCTGCCCGGTGAAAAAATACCGGCGTTTCGTAAGCGTATCAACCAGGTTGCCGAACAGCTTTATCCCGAAATGCCGGTTCCCGAGCTCAATATAGATTTTAAGCTTCGGCCGTCGCAGGTGGATGTTGAAAAGCTCAATCTTATTGCCGCACTTGAACCTTTTGGGGCGGGAAATCCGCAACCGGTATTCGGCTTGTTTGGGATGAGACTTGATAATATAATGCCGATGGGTCAGGGGAAGCATCTTCGTCTTTCGGTATCAAGGGATGGAGTTCGCCTTTCTGTAATCCGTTTTAACACCACATATAATAATTTTCCTTTTGAGTGCGGTCAACAGGTAAATCTGGTGGTTACGCTTGAACGCAATGAATATAAAGGGGTTGTGACCCCTTCGCTACTGCTGAAGGATATTCGCCGCGCCGAGATGCAGCAGGATGAGCTGATAGATGCCCTGCGAGCTTTTGACAGTGTCGTGAGGCGGGATATAATAACACCCGAACATGCCGCGGCATATATTCCCGATAGGGCACAGCTTGAACGCACATACAGATTTGTGCACAAAGATAAAGGCTGGACAGGATCGCTGGATCAGCTTTGCTGCCTTTTGAAAGAACCCGAAATCCCGTATATACGGTTGCGGCTGTCCTTGGAAATACTGTATCAGGCGGGCTTATTATCACTTAAGGATAATGGGGATACCCTCGAAATTAAATTGTTGCCGGCAGGCGGGAAGGTGGATCTTACAAAAACACCGATTTTTAAGTATCTTAATTCCTGCCTTAAGAAATGAGTGGTGACTTATGAGTGAAATTAACAAAGCAAATATAATCTGTGATGTTAAGTCGCTGATTGCCAAAAGCGGCAAACCCTATGATATGGAAGTAATAGATAAAGCGACTAATATTGCCGTATCCGCACATGAGGGGCAAAAACGCTCCTCGGGTGAGGAATATGTATGTCATCCGTTGTCGGTCGCAGCCATTTTGATTGAGCTGGGAATGGACAGCGAAACCATTGCCGCTGCCATTTTACATGATGTGGTTGAGGATACAAAAGTTGAGCTGGATGAAATAACAAAGGAGTTCGGCAAGGATGTTTCGGCACTGGTTGACGGGGTTACCAAACTAAGCAAGCTACCCTTTTCAACCAAAGAGGAGCAGCAGGCAGAAAATGTCCGAAAAATGCTTTTGGCCATGGCTCAGGACATCCGAGTTATTATAATAAAGCTGGCAGACCGTCTGCATAATATGCGCACCATAGAATCCCTGCCGGAGCAAAAAAGACGAGACAAAGCAAAAGAGACAATGGATATCTACGCTCCGTTAGCCCATCGCTTGGGTATCCGTGCCGTAAAAGAAGAGCTGGAGGACCTTTCCCTTCGCATACTCGACTCGGTCGCATATGACGAAATAGAGGAAGCCCTTGCCCTTCGTGAGGGAGAACGGAATACCTTCATTGAAAATATTAAACAGCGCATTACCGGAAAGCTGCAAAGCATTCCAATAGAATGTTTTGTTGCGGGACGCATAAAGAGCATTACCGGAATATACCGGAAAATGTATATACAGTCCCGCTCGTTTGATGAAATATATGATATATATGCCGTTCGTGTAATTGTTGATTCGGTTAATGACTGTTACAATGTGCTGGGAATTATTCATGATATGTTCCGCCCCATTCCAAACAGGTTTAAGGACTATATATCCACCCCAAAATCAAATATGTATCAGTCCCTTCATACCACGGTAATAACCAAGGAAAAAATCCCGTTTGAGGTTCAGATTCGTTCATGGGAAATGCACTATACTGCCGAATACGGAATTGCCGCCCACTGGAAATATAAGCTGGGAATTCAGCGCAAGGATAAGCTGGAGGAAAAACTTGCATGGATTCGTCAGTTTATTGAGAACCAGAAGGATGTAGACGATGCCGAGGATATTGTACGCTCCATAAAAACCGACCTGTCTTCCGATGATGTCTTTGTTTTTACCCCCAAAGGGGATGTCATTACCCTTCCTGTAGGGGCTACTGTTATTGATTTTGCCTATGCAATCCACTCGGCAGTCGGAAGTCGAATGATAGGTGCAAAGGTTGACGGGCGGATTGTTCCCATCGATTATGAGGTGAAAACCGGAGAAATTGTCGAGGTGCTGACAACCTCGGCTCAGGGGCACGGCCCCAGCCGAGACTGGCTGAATATTGTTAAAACAGGCGAGGCAAGGAATAAAATCAGGTCATGGTTTAAAAAGGAACGCCGCGAAGAAAATATTCAGCAGGGGAAAAGTGAGCTGCAACGGGAGCTATTGCGCAACGGTATCCGCCTGCCCGAAGAAAAAATGCAAGAATTTATGGTGTCACAGTCTAAAAAACAGCATTGTAATACCCTTGATGATTTCTTTGCTGCCATTGGATATGGGGGAATCATCCTTTCCCGCATTATGGCGCGGGTTAAGGAAGATTATATGCGGTTGGCAAAGTCCGAGAATGTTCCCGATAACCTTGTCACCGCAACACGCCGCCATTACAACAACGGGGGCGTGATAATAGAAAACATGGATAACTGCCTTGTGAAGTTTGCACGCTGCTGCAACCCGGTCCCCGGAGACGATATAATTGGATATATCACCCGTGGTTACGGGGTTTCAATTCACAAAACCGATTGTGTTAATGTACCCAAGGACATATCGGCCTCACCCGAACCCGAAAGATGGGTTACGGTACAGTGGGAGGACAGCATTCGCGACGAGTTCAAGGCAACCCTCACAATCGAAGCCAGAAACCGCAATGCACTTCTTTTGGATGTTACCACCCAACTGGCATCAATGCGTGTCATGATTCATGCCATGAGTGCGCGCGAAAACCAGAACGGTTCGGTGTTTATGAATGTGACGGTGGGGGTAAACAGTCTGGATCATTTGCAGTCGGTAATTTCACGATTATTGCAGGTACCGGGGATTTTTGAGGTCACAAGAAGCGGCTATTCGGGCTGAATCAATTGATTATCGAATGAAAGGATATGTTTCTTATTTCGCAATATATCTGTATACCGGTGGGCGATCTGTCAACCAACTGTTACCTTATATATGATGAGAATCGGCAGGGGGTTGTGGTTGATCCCGGCGGGGATTTTGAGCTTATTATGAGTACAATAAATAAAAACAAGCTGCACATTAAGCATGTTTTGCTAACCCATGTTCATTTCGACCATATACTGGCGACACAGGAGGTTATGGATGCAACCGGAGCAGACCTGCTTGTTCCGAGTGGGGATGAACCGGCACTTAGGGACCCGCGGCTCAACCTGATAGGTTATACTCAAAACCGAGCAGAAATTAATCTGAAAGCCGACCGATTGCTGGAGGATGGCGATGAGATAACGGCCGGAAGCCTTGTTTTCAATGTGCTGAACACACCGGGGCACACACCCGGCAGCAGCTGCTTTATTTTGGGTGATCTGTTGATTTCGGGGGATACACTGTTTGCCGGCAGCATAGGGCGCACCGATTTCCCGGGCGGAGATAGCAAAATTATGCGACGCTCCCTGGAGCACCTTACTCAATTGGAAGGAGTAAATACGGTTCTTCCCGGACACGGCCCGTCAACCACAATGCAGGACGAGCGGAGAGACAACCCGTATATGAATACAACCGGTTATGATTTTAATTATTAAGGGGCACAGCTTCAGGTTTGAAATAGAGAACATCTGCCGTCTGTTTGTTCCGCAGGAGAAAATTGTCGTGACCGACAGCCCGGATATCGAGGGCTCAGGTGGGGAGTCTATGGCTGCCTTAACCTCACTTGAAGAAAGCGGGAAGGACATTTTGATGACGGCAGGGCTCAAACAGGGGGGCCGGTGGGAGTATCTAAAAGAGCAGGTTTCATCCAATCTCGATAAAAACGAATTGGAGCGCCGTCTTGCCCTGCTGCTTTATCGGTTGTTTGCTAAGCTGCTTAAATTCACCCTGCCATGGGGGGCGGTTACCGGGGTCAGACCGGTAAAGCTGATGCGCAAGCTGGCTGCAAGTCAGGGAGAGGCCGCCGCCATAAACCTTTTTCGTGAGGGCTTGTTGGTGAGTAAGGATAAAGTCGACCTCTGCCTCCAAACTCTGGGGGTTGAAAACGAGATACTTTCGCGTTCGCTTCCAAATTCATTCAGCTTGTATATATCAATTCCCTTTTGCCCCACAAGATGCGATTATTGTTCATTCGTCTCTCATACCGTCGAGCGGGCGGCAAAACTGATACCCGAGTATGTTGAGCGGCTTTGTGAGGAAATCGAGTATACCGGACGGTTATCCAAGCAGATTGGTCTGCGGCTTGAAACCATTTATATGGGGGGCGGAACTCCCACAACCATGACCCCGAGTCAGCTCGGGAAAATTCTCGCAGCGGTGGAAAGCAGCTTTGACATGTCCTACCTGGGTGAGTTTACAGTTGAAGCCGGTCGCCCCGACACGATAGACATGGATAAACTTAATACAATCAAAGCCGCCGGGGTTACGAGAATAAGCATAAACCCCCAGACCTTACAGGATGATGTATTAAAAACCATCGGCCGCCGCCACACGGTTAAGCAGTTTTATGATGCATTTGAAGCGGCACGCAAGTGCGGTTTTAAAAATATAAATGCCGACCTTATCGCAGGGTTGCCGGGGGATAGCATTGAAGGATTTAAAAGCAGTATTAATGGTATGCTAAGCCTAGCCCCTGAAAGTATAACGGTTCATACCCTTGCAATTAAGCGGGCATCAAATCTGGTAAAAAACCAGCGGGAGGATTATGACAACGGCGCCCACACGGTCGGGATGGTTGATTTTAGCATAGCCCAATTAAAAGCAAGCGGTTATCGCCCTTATTACCTCTATCGTCAGAGCAAAACCTTGGGGGGAACAGAAAACACCGGCTGGGCAAAGCCGGGATATGAGGGCCTTTATAATGTGTATATTATGGATGAAACCCATTCAATCCTCGCATGTGGGGCAGGGGCGGTTACCAAGCTTCGTCAACCCGGCGGTGACTATATTGAACGAATATTTAATTATAAATTTCCGTATGAATACAACAGCCGATTTGACGACATGATACTAAGAAAAGGACGGGTGGCCTCATTCTATGAAACCTTTTATTAACAAACGCAGATTAAAACTTCAAGAAATAAACCAACGAGTAAGGACCGACCTGCCCGGGTTTATACAGGAGGAGAGCGAGCGTTATTCAAACGAACTGGATATACTGGCGCGCCATCTGGCTGTCGGGTATACTAATCATTGTCTGGTAATGCTGTCCGGGCCGTCCTCCGCGGGTAAAACCACCACAGCCATGATGCTGGGCAATCGACTCAAGGAGCTGGGTATTGAAGCGCATACAATTTCAATGGACAATTTTTATCGCGGCCGTGAACAGGCCCCCAAGCTGGATAATGGGAGATACGACTATGAAGCGCTTGAGGCATTGAGATTGGATGATCTTGAAAAGTGTATGAAGGAACTTATTCATAACGGCAGAACCCTACTTCCGAAATTCGATTTTCATAAAGGCTGCCCCAGTGATGAACTGTATGAGCTTAATATAAAGCCCAATGCGGTTGTTATTTTTGAGGGGATTCATGCCATTAACCCGTATTTCGAACAGCACCTCCCCTCCGAAAGTCTTTTTAAGCTCTTTATCAATACGGTTACCCCCATATATGACGGGGAGATAAAATTTATGGCCAGGCGGATGATAAGGCTGACAAGAAGGCTGCTTAGGGACGAAAAGTTTCGAAACAGTTCGGTTGTGAATACACTGGAAATGTGGCAGGAGGTTGTTAGGGGAGAAAACGAGTATATGTTTCCCTATGTGGATACGGTGGATTATCTGATTGATACAACCCATGCATATGAATCCTGCTTTTTTGCCCCTCTTTTAATACCCTCCCTTAAGGCAGTACCCCATGATAATCCCTATTCCGATACAGTTCAGCGTTTAATGAATTCGTTGTCTGAATTTGAGCCTTTATCCTTGGACAAATTGCCCCACGATTCCTTACTCAGAGAGTTTGTCGGAGATGAGTAATAACAGCTGATTATTGAATAATCATGGGTATTAATATATAATGTAATATATAACCTAATATTTTTAACAAAACAGGAGGGTATAGTATGACTACTTTTGAAGATGTTGTATCCAAAGCCAAAACTGTTGCCGGAGCGGCGGGCAAAAAGACCTCTGAATTCATAGAGGTGACCCGTCTAAAAATCGAAATAGCCGAACTTGAAAAGGAAACGAGTTCTATTCTGGAGGGCTTGGGAAGGTTGGTTTATGACGCACAAAAGGCAGGGGAGGATGTAAGCTCCCTTATTGATGAGTGTGCCGTCAGGCTGGACGGGTGTCAAGAAAAGATTGACGAGCTGCGTAAAAAGATTGATGAGGTCCGCAGTGCGGTTCGGTGTAAGGACTGTGGAGCTACAAATACCGACGATTCGATATACTGCAAAAAATGCGGAGCTCGGATAGTTTAGGGGGAAGGACTTAAGTTTGAAAAATAAATTTTTCAAACGGCAAATTTGTGCTTTTCGGTCGAACACCGACCAAAATTTCGACACAAGTGTCGAAACCGCGCAAAGTTTGCGGACTACCCGAAAGGAATGGTCATAACAATGATTCCCTTTGAACAATATCAGCAAAGTGCGGACTTTCTTAAAAAACGGTTGGGGGAAATACCCCAAACAGCCGTGGTTCTCGGTTCGGGGCTGGGTAGTCTTACGGATGAGCTGGAGGCTGCTGTTAAAATACCCTATGACGATATTCCGGGGTTTCCGCGTTCAACGGTGGAGTCCCATGCAGGTTTGCTTTTTTGGGGTAGAATTGGCAGGCAGCCGGTAATATTGCTGTCCGGTCGGTTCCATGTTTATGAGGGGTATTCCCCACAAACCGTCAGCTTTTATGTGCGGGTTCTTCATTTGTTAGGGGTTAAAAAAATTATTCTGACAAATGCCGCTGGCGGGGTTAATCGTTCATATGAGGTTGGCGATTTTATGCTGATTGCCGACCATATTAAGTTTTTTGCCGAAAGCCCCATGAGGGGTCGGAATATAAGCCGGTTCGGAGAGCGTTTTTTTGATCTTACGCGGCTATATTCGCCCGAAATGAGGCAGACGGCAAAAATATGTGCACAAAAGCTGAGCATCCCTCTGCAAGAAGGGGTTTATTTTTATATGCCCGGCCCGGAATTTGAAACACCGGCCGAAATTCGTGCAATACGGGCGCTGGGTGGGGATGCTGTCGGTATGTCCACCGTGTTTGAGGCGGTTACGGCGGCACAATGCGGGATGGAAGTGCTGGGCATATCGTGCATTACGAATATGGCTGCCGGCGTAATACAGGACAGCACGGTGAGCGATGCCGAGGTTACTGCCACTGCACTGAAGGTATCAGCAAGCTTTGGCGCTTTAATGAAGGCTGTTATCGCCGCCGTTTAAAAATTGACGGCTCTGGAGGATTGTCATGCTGTTTAAGAACATAACGGTAATACACGCCGACGGAACCCGCCTTGACAACATGACGGTCGGGGTGGGAGACGGGCGTTTCACCTATATCGGCAGGGATGTGCCGGAGGGTGAATGGCGGGAAATAATTGACGGCAGTCAAAAGCTGATAATGCCGGGTTTTGTCAATGCTCATACCCATGTACCCATGACCCTCATGAGGGGGTATGGGGATGATATGCCCCTTGAGCGTTGGCTGTTTGATAGGATTTTCCCGTTTGAGGACAAGCTTGACGGTAATGCCGTATACTGGGGCAGCCTGCTTGGGATTGCCGAAATGCTTGCCTGCGGAACCACCTCTTTTTCGGATATGTACTATTTTTGTGAAAGCATAATAAAGGCGGTAACCCAGAGCGGTATCAAGGCAAATATCGGGCGGGGTATCAGCTGCTTTGACCATACAAAAAGTTTTCGTGACCTTCCTGCATATAATGAGCTGACACACCTGATAGGCAGCTTCCAGGGCGCGGCTGACGGTCGTGTTCTGGTTGATGTAGCCCCCCATTCCGAATATACAACCCGCCCCGACATTCTGTCGGATATTGCCGAGTTTGCGGCAGAACATAAGGCCCGCATACAGGTGCATCTGTCTGAAACACAAAAGGAACAGCTCGAATCGACCGGCCGTCACGGTAAAACCCCTGCATCGGTAATGCTGGATTCGGGGATATTGGAGCTTCCTGTAACGGCCGCACACTGTGTATGGATTACCGATTTAGATATGGAGTTGCTTGCGGAAAAGAAGGTTACGGTGGCGCATTGCCCCCAAAGCAATCTAAAACTGGGCAGCGGTATTGCCCGAATCGCGAAAATGAGGCAGTCGGGTATAAGGGTTGCGCTGGGGACCGATTCGGCTGCCAGTAATAATAACCTGGATATGTTCCAAGAGGTTAAAACCGCCGCTCTGCTTGCCAAGGGGGTATCCCATGATCCGTGTGAGATGCCGGCCGGAGAGGCTCTTTATATGGCGACAAGGGCGGGGGCTTTATCACAGGGACGGCACGACTGCGGGGATATCATACAGGGCAATCGTGCTGATTTTGTTATACTCAATACCCGGCGGCCCGGGATAGCACCCTGCCATAACCCTCTGTCCAACCTGATATATGCAGCAGGGGCCGGCGATGTTGAAATGACGGTGGTGGACGGCCGGATATTATACCGAAATGGCGCTTTTACTACATTGGATATCGAACGGATAATTTATGAGGTAGACAGATGCGTCAAAGCACTGGTATAGTACTTTTAAATGCGGAACATAAATCATGTACGCTAATTTATTCTTGAGAGCAGTATTAGATGAGAAAGGGTGGTTGAGAGCTTGCCGAAACGAAATAAGCAGAGCTTTTTGCAAGGCGCGCTGATATTGTCGGCGGCTGCCATCCTTACAAAAATAATCGGAGCCTTGTTTTTTAAAATACCGCTCCAAAGAATTGATAATACGGCGTATGGCTATTTTGCGGCGGCATTTAACATTTATATTCCGCTTTACACGATATCAACCGCAGGTTTCCCCATTGCAGTTTCACGAATGGTTTCGCAAAGTCTTGCTTTGGGGCAGTACCGTGATATTGGGGTTATACACCGTGTAGCCAAGCGGGTGTTTTTAATCACCGGTACTGTAGGAACATTTTTGATGCTGCTTGCCGCCTTTATTTACCCCCGATTTGTCGGGTTGCCCAATACCACCCTGTCTATGATTGTCATGGCACCCTCAATCTTGTTTTGCTGTATGATTTCGGCATACCGTGGGGTATATGAGGGCTCACGAAACATGATACCCACCGCCATTTCACAGATAATCGAAGCGGTGGGAAAGTTAATTTTTGGTTTGACCCTTGCTGCCGGTGCACTGCATTTGGGGCAGTGGCAGTTCGAACAGGGCGGGAAGGTGTTTGGCAGGCATGCAGACACCGCTCAGCAGGCGCTTAACATAAGTCTGCCGTATATAGCTGCAGGTGGTATGATAGGAGTAACGGCAGGGTCGTTTTTTTCCCTTGCCTATTTAATGGTACGCTATCGGCGTCTTGGAAACGGCATTACGGGAGAGGAGCTTTCAAAGGCTCCAAAGCCGCAGCACTCAAGTCAGGTATTTCGTCTTTTGCTGAGGTTTGCCATACCGGTTGCACTGGGTACATTGGCGACGCAGCTGACAACACTTATTGATGTGGTATCGCTTCAGAAAAGTTTGTCGGTCGTGGTCACAAAGAACAGCGACATAATTCAGCAGGTTTTTTCCAAAGCAATAGAGGAAAGTAAAACGGTTGATATAATAGCTTTTCTGACGGCAAACCGAGATATTGCCATGACATATGTAAACCTTATCCCCAACATCACCCTCTCACTGGGTATAAGTGCCCTGCCGGTTATTACCTCGGCGTGGGAGCTTCGGGATAGCAACCACCTTCGTAAAATGGTTTCAACCGTTCTTCGGATTACCCTTTTAATTTCTCTGCCTGCCGGCTTGGGGTTATCTGTCATGGCACGGCCTATTATGAGCCTGATATATGAGCCGTATAATGCCTTGGTTGCAGGTCCGCAACTTGAGGTGCTGGGGTTTGCGGTTATTTTCATATGCCTTGTTGCCCCCATCAACGCCATGTTTCAGGCTATCGGACGCGCCGATATCCCCGCAAAAATCGTATTGGTGGGCGGAGCGGTAAAGCTGATTTTGAATTTGGTGCTTGTACTGAATCCACGAATAAATATAATGGGGGCAGCTTACAGCACCCTTGCTTGCTATATCGTAATGGTAGTCCTCAGCCTGTATGCTCTGCGCCGCTCTTTGAATACACAGATGAAATGGCGCTCAATTTTCATCAAGCCTACTTTTGCTGCAATATGCAGCAGCGCGGCGGCATGGGCATCTAACGGGCTGCTTTCCAAGGTGACCTCGGGCACGGTTGCAACCATTAGTGCTATTATAATTGCGGTAATTGTCTACATTTGGATTTTAATGACCATAAAGGCAATTAATCGTGAAGATGTATTGATGCTGCCAAAAGGACAAAAAATTGCGCAAATACTTGCAAAATTCAATTGGATAGGGTAATATAGGAAATATAAGAGGAAAAGCTTTGCTGTGGTCGGCTTGGGGGACGGTTTATGCCTGTGGATTTTACGCAAAAGGAACGATATAGGGTTGAGGATTTACTGGAAATTATGCACTTGCTGCGTTCCCCTCAAGGCTGCCAATGGGACAGAGAACAGACACACCAGAGTATCCGTTCTAATTTTCTGGAAGAAACACACGAAGTAATCGAGGCAATCAATCAAAATAACCCCGATCTTCTTTGTGAGGAGCTGGGTGATGTACTGCTCCAAATAGTATTTCACGCCCAGATGGAAAAAGAGAAAAAGAACTTTAGTTTTGACGATGTTGCAGACGGGATTTGTAAAAAGCTGATTGTCCGTCACCCACATGTGTTTGGTGATGTGCAGGCGGACGATGCCGAACAGATATTAAAAAACTGGGATAAAATTAAACGCGAGACAAAGGGCGGTAAATCTCAAGCAGATTTACTGCGCTCGGTTCCGAAGACGCTACCTGCCCTGATGCGCTCCGCAAAGGTGCAAAACCGCGCCGCCCGCCAGGGCTTTGATTGGCAGGAGGTTTCGGGGGCATTACAGTCACTGGAAAGCGAAAAAGAAGAGCTTGAACGCGCTATCGAGAGCGGTGACCCTGCCATGATGGAGGACGAGCTTGGGGATGTTTTGTTTTCTGCCGTTAATGTCTCGAGATTTATACATTGTGACGCAGAGCAGGCCCTTTCTGCCTCGTGCGATAAATTTATACGTCGTTTTTCAGTTGTTGAGTCACTGGCTGAGCAACAGGGTATTGATATGACAAAGGCATCAGTTGAAAAACTGGACGAGCTTTGGTCAAAGGCAAAATCCGTTTCCGATGCAGGAAGCACGGATAATATTTAATCATCCATGCGAGTTTTACCCGCTGGTGTATAAAATCAATGGAGGTAATAAAATGAACAAAGTGGAATTGGTTGCTGCAGTTACTCAGAAGTCGGGCTTGACAAAGAAGGATGCTGAGAAAGCGGTATCCGCCGTGCTTGATTCCATAGTGGAATCCGTAGCTTCCGGCGACAAGGTTCAATTAGTGGGCTTTGGCACGTTTGATGTTCGCTTGCGTCAGGAAAGAACCGGTCGTAATCCCCGGACAAAAGAAACCATTATCATACCCGCATCAAAGCAACCTGTATTTAAAGCAGGCAAGGGCTTCAAGGATGCAGTTTCGAAATAAGTCGATTATTTGATGAAAGCCGCCCTTTTTGGGCGGCTTTCTGATTAGAAAGGACATGGATTTATTATGCGGCTCGATAAATATTTAAAGGTTTCCCGCCTTATAAAACGGCGCACGGTCGCCAAAGAGGCCTGCGATGGGGGGCGTGTAAGCATAAACGGTAAAACGGCCCGTGCATCTTATGAGGTTAAGGAGGGGGATGTTCTTGAAATTTCATTGGGTGCAAGAACCGTTAAGGCAGAAATAGTATCTATACAGGAATTCACTTCAAAAAATGATGCATCTTTGTTATATCGCATTTTGCCCTAATACTTGAGATCAGTATAATATTAATTTTTGGTCATATAAACTCCTGAACCAACATAGAATCTAACTGAACCCTATTCGGCAGTAAGCCGGATTTTGCTCTGCGGTTAAAGTTCATCCTCGGGGCGAAAGAGGAAAGTCCTTGCCCGTCCGACTATAAAAACATAGCGTAATAACAGCCGCTCATTGGAAAGTGTGATGAGTTACTGGTATATGCGCGAACAACGCGGCAAGGCTTTTCTCACGATATTTGTTCACAGCTATGTGGTAAAGGAGTGGCGGTAATGCCCGAGGTAAAAACAACGGTACAAATGCCTCATCATATAATTCTGGAGGACCGACATGCTTTGACGGTGTCGGGTGTATCCGATGTGGACAGCTTTGACGACATGACGGTGGTGATTTATACAGATTTAGGTGAGCTGACGGTTAAGGGTGAGGAGCTGCATATTAATCGGCTAAACATAGAAACCGGCGACCTTACACTTGAGGGGCA
>JAQWBK010000128.1 GCA_028706415.1 Oscillospiraceae bacterium | reverse complement strand
CGGCGCGTAAATTTATGGGGGTTCCGGACGGAGCCTATGTAATTGGGAACAATGCGGATAAATATTCGGATGAATATAATTCGGACTACTCCTCCGACACTTCCGATTTTTTACTCAAACGAATCGAGTACGGCTGTGAAGGCAAAACATATGAGAGCCGAATGAAAAACGAGAAACGCATTGATGAATCGGATATAAAACTTATGTCTAAGCTGACCCACACCATACTCGACGGAACCGATTATACCCTTATCAAAAATAAGAGAAGAGAGAATTATTCCACCGCAAGTATGTTGTTTAATGATATTAATCTGATAAATCCAAATATGTATTATGATGACACCTGCGTTCCCATGGTTTACCCTCTTGTTGTTGAGAGGGACGATTTGCTGCAAAAGCTTCTCGACGCCAAGCATTTTCAAGGGCATTGGTGGAGCTACCTGCTGGGGGAGCTTGACCAATCCAAATTTGAATATTGGCTGTCAGAAAACATCATCCCCATAACAATTGACCAAAGATATGGGGAAGAAGAGATCAAGTTTTTATATGGGCTGGTATGCAAAGAGATAAATAAATGAAGTGGAAGATGGTATGAAAAAGGTATTATTATTAGCGCCTATGTCGTCGGTTCATGAGCGTTTTAACATTGCAAACATAAATGCTTTAAAGGCTTCAAAATGTGAAATTCATATTGCGGCGAATTTTGAAACCGGAGATATTGAAACGCTTGAGCATAACAGAATTTATAAAGAGAAACTGCAAAATGAAGGCATTGTCACTCATCAAATTCCGTTTGAGAGAGGCTCATTGATTAAAAACATTCAGGCAATCAGGTGCTGTCGAAGACTTTTTAAAAAAGAAAATTTCGATATGATTCATTGCCATACCGAAACAGGCGGTTTAATAACAAGTCTTGCTATGTCAAAGCGGTTAAAGGCAAAATTTTTTTATACCCCACACGGCATGTCCTTTTATAAAGGCAGCTCATTAAAAAGCCGGATGGTATACCGCCCCATAGAAAAATGGATTTGCGGCAAAATGGATGCCAATTTGGCAATTAATCAAGAAGAATTCGCTGTTCTAGGTAAATGGAACTCAACTACGGCGAAATTCATCCATGGAATAGGGTTGAATCTTCAATCCATAATAAATGCCAGGGTTGATAAAGCAGAAAAAAGATCCGAATTCGGAATTCCCGAGGATGCTTTTCTTATACTTTCCATCGGGGAATTAAATAGTAACAAAAACCACCAAACCATTATTCAGGCAATATCCGAGATTGATAATCCAAATATATATTACCTTATCTGCGGGGAGGGGCCGCTCAAAAATAAACTTGAGGATGTCTGTTGCTCCTTACATATGTCGGACAAGGTAATTTTTGCCGGCTATCGGAGAGATATTCCGGAGATTTTAAAGATTGCGGATGTTTTCACCTTTCCGTCCTATCACGAGGGCTTGCCTGTTTCCATGATGGAAGCCATGGCCGCCGGGCTGCCGGTTGTTTGCTCCGATATACGCGGAAATATCGATTTGATTGAGGACTGCAAGGGAGGGCTTTTGTGCAGTGCCGATGATGTAAATGGATTTAAAGAAGCTGTTTTAAAACTTCATAATGATTCAGATTTAAGACGGCGGTGTGGGCAGATTAATTCATTGGCCATAGATGAATTCACCATAGAAAAAGTCCAGAAGGAATTAGAAGCGGTATATTTAATCGCTTTAGAAGAATAAAGGTCACCTCTAAAAACCTGTTTTGAACGGATTCCGAGCAGAATTTTTGTCGGACAAGGAAAGCCGACGAAGCAAGGCTTTCCGCCTTACGAGGAGGTTTGACGCAGTCCGGAGGAAATTGTGCCGGAAGACACCGGAAGGGGTTTTTTAGAGGTGACCTAAAGGAAGAGATGCTGATATGGGGTTAAAAAGAAAATTAGTTAAAGTAATGGCCGGTATTGCAAGATTTATTCAATACGGCGATCTTCCGACCTGGTATTATGAGAAAAAGGGAATGAAAATAGGCAAGAATTTTTGCAGACAGGGAAGCACAAAATTTGATATCACCAATTGCTGGCTGATATCGTTCGGCGATAATGTCACGGTTGCCAACAAGGTTCAGCTGTTGGCGCACGACGATACAATGGTTGAGGAACTGGGATATAGGAAAATCGGCACCATCAAAATTGGAAATAACGTTTTTCTGGGAGCTAGCTCCACAATATTGTTAAATACCAGAATTGGGGACAATGCAATTATTGCTGCCGGCAGTGTGGTTACAAGGGACATACCCGAGAACTGTGTTGCCGCCGGGGTGCCTGCCAAGGTTATCGGGAAAACAGATGAATATATACTAAAAAACGCAAAGCTATTAAAAGAGAAGCACAACTTTGATATAAACTATTCGGTATACGGTAAAATAAATGATGCAAAAAAGAAGGAAATGCAGGAAATACTGAAAGAGGATATTGGCTTTGTAAAAATTAAAAAGTTCAGCGCGGAGGATAACTGATGTCTAACCCGAAAATCAGCATCATCATACCTGTTTATAACATTGAAAAATATATTGCAGCTTGCCTTGACAGTCTGATAAATCAAACCATGAAGGATATTGAAATAATATGCGTAAACGATGGTAGCCCGGATGGATCGCCCGAAATATTAAATCAATACGCCCAAAAGGATGAACGAGTAATCGTTTTGAACCAAAGTAATCAGAAATTATCATACACAAGAAATAATGGGATGAAGCTTGCCTCGGGTGAATACATACTGTTTGTTGACGGCGATGATTGGCTGGAATTAAACGCTTGTGAAGTGCTATATGACTATGCAAAAAAGTATAATACCGATGTTGTCATGTTTTCATGCAGGCTGGAATATGCTAACAAGACTTTATTCAAATATGCTTTCGAACAGGATTTCATTGAATTTACCGGTGAAGAGTGCAAAATACTGCACAGAAGACATGCGGGCATGATAGGGGCAGAACTCGCAAGCCCCGAAAAGCAGGATTATTTATGTTCGGCTTGCACCAAACTGTACAAAAAGGATATTATTGATAAATATAATCTGAGCTTTTATGATGTTACAAAAATCGGGAGCTATGAAGACGGGCTTTTTAACCTGTTTTACTTTAAATATGTGCAAAAAGCGGTTTATATAAAGAAACCTTTTTATCATTATCGCAAGGATAACGAATCATCCAGCACATCCAACCACAAACCGAATTTGTCCGGTCAGTGGGATCATTTATTTGATATTATGGAATCATATATTGCCGAAAACCAGATGGACGACGACTTTAAACAAGGCTTGCAGAACAGGATTGCCCTGGGCATGATCGGCTTGGGTATAAACTGCATTATAAGCGACAAGAAAGCAACAAGGAAGATAAAAGAACTCAGGCGGTTGTTGGCTAGTCCGCGATATGTCAAAGCAGTAAAGCAGCTTTCGGTAGGTCATATGGCGGTTCATTGGAAGGTTTTTTTATATGTGCGAAGTTAAGGCTGTCGTTGGCGGTTTATCTGCTTTTAATAGTTATGAATAAATTAAGAGGGAAAGTTTAAAGTATAAAAATTTTTAGCTTTGTGCAAAAGGACGGTCAATAATAAATGATAAATCCACTTGTTTCAATCGTTATTCCGGTATATAACGGCTCGAATTATCTGGCCGAGGCTGTTGACAGCGCACTTGCCCAAACATATAAGAATATTGAGATTGTTGTGGTGAATGACGGTTCCAATGATGAGGGAGCAACCGAGAAGGTTGCAAAATCGTATGGGGATAAAATCAGGTATTTTTCAAAGGAAAACGGGGGAGTATCCTCTGCTTTAAATCTGGGAATTGAAAACATGAAGGGCGACTATTTCTCATGGCTGTCACACGATGATTTATATAAACCGG
>JAQWBK010000127.1 GCA_028706415.1 Oscillospiraceae bacterium | reverse complement strand
GCCCCAGAATGCTTTGGTTAAACACAACCTCGCACATTTCCGGAAAGAGGGTCAACAGGTCAAATCTCATCATCAAACAATCCTTTTATAGGCCGGATTTTCATAAATCCTTTGTCAATATCGGTCTCGATAATAAAGGAGGGTACGGCAGGAATCAAGACCTCCCCGTTATCTGTTTTAACATGGTAAACATCATTGGCACCCGTGGCGCTGACCTCTGAAAGAATGCCGTATTCCTGGCCGCTGTCGGCATCGATAATCTTTATTCCAATTAAGTCTGCAATAAAATAGCTTCCCTCGTCCAAGGTCAAGTCGTTTCTGTCAAGATAGAGCATCCGTCCCCGCAATGCCGCCGCATCCTGCACATTATCAACACCCTCGATTTTCATTAGAGCAATATTTTTATGGGGGCGGGATTTAACCTTAACCGGCGTCTTCCCCCCGTCGAAATATAACACATTAAGGGTTGATAACACCTGGGGCAAATCGCACCAGGGAAGAACACGAATCTCTCCGCGGATGCCGTGGGTGCCCACAATCTGTCCGGCTTCAAGAAATTGTTTTTTTGGCATGGCACTGCCTTTCCGCGCCCGGAGCGCAATAAATTTTTAGTATCAGCACTGTAATTTTCGGAATATTATTACCCCTTTTGTTTTTAGCAGACGGTATAAAATCAGGTCGGCTACAGCCACAATCACGGTTATTGCCACCAGACCGGGCAGCTGAAAAGACTGCGGCAGCTTGGTAAGACCAACAAGCAACGCTACCGATACCCCCATCCCACCCAAAGTCGTTATTAAGGTAGGCATACTCTGCTTAACCACCGCGGTTTCGTTTGTCCAGCTGAAGTTGGGATACATCAAATTCAGGAATAATCCGACCTCTGCCGTCAGAACCGCGAAGACTGCGGGGGTTAGCAGCATAAACACAACTTGAATGAAATTCATTTTGAGGGCAATTGAAAGCAGTACCGAGCTTATCAAGGATAGCGGCAGGGTTATGGTCAGATTAACCATTATCTTGGATAAAAAAATCGTTTCGGCCTTTACCGGCAGTGATTTTAGAATCCAGAAGCTTCTGCCGTCAAGGGATATTGAGCTGGAGGTTGTGCAGCTCAAGCAGACAAAGGTGACCAGAACCATGGGGGCAAGTGTTACAATTATATCTGCAAAGCCGGGGATTTCCAGTATGGTTTCAAACTGCGCCGGCTTGAAAACCAACAGGGCGACCCCCATGATAACCGCCATCACCATTCCAAATGCGGTATTAAGCACATATATTATGGATGCAAAATAGCGGCGCAATTCCCTTTTATAAAGTGCTGCGATAACCGAAGACACTTCCAGGGACTTCATACGGTAATTTGAGCGGGCGCGCGTGGTTGTATACACCGTGTTGAGATATTTGAAATATTTGCCGATAAGAAACACAAAGCAGGCAAACAATATTATTGAAATAAAAACAAACAGCAGCAGGGAGAGGGTATCGGTTTGGCATAAAGCCCGGGTGTATATGCCGGTTAGAGGGTATATCCTGTAAACCGAGTTCATCAATACCTTGCTGAAAGCCTGGGGATTGGTTATAATAGTCGGAAAAGCAAACGACAATGACATGCCCGCCAAGGTAAGTATTAAAGCCAATATTATATTAACCACATTGGCATGTCGAAAGCGGGAGGATACCGCCGAAATCAGCAAGCCGAGTGCCGTTCCGATAAGCATGGGAACCAAGGGAACAAAAAGTGTCAGCAGGGTCAGATACACGAAGAACAGCGGGGATTGAGGCACAAATAACGAATAAATAATCCCCGAAGGCAGGGTGATAAGCAGGCAGAAACCCGCATTCATAAGATAAAGAAGCAGCAAACGGGAGGCAACCACCGTCGATGTTTTAATCGGCATTGCCATGGTCATATCAAAATCCTTAAAGCCGATTAGCAGCCCGTTCGCCTTATATATAGTGGTGACCAAGGTAATCAGCGACGCAACCGCCATCATCAGGGCAGGCATAAGCTGCGGAAGCCCTATGCTGTTTAAAGAAGAGATGATAGCATAATCGTACATTACTATGGTGTACAGCAGGGAGAAAAACACGAAAATAAACAGCAGAAAAAAGCGGATGAACTTGGACCTTTCCTTTTTATCCTTCGAATGCAGAAATTTGCTTATTCCGAATAAACCCAAAATCTGTACCTTTAGAAGTATCCACAATTTATTCATGGTCAATCAGCTCCATAAATACATCTTCAAGACTTTTATCGCCCTTAACCTTATCGGTATCACCACATGAAATAAGTTTGCCGCCTTTAATAATTGCAATTTTATTGCATAGCTTTTCTACCACTTCGAGAACATGGGTTGAAAAGAAAACCGAACAGCCCTGGGCGCACATTTCCCGTATTATTTCCTTCAGGGTGTGGGAGGCTTTGGGGTCCAGCCCCACAAAGGGTTCATCCAGAATGAGCAGCTTTGGATGATGAATAAGGGCGGAAATTACCGCCAGCTTCTGCTTCATCCCGTGGGAATATGACGAAATCAGGTCGCCCAAATTATCGGTCAGTCCCAACATATCGGAATATTTCTTGATATCGGCTTCACGCTCCTCCTTGCCGATGCCGTATATATCCCCGATAAAGCCCAGATACTTAATACCGGTGAGATAATCATATAAATCCGGATTGTCGGGGATATATGCCAGTATCTGTTTGCAGGCTACCGGATCCCGGCGGATGGATATCCCGTCCACCAAGATGTCCCCCTCCTCAAAATCCAAAACACCTGCAATGGCACGGATGGTGGTGGTTTTACCCGCCCCGTTGTGGCCGATAAATCCAAAAATATCCCCTGCCTTGATGTGCAGATTTAAATCGTCTACCGCCTTTTTCCCGCCCTTATAGCTTTTAGAAAAATTCTCAATTTTCAGCATACATAACTACCTTTCAAGCAAGTTTTTATAATTATATAATCATCACTTAATTCCGTACTGGGTAAGATAGCTCTCCATCTTTTCGCGCATTTCATCATTCAGCACGACTTTACCCTTCACCGGCCGGTTGTGCAGGGCATCGATTATCTCCCGAACGGTCACTATGGGATAGGTTTCAATGCCGTATTCGGCCTTTATTTCCTGAATTGCCGACAGCTCCCTCTGCCCCCGCTCCATTCTGTCTGCCGACACTATTAAGCCCGCAATCTCAATATCTGCGGCCGCCTTCAAAAGCGGAAGGCATTCCCTCATTGCCGTTCCCGCCGTAATTACATCCTCGATGATAACCACCCGGTCCCCCGATTTCAATTTATATCCTACCATGCCGCCCCCCTCGCCGTGGTCCTTTACCTCCTTGCGGTTGAAGCAGTAGTTTATGTCCCGCCCGTATTGGCTGGATAATGCGATGGAACATGCAACCGCAAGCGGAATTCCTTTATAGGCCGGCCCGAAAAGAGCATCAATTTTGCCCTCGATATTCTCTTGAACGCAGGCTGCATAATACTTGCCCAGACGGGCCGCCTGTGCGCCGGTGTGGTAGTTCCCCGTGTTGATAAAATAAGGGGTTTTACGCCCGCTCTTGGTTACAAAATCCCCAAATGTCAGAACCCCCGAATCAACCATAAAGTCTATGAACTCAATCTTATACGACATGTATTAATACCTCCGCATATACCTGCTGTAATTTATTTTATGGGGGGGGGGTTCTTTACCCCCCGGTGGTCACATCCAAAATTTTACATAAACGATTACATTATAACCCTAACACATTATAATGTAAACAGGCGATATTCGCAAGGTCCGTGTCAAGTTTTTGTAGGACTTTTTTAAAAAAGATTTTGCATCACCAAAAATCAATTCAACAAAACAACTTTAGGATTTTTTGAGTACCTGTAATTTTACCCGATATGGGCAGATTTCCTAT
>JAQWBK010000029.1 GCA_028706415.1 Oscillospiraceae bacterium | reverse complement strand
TATGTTTACCATTTGCAATACCCCCGCAACCAACAATACCGATCTTAAGCTTTTTCATTTTAAATTCAAATCCTTTCATTAAACTGACCGCCGCTCTTTTCGGGCAATCAGGGGATTAATATATGCTTTACCTTGATGATACTTAACTTTCATGGGTTTAACAATAGTCTATTTTTTCTTATTTACTAAACTATTATATCCTTTACAGCCTCTCCGGCTAAAATAAGCCCCGCTACCGAGGGCACAAAAGAAACACTGCCGGGTACCTGCCGGCCGGCGGTAGATTCCGGCAAACAGCCATCATAATTAAATCGGCTGCTTTCATCCGGCTTTAACGGAGGCTCGGTGGAATAAACAACCTTTAATCCCGAAACACCCCTCTGCCTGAGTTCGTGCCGCATTACCTTTGCTAATGGGCAAACCGAGGTTTTATAAATATCGGTTACCTCAAACCTGGTAGGATCAAGCTTATTCCCCGCCCCCATACTGCTGATTATCGGAATGCCCGCCTCCTTGGCGTGCAGAATCAGCATAATCTTGGATGAAACGGTATCGATAGCATCCACAATATAAGAACACCCGTCCATATTAATGGTCTGGGCGGTTTCCGCGTTATAGAATAGGGGGTAAATGTCAACCTGAGCATCAGGATTGATTTCCAAAATCCGTTCCCGCATTACCTCAACCTTCAACCGCCCAATCGTCTTTTGGGTGGCAATCAGCTGACGGTTAATGTTTGTAACAGAGACCTTATCATGATCTATGAGTATCAGCTTCCCGACGCCGCTTCGGGCAAGCCCCTCGGCTGCATACGAACCTACTCCCCCTATTCCGAATACGGCTACGGTTGAGCTCTTTAGCTTTTCCATCCCTTCATTTCCCAAAAGAAGACGGGTACGGGAAAACTCATTTTTCATTTTTTCCTCCAAAATAATCGGAATTAGCATCCGTTCGGGTCGAAAAATCACGCCCGGTAGGGTTCTGATATACCCTAAGCCCGAAAAGACCGACTACCGATAAAATATGATCAAAAATATCAGACTGGATATTTTCGTATTTAGTCCACTGTGTATCGTTGGCGAAAACATATATCTCGATGGGCAAGCCGTTCTCCCCCGGAGAGAGCTGCCTTACCATCTGTATCATCTCACCGCTTACTCCCGGATGGTTTTTCAGATACCGTGTAATATACTCTCTAAATACACCGATATTGGTCAAACGCCTTGCGTTTATCGCTCCGACAGGGTCAAGCCCCATCTTTTTGTTGTATTCATCAATTTCGGATTGCCGTGTTTCAATATAATCTTTTAAAAGATTGTTGCTTTTAAGCTTTTCCAGAAAATCATCCGAACAGAAGCTTATACTGTTCACATCAATGTTTACCGCCCGTTTAATCCGTCGCCCTCCCCAGTTTTCCATACCTCGCCAGTTTTTAAAAGAATCGGAAATCAGAGCATAAGCCGGTATTGTGGTGATGGTTTTATCAAAATTCTGTACCTTTACGGTATTAAGAGAGATCTCTATAACATCGCCGTCCGCCGAATATTTCGGCATCTCAATCCAATCACCGATGCGTACCATATCATTTGCAGAAAGCTGAATTCCCGCGACCAAACCTAATATAGAATCCTTGAATATCAAAGAAAACACAGCAGTCATGGCGCCTATTCCGCTTAACATAACCACCGGACTTTTATCCAAAAGATCTGCAATAATTACAACGCCTCCGATAATAAAGGAGGCAATTTTTATAACCTGTAAAAGACCTTTTATGGGACGGATTTTTGAAATCTCGCGTTTCGAGTATATTATATCAATGGCGTTGAGTGCAGAGTCGATTATTAAGAGAACAAAAAAGGTCAGGTAAACATCAATCGCCTTATCCGCCAAAAATGAATACCGACCGAAATCGGACACAAAAGCCTTAACAATCGCAATGGGTATTATATGAAAAAGCCGCTTGATCATTCCGCTTTCAATCAGGGCATCATCCCAATTAATCTTGTTGTTTTTGATGTATCTTATAATAATACTGTTTGTAATCACCCTGGCAATACAAACAGATATTAAACACAATATAAAAATTATAATGGCCAGAACAATGTACGAAACATTTTCCGCAGATTTTTCACCTATTCCCGTTTTTATGAGGATGTTGTGAATTATGGTTAACATACGCCTTCCTTTCCTGCGCTAATCTCCCTTGGATGCCGCCCATAAATAAAATGAGGCAACCGTACCGTATGGTGAATAGCTGCTGCGATATATATTAAACTGCTCTAAAGTCAGTTCATCCAGTAGATATACCCTCTTCATGCCCCTCCTGATGGCGGAATCGCCGTAACTAATTATATCGGGGCGTTGCATCGAAAAAATCATCAGCATTTCTGCCGTCCAAATTCCGATACCCGGCAATGCTGTAAGAGCCTTTATTATGTCCTTGTCAGAAAGATTGTTTAGGTCGGCAAGATCAAGACGGTCATTGATAATTCGGTCTGCTATTCCCTTAATATACCCAACCTTTCGCCCCGATAATCCGCAGGCACAAAGCTCGTCCGCAGATGCCCCGAAAACAGTTGACGGGGTGATATTATTGAGCAAGGCTGTTATGCGGTTATTTACGGTTTGGGCGGCTTTGGGCGATATCTGCTGGCCGACAATATTAAACACCAGGGCTTTGAAAGTATCCGGCATTACCTCACGCCGGATAAACCCCACCCTGTCTATTACATTACCAAGCAGCCTATCTTTACTTTTTAAATATGACATCTCTTTTTGCCCATATTTAAAATACTCCAGCTCCTTCACTCCTTATACTGTTCTCAACTCAACCACCCTCGGCTGAAAGCCGAGGGGTCCAGCTGGCGGCTGGAAGCCGTCTAAAGCCCTTTTACTAACCTTTGTGCGCCAGCTGCCATCCGAATGTTTAAAACCTACGCTTCCAAAGGGCGCGAAGAATTTATCGGTCAACACCGTCTCAAATTCTTCGCCTGGAAGGCGAAGGTTTTAAACCAATAGTTGAGACAATAAAATCAGTTGATTGGAATTTTCAGATGGCTATTTTATCGTCATCACGAAAAAATTTATCATAATCATCTGCGGCAAGCTTTTGGGTTGCTTTTGATAGGCTGCTGAAAAAATCAATATCTTCAAGCAGGATGTTGGCCACATATGGACAAATCAAACCATCATCCGACATCCCTTTGATAATTCCGATAATTTCGTTTTTCTCCATTCCCTTTCTATACGGCCTGTTTTCCGTAATTGCGTTGAAAATATCCGAAACCGTCATAATCCGTGAGCCAAGAGATAATTGCTCTGCCTTCATATGAAAAGGATAACCGCTGCCATCCAACTTTTCATGGTGGAGTGATGCCCATTGATTTATGGTTGAAAAGCCACCAATCATATTGAGTAGCTTGTATGTGTAGAAGGAGTGAGAACGGATTTCACTGAATTCCCTGTAATCCAGCTTGCCGGGCTTTTCAAGAATAGAGCCCTGAACAGCAAGCTTTCCAAGGTCATGCAAATACCCTGCAATAAGAATCTTCTTGCGTTCTTCATGGTCCATTCCTGCCTGCTCGGCAAGTTTTTCGGCTATATGGGCAACCCCCGCCGAATGTGTGGCGGTAAAGTGACTTCTGAAGTCAATAACATGCGAGAAGATTTTTGCTATGGATAACACACTATCCAGACCAATCTTAGAATCATCTATTGCAGCTTCGGGTAATAATCTCAACGGAGCAACATCGGCAAGCTCTAGCCAGATATGCTCTTTAGCTTCAAGTTCATAAAGCGCTGACACTATTTCAGGTGCAAAAAACACATTTTCCTGTAGCTTTATCTTTGACAGTACAGCACCGGTATCTGCAAGAATATTCGGAGTATTTGGGAAGGATGCGCAAACGCGGTCGGCCAGGTGCAAAATATGGCTTTCCATCGGCACGGGATGATTATTAAAATACCTTCCTTGTCCGTTATTCCAGGGTATATGGTGATATCTGACGCCATCCGCCAGAGATTGCAGCGGCAAACAACCGGAAAGCAATTTTCCGCCTCTGAAAGCATGACTGCTTGTCATGCCGGGCTCTTCCTCCAGCAGTGAAAGGCGTTCGTCCAGAGATAGAGCACCAATGTCATGCATTAACCCCTGTAATAAAATGTTGCGTTGCTCTTTTTCAGTCATACCTATTTTTTGGGCAAGCCTGTATGAAAGGTAGGCCACCTTTTGGTGATGACAATTAAGCCTAGGAGAGATTAAATCGATAGCCTCTGAAAGGCAAAACAACATGTCGCAGAGTTTGTACTTTTTTGAGTTGTTCATTAAATTCTAGAATCAAGATTTTTCGTTTCCCGATTCTGCCTCCTTTTCAATACACTTCCCTTTATTTCGGCTGGGCCTACTCGTCTGCAAAGCCCTTCCATCTAAAATGACCAACTATGTTATAGCGTGTCATTGCATCCTCCTCTAATACCGGCTGTCCACCGTTATGCAGAATATACGGAACGCCTTTTTTATTTCTCTTATCCGAAACAATAGCAATATGACCGTCAAAAACGACAATGTCCCCAGGCTGCCATTCTGAAATCTTGTCTGTTTCCAAAGTCAGCGATTCAGCCTTCCGCTTGAAAAACACCAGCAGATTTCTGACCCGCCGAAAGTCTATGTTTTTGTCCGGTGTCATATTCACCCCCGGATAGGATTGGGTGTTATGCAATATATCAAAATCAACCAAATCTTTTAATGAATAGCCCGCCCCTTTTAAAGCCGCCCAAATTACATCGGTGCATACCCCTTCGCCCTGAGGCGGATACCCCCCTGCGTAATACTCGCTTTTATATTCGGGCTTTGTTTTTAGGTAATCCCTTGCACTCAATAATATATCGGTGAAATCATCCAGACTGTCGCCATCCTTATCAACGTCGCTCTTGATGGTATCTATACCGAAGTCTTCGGCAGTATATATTTTCTTTGGAATTATATTAAAATAAAACAATGCGTATAATGAAGCCGAAACCGCCGCAATAGCCGCAAAGATAATGCATACTATAATGAGCTTCTTATTCAACTCTTTCACCCCGACCGAAATGTATATAGCAAGCTAATATAGTCGCCAATTAACCAAAGCCACCAATAATTCGACTATATAACGCTTATTATACTTTAATTTTCATTATTTGTGAATAGTATATTGATATTATTATTATATGTATCTGTATTTTTTTGCTTAATCAGATAACACTAACCGTACTAACAAAAAAAGGAATGGATATATGTTTAAATATATCAATAAAAAACTTCGGTATGGGTTTTTCCGTTTAACAGAGCAAAACAATCATCCGCCCAAACCGGAGGACGATTCAAAGAAAACTCAGGAAACCCTCATATCAGGAAATCTTACCGCCGACCTTGAATATATACGCAAGCTGCTGGGGACCAGCAGCGATATCAAGATGCATGAATTTCGATATGGTGAAGACTTTCAGTTGAAGGGGGCTCTTGTTTTTGTTGACGGACTTGTAAGCAACGAAATACTTACCGAGAGCATAATGAAGCCCTTGATTATGAACAGAAATCTGAGTCCATTCCAAACAAGTTCCATGCAAAAAACACTCGATACGGTGCGTCAAACCATTCTCTGTTCGGGTGATATCACCGAAAAATATACAATTGGCGAATTGGTGGAAAGCTGTCTTTCGGGTGACACCGTATTTTTATCCGAGGGCTTTGATAAGGCACTTATAATAAGCTCAAAGGGCTGGGAAAAGCGTAGTATCACAGAGCCTCAAACCGAATCGGTGGTCAGGGGTCCGCGTGAAGGCTTCACCGAGAATTTTCGTACAAACACCGCACTAATTCGCCGCCGAATAAAAAGCGCAAATCTCCGGCTTGATCATATGAGCATTGGAGAAAAAACCGATACAAATGTCTGCGTTGCCTATATAGATGGTGTGGCAGACCCGAATATTGTGGATACCGTTAAGGCAAGACTTAAATCGATCAACACCGACGCCATCATGGATTCGGGTTATATCGAACAATATATCGAGGATCACCCTTTTTCACTTTTTCCAACGGTCGGTTACAGCGAAAAGCCGGATGTAATAACCGCGAGAATGCTTGAGGGACGCGTTGCAATAATATCGGATGGTTCTCCATTTGTAACAACCGCGCCCATGCTTCTTTTAGAGAGCTTTCAGACTTCCGAAGATTATTATATTCGCCCCTATTTCGCAAGCTTGCTGCGAATTTTCAGGTATTTGGCTTTTATTATAACCGTTTCTGCTCCCGCTTTTTTTATTGCCCTTACCACCTATCATCAAGAATTAATTCCCACAACCCTGCTGCTTACAATTATATCCGCCCGTGAGGGAACGCCTTTCCCAGCAACTTTGGAAGCTATTATTTTAATTCTTTCATTTGAAATTTTGAGGGAAGCAGGGGTTCGATTACCCCGCCCGCTTGGACAGGCAATCAGTATTGTGGGGGCACTGGTTATGGGTGAAGCGGCTGTCACGGCGGGTTTGGTTGGAGCACCTATGGTAATAACCATCGCAATTACGGCCGTCGCGGAATTTGCTGTGCCCGACCAAAGCGAGGCCGCTTCGATATTAAGGATTATTTTTCTTGTCCTGGCTTCTGTTCTGGGTGCTTACGGAATTGCTCTGGGCTTTCTGGGCGTATTAATACACCTGGCGTCGCTTAAATCATTCGGTGTCCCCTATTGCACCAACCTTACCTTTAATCATAATATGCAGGACAGCTATATCCGTATGCCTTTATGGTTTATGTCAAAAAGACCTAAAGCAATAGTAGGCCAGGACAAAACGCGAAACAAAACAAATACTCCCCCTTCTCCGCTTTCCAAAAATAGTAGCCCGGAGGAAAACCCATAATGCTTAATAAATTTAAGAAATTTTTATTCTTATTAATGGTATTTATTCTTGTTTTTACGGCATCCGGTTGTTATGACATTCGGGAACTCGATAGCCTGTATATTGTAACCGGAATGGCAATGGATAAAGCAGAGCAGCCCGGTTTAATCGAGGTTTCGGTTCAAATTGCCAAACCTGGTGCTTTGGGTTCGGGAGGTGGCGGTGATAAAAAAGGCGGGGGTGGGGAGGAAAAAGCCACAATAATAATAGACTCGGTTAAACGCAATGTAATCGAGGCACTGGAAGCCCTGCGACATGACAGTAGCAGAACCTTGTTTATGCATCACAATCAGGTTTTAATATTCGGAAGAGAACAAGCTGAAGCAGGTATTCTGCCATACCTTGATGCTTCCATGAGGGATCAAGAGACCCGTTTGGAGGTCATGGTGCTTGTTGCGGACGAAAAGGCCAAGGATGTTCTAAACACCGAGATAAAAGCCGAAAAATATTCGGCGGTCGGCATTCGCAGGATGGTAGATAACAAAAGATCCATTTCTAAATTTTTTGGAATAGATTTGTTAACCTTGGTATCAAAGCTGACCGAGGAAACCACCTCTCCGCTATTGCCTATAATAAAAATTGTTGAGGAAGAGGATTTAACCCGTCTGTCGCTAACGGGTATGGCAGTTTTTAAAAAGGATAAAATGATCGGAAAGATAACTGAATACCAGTTAAGAGGTTATTCATGGGTAATGGGAGAGCTTAAAAGCGGCTATTTACCTGTAAAGCTAAAGCAGGGCAGTTCGGTAATGTATGTTAAATCCTCCAAAAATAAGCTGAATACAATATTTAAGCCTGACGGAAAACCTATCATGTCGATGGAAATTGAAGGAGTCTTTTCTGTAGGTGAACTTATGGGTTTTGAAGAAATGGACACAAAACAAATTGTGGATGAGTTGAAAAAAGGGGCAGAGCAAGCAATACGCAAAGAGATTATGTCGTGTTTTAAATCGGTGCAAAGCATGAAGGCTGATATTTACGGTTTTGGAGATTATATTAATAAGCATCATCCAAAAAAGTGGAAAACTCTAAAGCCGCAGTGGGAAGAGCTGTTTCCTTCGCTTGAGCTTGACTTAAAAATTAAGGTTGAAATAAAGGATACCGGCAAAATATTACAATCGCCCCAAATGGAGATTGGAAGATTATCATGAATATTGAAAAATCAAGGATTTCACCTTTACAGTTTATGTTTGCAATCATGTGTTTTATCAGATCCTCTTCCCTCCTCTCTTCATTTTTTACACCCATTGTAAATCAGGATTCATGGTTGGTTATTATTTTTGGCATGATAGTTTCCCTGCCGGTACTTTGGATTTATATATCCCTCTCCAAAGCCTTTCCGAAAAGCAATCTTATTGAAATAAACGATCTGGTTTTCGGGCGCATTGGGGGCAAAATAATATCAGCTTTTTATTTGTGGTTCTTCTTTACGCTTACAGCTTTGAATTTGCGTGATTTGGGCATTTTCGTTGGCAAATCAACCATGTCAAAAACCCCCCCGGTATTGATTATTATAGTATTCATCCTTTTATGTGCCTGGGCGGTTTATTACGGGCTGGAGGTTGTGACACGATATGGCATCGTTTTTATCTTAATATCCTCGGCAATTCTTTTGCTGTCATTTCTTGTATCTATAAACATCATGCATCGCGAAAGCTTTCTCCCAATTTTAAATCAACCATTAAAAAGCTATATACAAGGCACTAACATCATAACCATGATTCCTTTCGGAGAATTGGTTGTTTTTTTAATGATAGTGCCCTATGTTGATTTTAAGCAAAAAAAGTTAGTGCGGTATTTCATGGGCGGCTTTCTTCTGGGCGGCTTGTTATTACTGGCCGTAATTCTTAGAGACCTGGCTATTCTAGGTAACACCTTAAAATATTTTTCCCTGCCTTCATTTGAAACCTTGCGAATAATCAGGCTCTTTGATTCACTCGGGCATATGGAAATTCTGTTTGCAATACTTTTGATAATTCTGTTGTTTTTCAAGGTTACACTGCTTTTTTATATCAGCCTATTGGCATTGTCCTATTGGCTGAAAATCGAAACCTTCCGCCCGTTTATCCTCCCCGTCGCCGCCCTTTTGGTGGCATATTCCTTCATTATGTTTGAATCCAGTATGCAACAAACAGCATTTGCTCGTGAAATTATACCATTTTTCTGGCCTATTTTTGAAATGCTTCTTCCCTTTATAACCCTGATTGTTGCATATATTCGAGAGCTTCCCAAGAAGAACAGGGAAAAAGAGAAGGAGGATGTAAAGGTATAATGATTATTTTGATAATAGTGTTTATCATCATGCTTATGATTGACCTGCCCTCTGTGATAAGAAACGGTAAGAAGAAAATTTTGATTGCTTACGGTTTGATTTTCACCTTTTCATTTACCATTTGCCTGCTTCTGGCTCTTGAAATAAATATTAAAAGCCCCTTGATGTTTGTCGATGAGTTTTATAAAAATATTCTGCATTTCAGCTATTAGTTTATTAATCCTAATCTCAAATAAAAATCAAGACATCTTTTACTTGAGAACAGTATAAAATCACCCTCAGCTTTTAACCGAGGGTGATTTTATAATTTCAAAACCAGCTATTAATTTTCAGGAAAACCATGTGTTCAGTTTCCCTTTTATATCCTCGAACACCTCGACAATTTTGAACCTCACCTCGTACTTTTGGGGTTGGGTCACAATCTCTTCCTGTTCAGGCTCCAATACATCCGATATTTCCGCCGCCTCGCTTGCCGCCGAAAGGCAGATTGGTGGAAAGACTACGCACCACCAGTTCTTGCCCTTACCCTCCCCTATTCTTATCCGCACCGCCTCATACATTCCGGCCGGCAGGGTGATATTTTCATACCGTCGTGTTGTAAAATACATTTCGCACAACTCAGCCTTCACGCTGTAATCATATCCCTCATCATAAACCCTTTGTTGTGCCGCGGCCTGGATTTCCGCCATCCGCAAGCCCGCCTGCTCTGCCGCTTCCTTTTCGTTTTTTGCTGTATCAAACAAATTCGCAGCAGTTTCAATTACGGTGTCCCTGACCTTTAGCTTAAGGTGTTGATCTTGCTTGTTATCTGAATTTGCAATAACATGCAGCCGCAGTACCCGCTCCCGTATTTGAGTGCATTTACCCGAAAATCCGCAAAATGATACCATAAGTGATAATATTAAAGCGGCAGATACAGCGCGTATTAGCTTAGAAAATAACGACATTCTTATATTTGTTTTCATTAAAAAAACCGCCCTTTCCGTATGTTTCGTTGTACGGAGTATGGGCGGAATTTTTTGACTTATACTAATTCCGATTATAAAACTTCCAATAAATCAAGCAAAAAGCTTTGATATATGGGTTTTTGTGCGGTTTATTGGTAAGGTTTTAATGAGGAATCAGTATAAATCACTTTATGTTATTTTTTTCTATTATTCTTGGGCCATCTTTATCCGGTCGGCATACAAAAACATGCTCAAACTTGCATCTCAGTTCATTTGCACAAAGCTGAGCAAAATTATCTTGATTAAACAATCCAAACACCGAGGAACCACTCCCCGACATCTGGCATCCCAGCGTATTATTTCTTTTCATAACATCTTTAATTTCGTCAATATCAGATAAATTCGTAACTGCATCAAAATCATTGGTAAGATTTTTTGCAACAAGGAAAATATCCCCCGAATATATTGCATCCTCAATACTCATATCCGAATGCCTGAGATTTATCGCATTGTCAATCAGTTTATAGGCCTCTGCGGTTGAAACGCTTGACCCGGGCTTGGCTATAACAACATGGCAATCGGGAATGGGAGGCAAGGCTGATATTTCTGTGCCCGTTCCGGTACAGACCGCCGTTCCCCCCACGATACAAAAGGGCACATCTGCACCAACATTTGCTCCGATATTGCAAAGCTCTTGTGGCGAAAAGTCGGTTTCAAAAAGCCGATTTAGGGCAACCAGAACAGCCGCTGCATCCGCACTTCCGCCCCCAAGCCCGGCACCCACCGGCACCCTTTTTGTAAGGTTTACTAAGAGCCCGCATTCTTTTATGCCTGCATATTTAAAAAAACAGTCGGCGGCGCGGTATACAGTATTGCTCTCGTCGGCGGGAATATCAGCACCTGTTATCCTAAGCTGAATGCCCGAATACTCCCGCCTTTCAATCTCGACCGTTTCATATATTGAGACGGCCTGCATAACCGTATGAATTAGGTGATAACCATCATCCCGCTTACCGATTATCTTAAGCGATAGGTTGATTTTTGCGGGGCAACAGGCTGTTATCAAATCAAACCACCTCTACCTTTATGCACGACGATTTTCTCTTACAAACTCTTCCATTCGATTCATGGCTTCGGTTATATGTTTAAGGGAATAACAGTATGATATTCGTATAAAGCCCTCCCCGCTGTCACCAAATGCCGTTCCGGGAACAACCGCCACACTTTTTTCCATTAACAGGCGTTGACTGAATTCTTCGGACGACAGTCCTGTTACCGCCACAGACGGGAACACATAAAAAGCTCCCTCCGGCTCAAAGCACGGCAGCCCCATTTCGCAAAGGCGATCTACTATAAATCGGCGGCGTATATCATACTCTGCCCGCATGGACTCAACATCCGATTCCCCGTTTTCCAGGGCTTCAATTGCCGCATACTGTGCCGTTGTCGGGGCGCACATCAGGGCGTATTGATGGAGTTTTACCACCTGTTTCATCAAGGCTTTGGGCCCGCATGCATATCCCAGCCGCCAGCCTGTCATGGCAAACGCTTTCGAAAATCCACTGATAAGCATGGTGCGTTCCTGCATTCCCTTAATAGAGGCAAAGCTGACATGGGGGTGCTGCCCGTATGTAAGCTCCCCGTATATTTCATCGGATAAAACAAAGATATCCGTTTCGCGGATTATCTCGGCAATCTCCTCCAGATGCTCCCGCTTCATAACCGCCCCGGTGGGGTTGTTCGGGAAAGGCATAATAAGCAGGCGAGTATTGGGAGTGATTGCCTCCCGCAAAGCCTGGGGGGTCAATCTGAAGGCTTCCTCTGCCCTTGTAATAATCGAAACCGGAATTCCTCCCGCCATTTCTGCAAGGGGGGAATAACACACAAAGCTGGGTTCGGGTATAAGCACCTCATCCCCCGGGCAAATCAACGACCTTAACCCAAGATCAATTGCTTCACTACCCCCCACCGTAACCAATATCTCACTCTTAGGGTCGTAGCTCAAACCTTTATGCTTTTTTGTATAGTCGGCAATGGATTCTCTAAGCTTCATTAAGCCCGAATTTGGTGAATACCATGTCTTGCCCTTCTCTAATGATTTTATTCCTTCCTCTCTGATATGCCACGGCGTTGAAAAATCCGGTTCTCCTATTGAAAGGGAGATAACATCCTCCATTTCACAGGCTATATCAAAAAAGCGCCGAATGCCGGAAGGCTTCAAACTTTCCAGAGCAGGATTCAGCCGCACCTTATAACTCATAGGTTTACAGTACCCCTCTCTCATCCTTTTCCTCTCCCAGGAATATGACTCCGCTGTCCTTATATCTCCGAAGGACAAAATGTGTTGCGGTGGATAGCACAGAATCCAATGTGGACAAACGCTTTGCAACAAACATTGCAATATCTTTAAAAGTCTGTCCGTTCACAATAACGGCAAGGTCAAAGCCGCCCGACATAAGATAAACGCTTTCAACCTCATCAAAGCGCATTATTGTTTCGGCTATCTCTTCAAATCCTAAGTCCCGCTTTGGAGAAACTTTCAACTCAATTAACGCCGTAACATAAGCCCTGTCGGTTCTCTCCCAATCGATAATTGATTTATAGCCCCTGATTACTCCGTTGCGTTCCAGCTGGGAAATCTGACTTTTTACCTCTTGCTCGGTTATTCCAAGCATAACTGCCAGCTGGGCATTGGTTAGGCGGGCATTCTCATCCAAAAGTTTCAGCAGCTTATCCACATATAACGCTCCTTTAAATTAAAATGGGAACTCCGATTGTGTGCTGTATTGCTTATATTATAAAATATAAAAGCAAAAGGTACAACAATTAATTAATTTTAATCATTTTCGGGCTGCCTTTATGAAATACCGTGATATATTCGAACCCCGCCTGTTTTGCCACCACTATACCATCTTCAATATTCTGTCCGACATTCCCCGGGGTATGGGCATCCGAACCTATTGTAACCCTCTCCCCCCCAAGCTCACGAAAACGGCATATAATCAGCGGGTCGGGAATTGTTTTGCCCATATCCTGTCTTAGACCGGAGGTGTTGATTTCCAAGGCAATACCCTTTTTTATAAGGGCAAGCAGAACATTGTCAATCTTATCCCACCATGTCCGGTAATCGGCAGGATACAGGTTTTTAGCCATATATCTGAAAGGATAGGTAAGATGAGCGAGTGAATGAAACCGCCCCCACTCCACCATTTCCAGCAATTCTGAAAAATATCTGTCCATCATTGCGGTAACATCCTTGCCCGAATAATCGTAATAATAAAAATCACTTTCGTTTTTCAGATTGTGAAGAGAGCCCAACACAAAATCGAATTGGTGTGAAGCCAGCAGCAATTCTGTTTCCTCAAGGTCTTGCAGGGGTTCGCCCAGCTCGACACCGCGCGCGATTTCAAGCCTTCCCTCAAACAGCTTCTTCATTTCACCCGCCTGTTCAAAAGAAAGGGCAATTGTTTTATCATAGGCTTTAGAATAAAATGCGGTCATCTCCACATGGTCGGTAATGGCTATCTCTTTCATACCGGATTTAACCGCCGCATTGCACATATTAAGCATGGGTGAATCGGAATCGGGTGAATACTCGGTATGCATATGAAAATCTGTCAGGTATTGTTTGCACATTGTTTTACCCCTCTTTGTTTTATACTGCTCTCAAGTAAAAATCAAGACATCTTTGCGGTCTGTTTTCCGCCATACAGCGTTGTTGTCGTCGGTGGGCTTCAAAGGTAATCTATAAACATTATAGCATGGATAGCATTATATCATAAAAAGTCCCAAAGGGAATATAGGTTGAAAGAAATTCTTCTTTCAACCGGGTTTTGTGCTTCCTGCCGTAAACCTTGGCAGGAATTTCGGCCGAGCCGAAACCGCACAACTCCCCAACGGCCGAAAGGAATGGAACTTTTTATGGTCACCTCTAATACTACTCTCAAGTAAAAATCAAGACATCTTTGCGGTCTGTTTTCCGCCATACAGCGTTGTTGTCGTCGGCGGGCGTCAGCCCGCTCTCCTCCTCCGCCTTGCATGACGAAAAACATCCTCGCAAATTTTGTCTCACCTTTTACTTGAGAACAGTATAAAAACCTGTTTTGAACGGATCCCGAGCAAAATTTTTGTCGGGCAAGGAAAGCCGACGAAGCAATGCTTTCCGCATTACGAGGAGGTTTGACGTAGTCCGGCGGAAATTGTGCCGGAAGACGCCGGAAGGGGTTTTTAGAGATGACCTTATGATAAAAAATGCCATCTTTACTTAAACTGATTGCATTCCACCGAATATATGATAAAATAATAATGCTTTTTACAAAAAGGAAGGAAGGTTTATATGCGCGCTGTTATTACCGTTATCGGTAAGGATACCGTTGGAATACTTGCCAACATTTCTTCTGCATGTGCAAAAAACCGGAATAATATTCTGGAGGTTACTCAATCTGTTATGCAGGATTTATTTGTCATGATTATGCTTATTGATATATCAAAAAGCACCATACCGTTTACCCAATTTTCGGATGAGATGACCGCATTAGGTACCGAAATGGGATTGTCCGTAAGCGCCATGCACGAGGATATTTTCAATTCCATGCACCGTATCTGAAATTTGAGAGGAATGAAATCGTGATAAACACCAAGGATATTATGGAAACCATCACAATGATACAGGATGAGCACCTTGATGTGCGTACCATTACGATGGGTATTTCCCTTTTGGACTGCTGTGACGGAGATATAAATATTACCTGTGAGCGTATATACGAGAAAATCACCCGTTATGCAAATAATCTGGTTAAGACAGGTGAGGATATCGAAAAGGAATACGGAATACCGATAATAAATAAGCGTATTTCGGTTACGCCCATTGCAATGATTGTCGCCTCCTGCAGGGATAAAGAGCCCGTCCGCCTTGCAATAACACTTGAAAAGGCTGCCCGTGCCTGCGGCGTTAATTTTATCGGGGGTTATTCGGCATTGGTTCAAAAAGGCTTTTCACCCGGTGACCGTGAGCTGATTGAAAGCATACCTGAAGCATTGTCTGTAACCGACCATGTTTGCTCCTCGGTAAATATTGGCTCCACAAAAGCAGGGATAAACATGGATGCGGTCGGATTGATGGGGCATACCGTCCGCCGTACTGCCGAGCTTACGGCCGACCGGGATTGCATCGGTTGCGCCAAGCTGGTTGTCTTTTGCAATGCGCCCGAGGATAATCCTTTTATGGCAGGCGCTTTTCACGGCGCAGGCGAACCCGACTGCGTGATAAATGTTGGCGTTTCCGGCCCCGGGGTTGTGCGGGCTGCCCTTGCCAAGGCGGGGGACTGTGACCTGACCTCGGTTGCCGATATAATAAAGAAAACCGCATTTAAAATCACCCGCATGGGGCAGCTGGTAGCCTTGGAGGCTTCCAAGCGGCTTAATGTACCTTTCGGTATTGTTGACCTGTCACTCGCCCCCACCCCTGCCATCGGTGATTCAGTCGCCTATATCCTTGAGGAAATGGGACTGGAATGCTGCGGCGCCCACGGAACGACGGCAGCTTTGGCCCTCCTTAACGATGCGGTTAAAAAAGGCGGTGTCATGGCATCCTCCCATGTAGGAGGATTGTCCGGTGCATTCATTCCGGTTACCGAAGACGCCGGCATGATAAACGCCGCCAGAACAGGCTGCCTTAGGATTGAAAAGCTTGAAGCAATGACCGCCGTTTGTTCTGTTGGGCTGGATATGATTAATGTTCCCGGTAATACCCCTGCCGAGGTAATATCAGCAATTATCGCAGATGAAGCGGCAATAGGAATGGTTAATTCCAAAACCACCGCTGTTCGTCTTATTCCCGCAATCGGCAAAGATGTCGGTGACGAACTTTCATTTGGCGGTCTATTGGGCGGCGGGCCTGTCATGCAGCTTAACACCTGGTCACCCGCGCGTTTTATCTCCCGCGGCGGTCGAATTCCCGCCCCCATGCAAAGTCTTAAAAACTAACAAAATCACATTACAAAACATGATATTATTTTAACAAAGCAACTAATTGTAAACTTAGCACAATCGGTATATACTAATTTTATTAATCCCGTGTAGCTAATACGGGCTGTTGCAAGAGCTTGTTCATTTCCCATATTTTGGGGATTATATTGAATAATAAGCGCTCGGCGACAGCCCTTTCATTACATTTTTTTGGGGGCGAAATAATTGGAAAATATGATACGGCGTATTGTAGATATGGATAAAAGGGCACGAGAAATAACTCAAGCCGCCCAAAGAGAAAAAATCGAATCAGAAAAAACCATAGTTAATAAGGCTGCGAAGCTCCGCCATGAAAAAT
>JAQWBK010000028.1 GCA_028706415.1 Oscillospiraceae bacterium | reverse complement strand
AGAGCGCGAAGAATTTATCGGTCAACACCGTCTCAAATTCTTCGCCTGGAAGGCGAAGGTTTTAAACCAATAGTTGAGACAATAAAAGCTATAGCGTTTTGGATAATTATTGGTATAATAGAATTATGGTCACCTCTAAAAACCCGTTTTGAACGGATTCCGAGCAGAATTTTTGTCGGACAAGGAAAGCCGACGAAGCAAAGCTTTCCACCTTACGAGGAGGTTTGACGCAGTCCGGCGGAAATTGTGCCGGAAGACACCGGAAGGGGTTTTTAGAGGTGACCTTATATGTACGGATATATAAAAGTGAATCGGTTGCAGATAAAATATACACATTAAAATATAAATATAAAAATTTATAGAATACATGCAACCAAATTAATTGTTTTCGTAGTTAATAGGTGAGGGAATCCTTTAATTGATATAAAGGAGGATGAAATTTGGATGATAGGCAGATAATTGAACTATATTGGGAACGCTCGGAAATGGCCATCAGCGAAACTATAACTAAATATGGAAGTCTATTTAAACGCATTGCTATGAATGTTCTTTTCAATGACGAAGATGTTAATGAATGTTTAAACGATTCATATTTGGGTGCTTGGAATGCAATACCACCAGCCAAGCCACAGGTGCTCTCAGCATATCTTTGCAGAATTGTCCGTAACATTGCACTTAAAAAATATAATTATTATCACGCAAAAAAAAGAAACCCCGAAATTGAAATCTCATTGACTGAACTTGAAGAATGTGTCTCCGGAACAGAAAAAGTAGAACAGGAATATGAAACTAAGTATCTTGGAGAATTAATCAGTGAGTTTTTATGTAATCTTGACCGGGCTTCATGTAACGTGTTTTTAAGAAGATATTGGTTTTTTGATTCTATCTCCCAAATATCAAAAGATTATTACATGAGTGAAAGCAAGGTAAAATCCATGCTGTATAGAACAAGAAACAAACTTAAAGACTATCTCATTAAAGAAGGTGTAGAATTTTGAAACGAGAGCAATTACTAGATGCCATAAGCTTTATTGACGATGATTTGATTGCCAATGCCCAGACAGTAAAACGCAATAAAAGATTAATTTCAAAAAAAGTATTCACTTTGATTGCGGCTTGTTTTGTCATAGCAATAGCAATTCCATATTTTATGTTAATATATGGAGCAAACCACAAAGACCCATCTTGGCCCTTAACTAATAAACAAATGTATTCTGTTGAAGAGGCTAAAGAATATTGTCCTAATCTTCTGTATGAAAAATTGAGTTATAAAAATACCAAGGAAGTAAGTTTTTTATTGAACTTTGACGAAGGTGGTATTAATGATAATTCGCATTATAACCGGTTGAACTGTTATATCCGGTATAATGATAAAGAAAATAATGATAAAATTTCTTTGAAAATCTTCTTTCCAAACAATAAAGAAGAAATTACCGATTGGTATGAATATAAAGGCACACAAAGAAATATTAACGGAGTAACCGTTGCGTATTCAGATATGTCGGATGTAGAAGGATACTCCGAAATCAAATATAGTGGTTGTGCAAAATTTGATTATAATGGGAATACCTATGTTTTGGATGCCTTTTCAGATAAACGAGAGAATGTGCTCTTTTATTATCTTGAAATGCTTATTCCCTTAAAATAAGGATAGTGATTGGATGTATCTATCTTGGTAAAAAATTCTGATTTAGAGGGCATGAAAAGCATACCCAAAGCCGGGGGAAACTAAAATCGGTAAAACCGTGAGTTTTGAACGCTAATACTGTTCTCAAGTAAAAGGTGAGACAAAATTTGCGAGGATGTTTTTCGTCATGCAAGGCGGAGGAGGAGAGCGGGCTGACGCCCGCCGACGACAACAACGCTGTATGGCGGAAAACACACCGCAAAGATGTCTTGATTTTTATTTGAGATTAGTATAAAGCTGTAAATAAAAAACAAAGGCGGGTGCATCCTTGCATCCGTCTTTGTTTTATCCATCATTATATTTTATTGAGTGCCTTGATTAGACTGGGTATACTATTCTCAAAATCCACCCCGAAGCGGACATCGGTTCCGGCATCTTTGGTTCTTTTAATGCTTTCCACCGTAAAATCAACCGCAACCCGGGCAGACTTCATAAGGTCAAAGCCATTAAGCAGGGATGATAACAGAACACTGGCAAAGACATCACCGGTGCCGTGATAAAACCCGTCAACAAGCGGCGAAGATTCATAACCGATACGGTCGGTTCTGCTGTCGTAAACTGCCACGCCAAGCATATGATCTTGGGTACAAACCCCGGTCAGCACCACCATCTTGGGCCCCATTTTGCTTAGATCTCTTAAAACAGCCTCAATGTAATCCTGAGTATATGGACCGGGCTTGTAGGTCTGTCCAAGTAAAAATGCCGCTTCGGTCATGTTGGGCAGAATAATATCAGCCTTCCTGCAAAGCTTTGCCATACCCTTCGGAAATTCTGTTGAGAATATAGAGTATAATTTTCCGTGATCCGCCATTACAGGGTCAACATAAATGATATTGTCGTCTTTTTTGAAATCATCAAATAATTCTGATACAATCTCGAGCTGTTCAAACGACCCGAGAAAGCCGGAATAAAGTGCATTAAATTTAAGCCCAAGCGATTGCCAGTGCTTCGATATCGGGCGAATATCCTTGGTCAAATCCCGATATGTAAATCCCTCAAATCCACCTGTATGGGTTGACAATACTGCTGTGGGTATAACACTGGTTTCAACCCCTGCAGCCGAAAGGATGGGCAACGCAACGGTCAGCGAACACCGACCGAAGCATGAAATATCATGAATTGCGGCTACTCGTTTCTGTTCTGACATTTTTATCATCCTCTAATTTGATTTGATTTATATATTATAACAGAATATATATGGGATGAGACAATATTATTTCAAACCTTAAGCAAAAATCCACCGAAAATCCAGCACAAAAGCCGATTTCAGTGGATTTTAATGGTGGACGTTAACGGAATCGAACCGCTGACCCTTCGCACGTCAAGCGAATGCTCTACCAGCTGAGCTAAACGTCCATCTTGTATGAACTAGTCGGAATGAAAGAAATTATATTAAAAAAACGGGGAAATGTCAAGGGTTATTTTATTATGAACTTCCGGGCTCAATACCCCGCTGCGAAGCGGCGGTCGCTGTTTCATATCGAAAATTGAACGGTATCTTTTGGATACCCCTCGGCTTTCAGCCGAGGGGGGTTGAGTGTGGGCTGCCTTCACCGATATCCCATATTGTGCTAAGATTTGCTTGACAATAATACTAATCGGTGTATACTTGCTATTGCAACTCATTCCCAATAAGAAAGGCGAGTATGACGATGAAAGGCGCAAAAATAATAGGGATTGTTACGGCGGTTATTGTTGTTTTGGTATTATTAGTAACCGTCTTTTTATTTAAAGGTAAAGAGAATAATAATGAACGCATTAAAATAGTGGCATCATTTTACCCGGTTTACACCGCTGTTCAGCGTGTGACCCAGGGGGTGGAGGGGGTAGAGGTTGTTAGTCTCGCACCCTCCCAAACCGGTTGCCTTCACGATTATCAGCTTACCCCCGATAACATGATATCGCTTAAACAAGCCGATGCCCTGATTATCAATGGGGCAGGCGCCGAAAGCTTTCTGGGCAATATTGATGAAAATCATCCCGATTTAAATGTTTTGGACACCTCAAAAGGGATTGAACTCATAGAGGATGATCACTCGCACCAGCATGAGGAGGGGGACCACGAGGCGGAGGAATATAACCAGCATATCTGGACATCCCCTACAAATTATATAAAACAAATTGAGAATATTCGTGACGGGCTTATCCGAATCGATCCTGATTACGCAGATGAATACAAAGAAAATGCCCAAAAATATATCGGGCAAATCAAGGATATCAGGTCGGAGCTTTTAAAGGCTGTTGACACTTTGTTTACTAAAAAATGTTTTATCTTTCATGGCTCGCTGGAGTATTTCGCCAAGGATTTGGGACTTGAACCGATTTTATACTTATCATTGGGCGAGGGGGCGGGAGTATCGGCTGCCGACCTGGCAAATGCAAGCCGTCTGGCCGGTAATGCAGGCAAGATACTGCTGATTTATGATGACCAGTATGATACCGAATATAATTCGGTGGCAAAGGATGCTGAGTTGAGCAGGATTATAAAGATAGATACCGCTGTTACCCGCAGTAACACTGATACCGATGCATGGATTAATGCCATGATGAGGAATTTGGACGAGATAAAGAAAGCGGCGGCTTAGAAAACGCCGATAGACAAGGACTTCCGAAAGGTAGGATGTTTATGGCTGCGTGTGGGCTTCATTGCCTTAAAATTAAGCATATTACGGTTGCGATAGGGGACAATGTTCTAATTCGCGACATTAATATGCATGCCCATTGTGGAGAGCTTACCGCCATAATCGGGTGCAACGGGGCGGGAAAATCCACCCTTCTTAAAGCAATACTCGGGGAGTTAGCCCATACAGGCAGCGTAGAATTCAGCGGGCACGATGGGGCTCCGGCAGAGGGACTACGCATAGGGTATGTGCCACAATCATTAAAGGTGGACGGCGGCTCACCCTCGACGGTTTACGATATGATGGCATCACTGGTTACAAAATATCCGATATTTCTGCCCCGCCGCCCCAAAACCGTCAAGTATATTAAGGAACATCTGAACAAATTTAATGCCGTCGGACTTTTGGATAAAAAGCTGGGGCAGCTTTCGGGCGGGGAGCTGCAACGCGTTTTGCTCGCCACGGCAACATTGCCAAAACCTGACCTGCTTGTGTTGGACGAGCCTGTTTCGGGCATCGACCGGGCGGGTATGCAGCTGTTTTATAAATTAATAGTGGATTTAAAATCAAAACTGGATATGGTTATTATTCTTGTATCCCATGACCTGGAATTTGTACGCAACAATGCGGATCATGTGCTGCTGATTAACCGTGGTGTGGAAGCTACCGGCTCCGCCCAAAAGGTTTTTGCAAGTGCTGCTTTTCGGCGTGAATTCCCCAATGCAGACTTTTCACATAAGGGGGGCTGAAGTATATGATGGATTTTTTTCTGGGCTGGTGGCAGTATGAATTTATGCGCTATGCCTTTTTCGCAATATTGCTTATAATGCCCCTTTTTGCATTGCTGGGAACCATGGTTGTTAATAACGGTATGGCATTTTTTTCTGATGCGTTGGGTCATTCATCCCTTACCGGGGTGGGGGTGGGTATAATACTCGGCATGTCAAATTACAAACCCGCCATGGTGATATTTGCTGTTGTGTTTGCCCTGCTGATGAACAAGATAAGACACTCTCGCCTGTCCTCTACTGATACGGTAATTGGAGTATTCTCATCCTGCGGCGTGGCGCTGGGTCTTATTTTTATGTCATACAAGGGCAGCTTTTCGCGTTATCAGAGTCTTTTAATCGGGGATATCTTGAGTGTCACAAGGGATGAGCTCGTTGTTCTGGCGGTCATACTGCCGATTGTTGCCCTTTTGTGGGTTGTATGCTTCAACCGCTTTCATTCCATAAGTATCAGCCCCGAGCTTGCAGGCAGCAGAGGAATTCCGGTGCGACTGCTGGATAATTTATTTGTTGCGGTTGTTGCGGTTGTTGTAATGCTTGCAATACACTGGGTCGGGCTGCTGATTATAAATGCCATGCTCATTCTGCCGGCTGCTGCTGCCCGTCATGTTGCAAAAAATACCCGAAGTTATCTTCTGACCGCTTTGGCATTCGGTCTGTTTTCGGGATTTTTCGGTCTTTGGCTTTCATATAGTATTTCTGTTGCAGCCGGTCCGGCTATTGTTCTGATATCAGCCATTCTTTATTTTGCGACCTTTATAGTCCGTGAAAAAAGATGATTGATATAATATTCGATGTGGTATAAAAAATATAAAATAACATATGGTAAATACCGAGGCTGATACTGTTCTCAAGTAAAAGGTGAGACAAAATTTGCGAGGATGTTTTTCGTCATGCAAGGCGGAGGAGGAGAGCGGGCTGACGCCCGCCGACGACAACAACGCTGTATGGCGGAAAACAGACCGCAAAGATGTCTTGATTTTTACTTGAGAGCAGTATGAATTGCAGCTTCGGTATTTCTTTCCCACCAATTACCTCAGACACCCTATAATTTACCTTTAATAATGTTATAGGAATTAGGAAAAAATAAACACAAATATCCGAGGAATGGGGCTATTATATGAGTTCGTTACGCAAACTTAACCGCAGATCTCTTGTGCGTTTGGTCAGCTTTACAGTCGCACTGGTTGTGGCACTGGCGGCATCATCTATTTCCGCGTATGCCATGGCGGTGAATTATCGCACAACGGTAGAATATTCTTATCAGAGGGCTCTCAGCCAGCTATCCGAATATGTCAGCGACCTTGATAATACTTTGGACAAGGGGCAGTATGCAACCACATCAAAGCAAATTCAAGGTCTTTCTACAAAGCTATGCAGTGATTCGGGGTATGCCAAGGATTCACTGGCGCAGCTACCCATAAACAACAATACCATCATTTCAACAAATAAATTCCTGTCCCAGGTGGGGAATTACTGCACATCATTATCCAAACGAGTATCTGTGGGCGGGGAAATAACCGATGCTGATCTTGAAACACTGGATAAGCTGTCGGATTATGCATCAAAAATCTCACAGCAGCTGCGCAAGATGGTGAGCGATGTTGAAAACGGCAGACTGATGATTGGAGAGGTTTCATCATCCATAAAAAAACAGGGTATAGACAAGGACGAACCCAAAATAACCGGGGGATTTAAGGAAATTGAAGACGGATTTACCGACTATCCCACCATGATATATGACGGGCCTTTTTCAGATCATATACTTCAGCAAAAGCCCAAGTTCTTGAAAGGTAAAACACAGGTGTCGGTTGATAAGGCATTAAAAATAGCCAAGGCGGCTACCAAGACGAATTCTTTAAAGCATGTCGGAGATACCGCGGGCAATCTGCCGACTTTTGATTTTTCCTCTAAAACAATGAGGGTGTCGGTTACAAAGACAGGGGGGCTGGTTGATACTTTTATTGATTCCCGTTCGGTGGGTGAGCCAAAAATATCTACCCAAGAAGGGGTCAAGCTAGCCCAGAAGGTGCTGACCGAAATGGGGTTTAACGATTTTAAATATCGCTATTACGGGATAAACAACGGAGTATTAACCGTCAATTTTGCAGCCACTCAAAACGGGGTAACGCTGTATCCGGATTTGATTAAGATAGGTATTGCGCTTGACGACGGCAGTGTTGTTTCATACGATGCAAAGGGATATATTATGAACCATTCAGTGCGTAAGTTACCTGATGTTGCTATTACCGAGGAGGAGGCGCGCTCGATACTCAGTAAACGGTTGACCGTCCAATCCCACGGCATGGCTATCATCCCCACCGAGGGACTTTCCGAAACCCTTTGCCATGAGTTTATGTGCCAAGGGGGAGGGGATGAACAGGTGCTTGTATATGTTAATGTGCAAACAGGAATGGAAGAGCAAATTCTCATTGTTATCAAGGATGAGATGGGAATTTTGGCAATATAGCAATAACCATGAGCGTTTATAAACTCAAACTACCCTCGGCAGAAAGCCGAGGGTAGTTTGAGTTTATGGTACTTTTATTTCCAAAGCCGAATTTTTCCGCTGTTTTGCAGCTGAACCAGAACCATTATAATCACCGGGAACAAAAGCATACCAATAACACCTACTGCCCGCAGCCCCAAAAACATAAAGAACAATGTAACCAGAGGATTAAGACCGATTTGATGACTAACCAGTCTGGGCTCGATAATATTGCGGATGATTGTGATGATAATATATGTTATACCAAGACCTATAAACATTCGCACATCTCCCATCAACAAGGAGATGACCGCCCATGGAATCAGAACCGTTCCGGTTCCCATAACTGGCAGGATATCTACCGTAGAAATAAGGGCGGCAAGCAAAATGGAATAGCGTATATCCAAAATAGTAAAACTGATACTCAGTTCAATAAAGGTGATGAAAATAATAAACAGATAAGCGCGCATCAGTTTGAACAGAGTGTTGGTGAAAAGGCTGCGGGTAAACTCTACCGTTTCGGTGTGTCTCTTAGGAACCTGACGCATAAAAAATGCCATAACCTTTTGATAATCAATGGTTAAAAATATGGATGCAACCACCCACATTATAAAGCTCACCAGCAGCACCGGAAGGCGGGTTGTCACGGTGGTGGCAATAGAGGTCGCCATATCTGTGAAAAACCCGGTAAGAAAACCGATAAGGCTGGAGGAAAAGCTGTTAACCGACTGTTGGAGTGATTTGGTGGCTTCCTCTGAAAACAGGTTGGAAAAGCGAACAAGAAATTCATTTATATTGTTTGACAGGCCTATAACCGTCTTTTCTACAAGTTGAATATTGCTTTGGTCGGATAAAAATCCCATCAAGGCGACTATAAGCTGCCAAGTGATGACTGCCACAAGCCCCGCCAACAATAAAACAAACAGCACCACAAGCACGACCGAAAAGAACTTCTTGCTGATTTTCGTTTTTCGCACCAGCCATCCAAGAGGGCGTTGTAAAGCTGCTGCAACAATGAATGCCATGACGAACGGAAGCATCCAAACCAGCAGATATCGTACAATAACTATTCCGATAAAAAGCAGGACGCTAAAATAAAGCAGATTTATCAGGAAGGAGTAGCGACGCTCAACTTTTTTGTTATTATGCAGTGTTGACGACGGAGACGAGGAATCCTTCAAAAGCATATAAATGTCCCCCTTTTTTATTCAACATATCGACAAACACATTATAACTTACTTGGTTTTGATTAGCAATAGCATAAAGCGGTCGAATATTTATATGGTCACGCATAATAAAAACCACCCCTTTTGAGATGGTTTTTATTATACGTGACCATATGTATTTAAAAAATAGTATTGGTCGGATTGCATGAATTTAACCGGCGTTATATAGCCCTTGGGTGTATAAAATGTGGAATTATTTCTATTTGAAATAAAAACCTTGAATTATGGATTTACAAATGATATAGTGTATTCAGTCGAGACACACAAGTATGCAGGAGGTGGACAGTATGCAGCAAAAAGAAGAGCATACACAGATGCTTTTGGTGGATACCTCTATACTGCCCGATGTATTTATCCGTGTTGCAGATGCAAAGCAGCTGCTCGAATCGGGTAAGGCCACTTCCGCAACCGAGGCGGCGCGGCTTGCGGGCATTTCCCGAAGTGCCTTTTATAAATATAAGGATGGGGTATTCTTTTATGATGCCGTTGCCGGGGGTAGGGTGCTTACACTACTTGCCGAGCTGAGGGACAGACCGGGGGTTTTATCGGGGGTTCTCTCGGCGTTTGCAACTGCCGGCGCCAACATTCTCACGGTAAATCAGAATATTCCCAATGATGGCAGGGCGCTGGTTTCGATTTCGGCGCGTATCGTCAATGCTGACTTCTCGGTTGGTGAGTTTATTAAAGCCCTAGCATCCACCGAAGGGGTGGAGCGGGTCACCCGTATTTCAAGGGATGACTGATTATATTACTTTTTTAATCAGGGATTAGTATAACATAAAATAGGTTGGTTATTATCGGAAAGGCAGGCAAACATTCATGGTTAAGATAGCTATAATGGGGTATGGTGTTGTAGGCTCGGGCGTCGTTGAGGTGATGCTGAAGAACAAGAAAAGCATTTCACATAAGGCGGGCGAGCAAATTGAAATCAGCCGTATTCTTGATATAAGGGAATTTTCTGATAGTCCGATGGCGGGGCGGTTTACCAGCAATTTTGAAGATATTATTAACGACCCCGAAATAAAGATCGTGGTTGAAACAATCGGCGGGTTAAATCCGGCATATGATTTTGTGCGCCGTTGTCTGTTGGCAGGCAAGAGCGTTGTCACTTCCAACAAAGAACTGGTAGCCGCCAAGGGGGACGAGCTGTTGGCTTTGGCGCGCGACCGCAATTTGAACTTTCTGTTTGAGGCAAGCGTTGGCGGGGGAATTCCTATTTTGCGCCCGCTTGACCAGTGCCTTGCCGCCAACGAGGTATTTGAAATAGCCGGAATACTAAACGGAACAACAAATTTCATATTGACAAAGATGATACGCGACAATATATCTTTTGCCGATGCCCTTAATCTGGCGCAGCGGTTGGGATATGCAGAGCGGGATCCTCTTGCCGATATCGGTGGTCTTGATGCCTGTCGTAAAATCTGCATTTTAGCATCTCTTGCTTTTGGAAAGCATGTCTATCCCGAGCAGGTGCATACCCAAGGTATCCAAGATATTACTCTTGAAGATGTGAAATACGCCGACATCTGGGGCGGAGTGATTAAACTTATCGGGCGGGCGCGTAAGCTTGAAGACGGACGGCTTGATTGTATTGTAGTCCCCATGATTTTGCCGCACGCCAGCCGCCTTGCCCAGGTAAATGATGTTTTCAACGGAATTCTTGTCAGAGGGGATGCAATCGGGGATGTGGTCTTTTACGGGCAGGGAGCGGGCAAGCTCCCAACCGCAAGCGCGGTGGTTGCCGATATCATTGACGAGGTTAAGCATTTGGGAGCCCGCAAATATCTGATTTGGGAGTCGGGCGAGCCAGACTATGTCGCAGATTATCTCGAATCAAAATCCGCCATGATGCTCAGACTGAAATGTGATAATTCACAAGCGGTTAAAAGTAAATTGGACAATATGCTGGGGGTATGCGAGAGGGTTGATATAGAGAATTCCCCCTCGGATGAGCTTGTGCTGGTTACACCTTTAATCACCCAAAACCGTTTGGATGAGGTGCTTAAATCGTTGAGCGACACTTCATTGATAAGCAGAATAAGAATAGCGGATTTTTAGTACAAGGGTAATAAAATAATGCCCGAGCATATATTAAAATACAGAAGGGCAGATGGCGTGTATATGGTTAAAATATCGGTTCCTGCGTCAAGCGCCAATCTGGGAGCGGGTTTTGATGCACTCGGTATAGCGTTGACGCTTTATAACAGCGTTTGGATGGAAGAAGCAGAGGGCACCGAAGAAAATCCCCTCTGCCTCATAGAATCGATTGACGCGGCGGCAATCCCCACCGATGAGAGTAACATGGTGTTCCAAACAGCCAAGTATTTATATAAACGCTGTGGTCATCCGTTTAAAGGGCTACATATTCGGCAGGAAAGCAACATCCCCATGACAAGGGGGTTGGGAAGCTCCTCTGCTTGTCTGGTTGCAGGATTGCTTGGTGCCAACACTCTTTTGGGCAGCCCGCTTTCACTGCACGATATATCCGACCTCGCCACCGGGCTTGAGGGGCATCCCGATAATATCGCTCCGGCACTTTTCGGCGGATTGGTGACCTCCGTTATGGATGGGGGAAGGGTGCATACAGTCAGTGTGCCTGTGTCGGACAGAATTCGCTTTGCCGTCTTTGTCCCCGACTTTGAGCTTAAAACCGAGGTCGCCCGGGCTGTTTTGCCCGATAATGTCTCGCGTGGTGATGCGGTATATAATCTATCAAGGACAGCACTTATGACAGCAGCACTGTTTTCAGGCAGCCTTGAAAATCTGCGTGTGGCGGTGCAGGATCGGCTTCATCAGCCCTATCGATTTCCGCTTATTTCGGGTGCCGAAAGGATATTTTATATTGCATACGAGCTAGGGGCTTATGCCACGGCAATAAGCGGAGCCGGGCCGTCAATACTTGCTATTGTTGACCGTGATGATTTGCAATTTGTATCCAAGGCAGAAGCAGAGCTTAAACGGTCCGGGCTTTTGGGCTGGCAGGTGCGATTGTTCGGGTGTGATTCGGGCGGGGCTTCGGTAGAGTTTATTAACTGAAACGAGTTAGAAAGGTATGGTTATCAATGCTGATTGTTCAGAAATTCGGCGGAAGTTCGGTTGCGAACGCCGAGAGTGTCTTTAATGTCGCTGAAATTGTGACCGAAAAATATAAAGAGGGCAATGAAATTATTGTGGTGCTATCCGCTCAGGGCGATACCACCGACGACCTCATTGCAAAGGCCAAGGAAATCAACCCTCATGCAAGCCGTCGAGAAATGGATATGCTGCTTTCATCAGGTGAACAGATATCAATTGCACTGCTTGCCATGGCAATTGAAAAAATGGGGTTTCCGGTGGTCTCGCTTCTCGGGTGGCAGGCAGGGTTTAACACCAACTCAACCTACAGCTCAGCGAGGATAAAAAGAATTCAAGTAGAGCGTATTAAGACCGAGCTTGATAAGAAAAATATTGTGGTGGTAGCCGGCTTCCAAGGTGTCAACCGTTTCGGAGATATCACAACCTTCGGGCGGGGGGGCTCGGATACAAGTGCGGTTGCACTAGCCGCCGCTATGAACGCGGAAATTTGCCAGATATACACCGATGTTGACGGAGTATATACAGCCGACCCGCGAAAGGTTAAAAACGCTTCAAAGCTGGATGAAATCACCTATGACGAGATGCTGGAGCTTGCCACGCTGGGGGCACAGGTTCTCAACAACCGTTCTGTCGAGATGGCAAAAAAATATAATGTAGAAATCGAAGTTCTTTCAAGTAAAAACAGGGTGCCGGGCACCAAGGTTAAGGAGGCCACGAAAATGGAGAAAATGTTGATTAAAGGTGTTGCAAAGGATACAAATGTTGCCCGCGTCATGATAGTTGGTATTCCCGATGTTCCCGGTGTGGCGTTTCAGATATTCTCACGCATTGCGAAAGCCCATATAAATGTAGATATAATTCTGCAGTCCGTCGGGCGGGAAAAAACAAAGGATATCACCTTTACCGTTGCTGCGGATAAGGGAGATGAAGCGGTTGCAGCACTGAAGGATTATATCGATATTACCGGAGCAAAGAATATTTCTTTTGATGCCGATGTTGCCAAAATTTCGATTGTGGGTGCAGGGATGGAGACCCATGAGGGGGTTGCCTCCCGTATGTTTGAGGTTCTTGGGGATGCGGGGATTAACATTCAGATGATTTCAACCAGCGAAATCAAGGTCTCGGTATTGATAGAAGCTAAAGATGCAGATCGTGCAGTTTCGGTGGTTCACGCCGCTTTTTTTGACGACTCTTTGGCATTGTGATGTAGGGAAGCGGTGTATCAAAGCAAATACAAGAGCCGCCCACTTGTGTTGGAAGGCACAGGTAGACGGTTCTATTGTTGTTTGCCCGTGTTACGCCAAGGAACGGTTGGCTTATGAGCCCGATATTAGATAGTCTACCGCCAATAGTTTATTGTCTCAACTATTGGTTTAAAACCTTCGCCTTCCAGGCGAAGAATTTGAGACGGTGTTGACCGATAAATTCTTCGCGCCCTTTGGAAGCGTAGGTTTTAAACATTCGGATGACAGCTGGCGGACAAAGATTAGTATTAGACGGCTTCCAGCCGCCAGCCGAACCCCTCGGCTGAAAGCCGTGGGGGGTTGAGATACGGATATTTGCATTTTCGGGCTTCAATATTTCGGTCCGCACTGCTTGCATTTTTATACAATTGCAAGTATAATAAATTGGTTTGTTATTACAATTAAGCTAATCGCTTTTCAGTATAAGGAGGATGCACTCATGGTAAGAGCTATTGTCGGTGCCAACTGGGGTGACGAAGGCAAGGGGAAAATAACAGATGTTCTTGCTGCGAAATCCGATGTGGTTATTCGCTTCCAAGGGGGAAGCAATGCAGGACACACGATTATTAATAAGTTTGGAAAATTTGCTTTACATCAGCTGCCATCGGGTGTATTTTATGAACATACCATCAATATTATAGGCAGCGGAGTTGCTCTCGATATCGGCAAGTTTCTAAACGAAGTTGATGCCCTTGCTCAAAAGGGTATACATCCAAAGCTGATGGTATCAGACCGCACACAGGTTGTAATGCCGTATCACATTTTGTTTGATAAATATGAGGAAGAGCGGCTGGGTGGCAGGTCGTTTGGCTCCACAAAGTCGGGTATTGCACCTTTTTATTCAGACAAGTATGCAAAAATAGGTTTTGAGCTGTGTGAGCTGTTTGATGAAGAATATGCGCTTGAAAAGCTAAAAGGTGTACTGGAAATCAAAAATGTACTGCTTGAACAGCTATATAATAAACCTGCCTTGAATGCAGATGAAATTTTTGCCCAGCTTATTAAACAGAGAGACCTGATTGCTCCATTTGTCGGCGATACATTTCAGTTTTTGCGTACTGCCGTTAAAGAGGGAAAGGAAATCCTCTTGGAGGGGCAGCTTGGCGCTCTTAAAGACCCGGATTATGGCATTTATCCAATGGTTACTTCCTCATCCACGCTGGCCGGATATGGCTCGATCGGGGCAGGCCTGCCGCCTTATGAGATTAAGGATATTCTCACGGTTGTAAAGGCATATTCAAGCGCCGTGGGAGCGGGCGCTTTTGTGAGCGAAATCTTTGGTGACGAGGCACAGCAAATGCGTATGAACGGCGGAGATGCAGGCGAATTTGGGGCTACAACCGGCCGCCCGCGCAGGATGGGATGGTTCGATTGTGTGGCATCCCGATACGGCGTGCAGGTGCAGGGGGCAACCCAGGTGGCTCTGACTGTTATTGATGCACTGGGCTATCTTGATGAAATACCGGTTTGTGTAGGTTATGAGGTGGACGGCAAGGTTATTTATGATTTTCCCACCACCCCGACTTTGCAACGCTGCAAGCCTGTGCTAGAGGTGCTACCCGGCTGGAAAACGGATGTCCGGGGTATCACCCAATATGATCAATTACCGGAAAATTGCCGCAAATATATTGAGTTTATTGAAAAACAGCTGGGAGTGGATATTACCATGGTATCAAACGGCCCCGGCAGGAAAGAATTGATTTATAGATAAAAGAAGACCCCATTCTATTGCAGAAAGGCTTGGCATTATATGATTCAAAACGAAACGGTATTGGTGTTGGATTTTGGCGGGCAGCATAATCAGCTTATTGCACGACGAGTGAGGGAAGCAGGAGTATATTCGGTGGTGCTGCCAAATAATACTCCGCTTGAGGAAATTCGCTCAGCAGGATACAAAGGTATCATATTGACCGGCGACCCCCAAAAGATAAATGATGATGAGTCTTGGCAATATGTCCGCGGAATTTCAGAACTGGGTGTACCGGTTCTGAGTATATGCTACGGTGCCCAGCTTTTAGCTAGGTCTGGCGGCGGCAGGGTGGAGAGTGAGGGGCAGGAATATCTTCCTACCCTAGCCAGTATCGAAAACGGCAGCAGGCTTTTTAAAGGCCTTGATGAAAATCAGCAATGCCGGATGAGCCATGACGAATACATCTCGATTATTCCCGACGGATTTAAGGCGGTCGCCACAACCCCGAACTGCTCCTGTGCCGCCATGGAGGATGAAGCCCGCCTGCTTTATGCCGTGCAGTTTCATCCCGAGGTGATGCACACCGAAAATGGGGTTAAGATGCTTAATAACTTCCTTTTCGAAATATGCGGTTGTCGTGGTGACTGGGAAATGTCGTCCTTTGTCCAAGCCTCGGTTGAAAATATTTGCGGGCAGATTGGCGGCAAACGGGTGCTTTGCGCTCTCTCTGGTGGGGTTGACAGCTCGGTGGCTGCCGTTATGGTGGCAAAGGCGGTCGGGTCACAGCTAACCTGTATTTTTGTTGACCATGGGCTTCTTCGTAAGGACGAGGGAGACATGGTAGAGAAAATGTTTGCCGAAAATTTTGATATAAACTTTATACGGGTAAATGCTCAAAAGCGTTTTCTGGACAGGCTTGCCGGTGTCACCGACCCCGAGAGAAAGAGGAAGATAATCGGCGAGGAATTTATCCGAGTATTCGAAGAAGAAGCAAACAAGCTGGGTGAGATAGATTATCTTGTGCAGGGCACGATTTATCCCGATATAATTGAAAGCGGAGGGGATAAATCCGCAGTTATTAAAAGCCATCATAATGTCGGCGGGCTGCCGGAGCGTATGAACCTTAAGCTGTGTGAACCGTTGCGTGATTTGTTTAAGGATGAGGTTCGCCGTGCGGGATTGGAGCTTGGGCTACCTGAAGATATGGTATGGCGGCAGCCTTTCCCCGGCCCGGGGCTGGCGGTGAGGTGTATCGGTGCCATAACGGTCGAAAGGCTGGATATTTTGAGGTATGCCGATGCAATCTTCCGTGAGGAAATTGAAAATGCCGGCTTAGGGCGGGATATCAATCAGTTTTTTGCAATAATTACCGATATGCGTTCGGTCGGTGTAACGGAAAATGTTCGAACCTATGATTACACCATTGCCCTGCGTGCAGTCAAAACCACCGACTTCATGACGGCCGAATGGGCGCGCGTTCCGTTGGATGTGCTTGCAAAAGCGTCCAACCGTATCGTAAGCGAGGTCAAGGGCGTAAACAGAATTGTTTATGATATTACAAGTAAACCTCCGGCAACCATAGAGTGGGAGTAAAATAATACAAATAATATGGATAAAATGCCCGCTAATCGGCGGGCATTTTGCTTGTATTCCGAAAACCGCTCGTTAGACGCCTGGCTTTAAAAAGCTTAAGCGGCGAGGAAAAAAGAAAAAACTTGAACTCTACTTGTGTATTTTTGGCGTTCTGTATATAATGGATAATAACAAGCGCATAAACATTTCCGGTTAACTACCTTTTTACGCAATT
>JAQWBK010000126.1 GCA_028706415.1 Oscillospiraceae bacterium | reverse complement strand
ATTATGTTAATATTTGTCGATATAACTATACGGTGGGAATTTCTTTATCTGTATGGGAGCAGACTGCTATTTCTTCATTTCAAGCGCCTGTTTTGCCTTGGTGACAATATTTTCAGCCGTAAGACCGTATATTTTCAGCAGCTCCAAAGCCGGACCGGACTGACCGAAGGTATCATTCACCCCCACACGCACCACCGGAACAGGAAGGGCTTCACATACCGTCTCGGCAACCGCACCACCTAAGCCACCGATGATATTGTGTTCTTCGGCTGTTACAATTGCACCTGTTTCGGCCGCTGCTTTAAGTACAATATCATGGTCAAGCGGCTTGATGGTTGAAATGTTAATAACCCGAGCATTAATTCCCTCGTTTTTGAGCAGTTCGGCGGCGGTGAGAGCCTCGGCTACCATAAGTCCGGTGGCAATAATGGCGACATCATCGCCCTGGGTAAGCTGCACACCCTTGCCTATGATAAAGTCATAGGACTCATCAAATATTATCGGAACAGCCAGCCGCCCAAAGCGCAAATATACCGGGCCGTCCAGCGTCATAACCGCCCGCATGGCCTTTTTGGCCTCGATGGCATCGGCAGGGTTAATAATCGTCATTCCGGGAATGGAACGCATCAGGGCTATATCCTCGCAGCACTGGTGGGATGCTCCGTCTTCCCCTACCGAAATTCCCGCATGGGTTGCCCCGATTTTAACCGGGAGATGGGGATAGCCGATGGAATTGCGCACCTGCTCGAAGGCTCGCCCTGCGGCAAACATTGCAAAGGTTGAGGCAAAAACCTGCTTGCCCGATGCAGTAAGTCCGGCGGCAATGCTCATCATATTCTGCTCGGCAATGCCGCAGTTAATAAAACGGTCGGGACATGCCTTGCGGAACATTCCGGTTTTTGTAGCTGCCGAGAGATCGGCATCCAGCACTACCAAGTCGGGGTATTCGGCTGCCAATGCAACAAGGCTTTCCCCATAAGCATCCCGTGTCGCCTTTTTAATAATATCAGCCATCATACCGCCTCCTCATATTGTTTAAGCTGAGCTGCAAGCTCCTGCATTGCCTGCTCGTACTGCTCTTTATTCGGGGCGACGCCATGCCAACCCACCTGATTTTCCATAAAGGAAACGCCCTTGCCTTTAACGCTTTTCTGGACTATGGCGGTGGGCTTGCCCTTATATTCCTTTGCGGCGATTAGAGCCTTGTCTATCTGCTCCACATCATGCCCGTCAATGATAATCACATTAAACCCAAATGCTGCAAATTTCTCGGGAATGGGAAGGGGAGAGTTGACATCGACCACTGTTCCGTCTATTTGCAGGTTATTGTTATCAATGATAAGGCACAGGTTGTCCAGCTTCTTATGGGCGGCAAACATGGACGCCTCCCAAACCTGACCTTCCTCAAGCTCTCCATCACCCAATATGCTGTAAACCCGCCGATCTGAGCCGTCAAGCTTGGCAGCAAGAGCCATACCGCAAGCCGCCGAAACCCCCTGCCCAAGCGAGCCGGTGGACATATCAACCCCCGGCGTTCCATTCATATCGGGGTGGCCCTGCAAATGAGAGCCGACATGACGAAGGGTTGGTATATCCTCCAGGGGGAAATACCCTTTGAGCGCCAAAGCGCCGTATAAAGCGGGCGCGGTATGCCCTTTGGATAAAACCAGCCTGTCCCTCTCTTTCCATTTAGGGTTGGTGGGGTCCACCCGCATATGTACGAAATACAGAACCGCCAGTGTATCTGCAATCGAGAGTGAACCGCCCGGATGACCGCTTTTAGCGTTGTAGGTGCCTTCGATAACGGCCATGCGTATTTTGGTAGCGGTAATGTTAAGTTCTTTTTTAGTCAGTGCTTCCAATAATAATGCCTTCCTTTCAATCGTCCCTGAAATTTCGAGGTGACCTTATAATAATAATTTGTACCATACTTAAGTCAGCTTATTAATCTTATAAAGCTTGTTAAGTATATCACGAAGGGGGGATAAAGAACAATAGTTACGGCTTATAAAACCTTTTTATTTCACAAAAAAGTTGGTAGCGGTGCTTTCAAATAAAATGCAAGCGACATGGCAATAAACTGCCTGTCTCCTGTATTATTATTTCTGCGGCACAACCAGTCGGTAATAATTTTTATCCAAAATAGAAGCCGAATAGGTGAATTTATCATTTACGATTCTATTTATTTCAGAAACATAGTTTTTCGGGAGCGGTTCGGCTGTAAGCCTTTCAAGAGTGTTGGCGGGGGCATTATAGCGCACCCTATCGGTTATCCAGCTTCGGTTACCGAAGATTATTAGCGGGGGAGAGTCGGACAGAATATCCTGCCCCATAAGCAGGCGGGAATCATATTCCAACCCGAAAAGATTTGATAATGTCGGGATAATATCAAGGCTTGAACATATCCTGTCTATGGTTATCGGTTCCATACCTTTTTTCCAGAGTATCAGGGAGCTTTTATACAGTTCAAAGTTCTTTTCAACAGGGTGGCCGGCCAGCTCGCCCAGGTTCTCCATTGTCAACCCATAGGGGTAATGGTCGGCGCTCATGGCAATCACGGTTTTGTCAGCCACACCTGCCTGCTCAAGCCGTTCAATCAGCAGTTCCAAGGCTCGGTCAAGCTCGATATTACACGCAAGATAGGCCTTGACAGGCTCACTGTAAGGGAGGGCATCAACAAATTCCCTGTTTTTATTTGCCATCTGATTTCCGTAAAAGCTGTAATTCAAATGACCGCTCACCGTCATATAATAAACATTAAATTTCTCGTCATTTATATATTCGGGGGTGGTCACATCAATCATTTCCAAATCGGATTCAGGCCATTGTTTGGTTACATTAAGCCCGTTTCCCACCCCTTTATAAATATAGCCCATGTTGGGATGAGATTTATCGCGTTCATAATAGGAATAGGTGTGGTTATGATAGGCGCGGGAGGTGTAGCCTTGATTTAAAAACTGATTTCCCATAACAAACGGAAGGTGGTTTTTATGTGACCGGAAGAAGCTCCAGACGCCCGCTTTCGGAAGCAGTCCGGTGCAGGCAACATATTCGCCGTCACTTGTGCTGACTCCCCAGACCGGATTATAAAAATTATCGAATTTGAAGCCTTGGTTTGCCATCATATAAAGGGTTGGAGTTAAGTCCTCATCAATTACATAGTGTGAGTATGCTTCGGCAGTAATAAGTATCAGATTGCAATCCTTAAACATCCCGGTATATTCGTTTTTCATGGAGGGCTGAACGGATGCAAAATAACTGTGCATATTTTTTATGGTTTTGTTCTTTTCTTTTTTTATGAGAGAGTTAAAATCAATGTCTATAATATTCGGAAGATAAACAGGCGGCTGGATCGGAAGGGTGGGTTCACCCTCGGATTGCTCCTCCCTTGGGGTGGTAACCTCTGTTTGCGGTTGGGGCATGGGTTTGGCTACCGGAAAATTTTGGGGCGGGTCAAATCCAAATACCAAACGCTGAAAATCCAGCCGCACGGTTGTCAGCATTCCCAGCTTCTGCATAGACAATTCCGGCGCGGATGTGCGGAAATACAGGTCGTAAGGTGAATATAGCTTGTTCCCCGCCATCTTCATAAAAAGCAGCGGGAGAATTTGCATAACGCAAAGAAAGACGAGCGAAACAGAAAGGTACCGCCAGACAAGCGGATAGAATCTAAACTTTTTTAAACCAAACAGCAGCATGACCACTAGAGGGACAAACATTGGGATGATTATCGGGAGGCTTTTAAGTATTGCACCAAGAATTTGCTGCCAGAACTGAAGCACTTGACCGGTTCCCGTTATAGAATATAAGGATAGAAAAGTGTGGAATACCGAGCGGTACACAACCTGGGTTACATACATTAGTGTAAAAACTAAAATTAACAACCAGGATAAAAGCTTGTTTATCTTTAAAGGAAAAAATGAGGATAATAAAAAAACCAGTGTGCCGGCGGGTATTGCATAAAGAAGTGAATATAATAC
>JAQWBK010000125.1 GCA_028706415.1 Oscillospiraceae bacterium | reverse complement strand
GACCTTGAGGGCGGAATGTCGGTTTCACTGGGTCGTCTGCGTGAAGATACCCAGTATGACTATAAATTTGTAGGTTTATCACACAATACCCTGCGGGGTGCCGCAGGCGGAGGAGTTCTTTTGGCCGAGATGCTTTGCGCCGAAGGTTATATCTAATCATGAAAGGAATGGTCATTAATGAGTAAAACAACGGTATTCACCGGCACCGGTGTGGCCATTGTTACCCCCATGTTTTCCGATGGAAGTGTAAACTATGAGAAGTATCGCGAGCTTATTGAGTGGCAGATAGAAAACGGAACAAATGCAATAATAGCCTGCGGAACAACCGGAGAATCCTCCACCCTTAATGATGATGAGCATGTGGATGTTATTCGCATTGCCGTCGAACAGTCAAAGGGGCGTGTTCCGGTAATTGCAGGCACCGGCTCCAACGACACCGGCTACTGCCTTGAATTGTCACGCAAGGCAAAGGAACTGGGTTCGGATGCCCTACTGATTGTGACCCCGTATTATAACAAAACATCCCAGCGGGGCCTTATCGCCCACTATACCGCAATAGCGGACGATGTAAGGATGCCCATCATCCTGTACAATGTCCCCTCCCGTACCGGCGTGGATATCAAGCCCGAAACCTATGCAAAGCTTGGCAGCAACCCCTACATAGTCGGAATAAAGGAAGCCAACGGAAATATTAATTCGGTTGCGAGAACGGCTGCCCTGTGCGGCGATACATTAGATATATATTCGGGAAATGACGATCAGATTGTTCCCATCCTATCTCTTGGGGGAAAGGGAATTATATCGGTTATGTCTAATATTATACCCGCAAAAACAAGTGAGATTGCAGCCAGCTGGTTCCGGGGCGATATCAAGAATAGCTGCAAATTACAGCTTGAGCTTATGGAACTGATTTCCGCCCTATTCTCGGATGTAAACCCGATTCCGGTCAAAGAGGCCATGAATCTAATGGGGATGGATGTGGGCTCCTGCCGTCTGCCGCTGTGTGATATGGACGAACAAGGGCGTCAAGCACTTGCTACCGTTCTGCGCCGTTATGGACTGTCAAATTGATTTGCAAAATTCAGAAGGGACGTTTTTATAATGACAAGAATCATTCTCAGCGGTTGCAACGGGAAAATGGGGCGGGTTATAACCACCTGTGTCGCTGAACGCTGTGACTGTAAGATTGTAGCCGGATTTGATATGAACACCGAGCGACATTCCGGTTATCCCATCTATGCCAATCCCTCAAACTGTCAGATTGATGCCGATGTCATAATTGACTTTTCACATCCAAGCGCGTTGAGCGGTGTTATGGCATATGCACTTGAGCATAATCTTCCGATTGTTATTGCAACAACCGGACTGACGGATACTCAAATTGAGGATATAAACGAAATGTCTGAAAAGCTGGCGATATTTTTCAGCGGTAACATGTCGATGGGTATCAGCCTGATAACCGAGCTTGCAAGAAAGGCTGTAACCGTTCTGGGCAATGATTTCGATGTTGAAATTATTGAAAAGCATCACAATCAGAAAATTGATGCCCCCTCAGGTACAGCTCTTATGCTGGCGGATGCCATATCGGAATCTTTGGAAAATGAATCCAAATATGTTTTTGAGCGTCATTCCGTCAGGCAGAAAAGAAGTAAGGCCGAAATAGGTATCTCTTCTGTTCGCGGCGGCACAATCGTGGGCGAACATGAAATATTATTCGCCGGCCATGATGAAATGATATCCATTTCCCATACCGCCATGTCAAGGGAGATTTTTGCGGTTGGTGCAATCAATGCTTCCCTATTTCTTGTAAATCGACAGCCCGGCCTTTATTCCATGACCGATCTTGTCAGAGAAGCATAATATTTTACAGCTCCAAAAGTGAGGTTGCCATTAGGCTACCTCACTTTTTTGTAGACCGCTATACCCGTCACAATTAGCTGATTTCCCACCCCGGTACAGTTATTGATATGTGCTGCCCTATATGCTTAAGGTCACCTCTAAAAACCTGTTTTGAACGGATTCCGAGCAGAATTTTTGTCGGGCAAGGAAAGCCGACGAAGCAATGCTTCCGCATTACGAGGAGGTTTGACGCAGTCCGGCGGAAATTCTGCCGGAAGACGCCGGAAGGGGTTTTTAGAGGTGACCTTAATACTAATATCCGACTAAAATATTGATAAGGTTTCCGAGGATTTTTTTGTGTCGGGCAAGGTCGACGACCCAGGCGGGCTGGCGCCCGGCAAGGAGGAGAACCAAGCCCGACACAAAAAAGACCGGAAAGATGTTAAGGCTTTAGTCGGATAATAGTATAACGGAAAGAAGAAATAATCCTTCAGGATTATAACCGTTGCCGCATTTTAACCGGTGTGGTAAAATGTTTATGAATGCAAAATCAACGGGGGTGAATGATTTGACGGTTTCAACCGACATGCCCATACGGTTTATAAAAGGAGTAGGAGAACGACGCTCGGCGCAGTTTGCTCGTTTGGGGGTTAATACTGCCGGCGATTTACTGCGCTTTTTTCCTCGGGATTATGAGGATTGGTCTAAGGTGATGTCAATTCAGGAAGCTCCATACCATGAGACTTGTTGCGTTAAGGGTACAGCCCTGAGCAAACCTGTTGAATACCGGGTTAGAAAAGGGCTTGCCCTTTATAAATTTTCTGTCAGCGACGGCACCACAATAATGAAGGTAACTTTGTTTAATAATAAATATGCAGCCGCAAAAATACATGCCGGAGAGGAATACTTGTTTTTTGGACAGGTTGGCGGGGATTTTACCCATCGTGAAATGTCTTCTCCCATGATAGAGCCGGTCGGAGACGGTCAACGAATTAGACCGATTTATCCACAAACCGAGGGGTTGAATACCCGCTTTATCGAAACTGCTATGACTCGTTGCCTTGAAATACTGGATGCCGAGCTTGACAAAGACCCCCTGCCGCTTACAATTCGCCAAACACATGAGCTTTGCACCAAAAGATTTACCCTGTTAAATATACATTTTCCGGTTGATTCTAAATCACTCGCCATAGCGCGAAGAAGGCTGGTTTTTGAGGAGCTGTTTATCCTTCAGTTGGGACTTCTAAGGTTAAAAGGCCGCTCTCGAAGCAGCAATACAACTCTTATAACCAAGGATAATACCGGCGAATTTCTCTCCCTTCTCCCCTTTTCACTTACCCGAGCACAGAGTCGGACACTTAATGAATGCATTAAAGATATGCAAGGTAATTATCCTATGAATCGGTTGGTTCAAGGGGATGTTGGAAGCGGAAAAACAGCGGTGGCTGCCGGTGCCGCTTTTACCGTTATTAAAAATGGTTTTCAAGCCGCTTTGATGGCTCCGACAGAAATTCTTGCAGAACAGCATTTCGGATCACTGACATCCCTGCTTGAAAAAGGCGGTATTCGTGTCGGACTGCTTACCGGCTCACAGCCCGCGGCGGAAAAGAGGCGAACATTAGAGACTTTGGCGGCGGGGAATATTGACCTGCTGGTCGGTACCCATGCCATTTTATCCAGTGGCGTTGAATTCAATCGCTTGGGGCTGGTGGTTACGGATGAACAGCATCGTTTTGGCGTTGCTCAACGGGCAATGCTGGCAGCAAAGGGGGCAAATCCTCATCTGCTTGTCATGTCAGCAACCCCCATCCCCCGCACCCTTGCATTGATAATATACGGTGATCTTGATATTTCAGTTTTGGACGAGCTGCCCCCGGGGCGCCAGCCGATCAAAACCTATGCCGTCCGAAGCGACAAGAGAGAACGGGCATTTAATTACTTGAAAACGCATGTTGACCAAGGACGACAGGCATATATAGTCTGCCCTCTTGTTGAAAGCGGTGAGGAGTCTGACCTTGCTTCGGCCACCGAATACGCCGATATCCTATCCCAAGGTATATTTAAGGGATACTCAATCGGTCTTTTGCACGGACGGGTGAAGGCAACCGAGAAAGACAGGGTAATGTCCTCTTTTGTAAAGAATGAAATTT
>JAQWBK010000027.1:5255-16854 GCA_028706415.1 Oscillospiraceae bacterium | reverse complement strand
CTACATTGTATACAGGAACTATTATTGATACTTTTACACCTGTTCCTGTACAAGGGATTGTCATATTTTTGTTTTTATCAACAAAATTCTCATCTATAGAGAAATTATGTGCTCTCTGATTACGGATTTTTTTGGTAGGTAGCTTCATGTAGTTATTACCATATATAGTCTTGAGCATATATTCCGCTTCGCTTGGTACGGGTAGCATGTGCCCTTCAAACGGGACAAAACGCATTTCGCCGAAAAATCCGGTTGGAAAGACCTCCTTTTCTAATGGATAATAGCTACACAGGTTCACCATATAGTTTCGCGGCTTATTATTAAACTTGCGCATTTGTTTATTAATCCATTTGAAAAGGGTTTTTGTTCTAATGAATTTACCAAGTAGCCGCATAGCATAACGGTGTGGCTTTCGTTTCATCACCAAAGAATATCCTGTTTTAATAAACAAAAATCTTCTGAGGGATCGGATTATACGCATTTGTTTTTTTTGTGAATTGCTGTATTTTTTCGGACAATAATCTATAGGGAATATGTCGATATAAGGGCCGTTGTACATGGCAACATTGCGCATTTTTTCCTGCGTAAACTTGGTTTTCCGTGTCATTTGAATTTTCGCGCCCAGCACCCAATGCTTGGGGTTGGTTTCAAAAGAGTCGAGGTTATATCCGGCGGGCAGCTCTTTGGGAGCAAGTCTAATAAAACGGTCATAGTCATCTCGGGGCATGAGTATATCCATATCATCATCCCATGGAATGAATCCGCCGTGTCTGATTGCGCCTAACAAAGTGCCTTCCCCAAGATAATATGATATTTTGTTATTTTTGCATAATTCGTCCACAGCCAAGAGAATTTCCAGCTCCAGCTGTTGCAATTCCTTTCTTTCTTCTTTAGCTTTTTCTTTGATCCTTATTTTATTTGCAGGCTCATTCAAATGAAATATTTCTCTATATAATTCTCTGATATTATCCCGGCTCAAAACTATCGGATTATTCCCAAGACGAACGGGATTGACCGAATCTGTCAAAACATCAATGTCGGCTTCATCTTTCAGCTTCGGCGTTTTTAAGCCGATAAGATCCAGTATGAATTCAAACTGTTCCGGCACGTCCATATCATTTTTGGTATTAACATTAAATGCTTTTTTTAATATGGCCAGCGCGCTTTTCATATGTCCGCCTGTAATACCCTGAGCGGTTTTGTCCCTGTTGTTCAGCATAAAACGCCAAACCGCGGGCAAGCATAAGCTGACAGCATGACCATGAGAAATCCCGTACAGGGAGGTTACCTTATAGCTCATTGCGTGTGCCGCCGTGGTTTGGGATATATTAATTGCTTTACCGCCCAGATTAGCAGCCCTCATTATACTTTGGTAGCTAGCATAATCACCTTTTAGATATCGCAGGATATTGTCTAAAATAAGCTCAAGTCCACCCTTGGCATAACCCCGGCATTTATCATTGGTGTTCACCGACCAAACGGCCTCAATACATTGGCACATTGCATCCAAAAGGGTGGATTTCTTCTGATATTCGGGAAGTGTCTCCAGAAATTTGGGTTCAAGAAACACATATTCCGGTACGATGGAATCGTGTGAGATGGATTGCTTCTCATTTTTATAATAAAGCACGCTGAATCTGGTGGATTCGCTTCCGGTTCCTGCGGTGGTGGGAATGGCAATAATCTTGACCGGAGAATAAACAAACTCCTGTTCAAGGTAATTTTTGCTGCCGTCAAGTGCCGAAAACAGCTTTATATTTTTTGCGGTATCCAGAGCGCTGCCCCCGCCGACAGCAATTATAAAATCACATTTTTCTTGGTTGAAAATATCAACCCCCGAAACCACCTCTTCATAGATCGGATTGGGGCTGAAATCACTAAAACGAACAAAATCAACCGAAAGGCTGTTAAAATAATCACTTATAAACAATTTGTCGAAAACGCAGTCACAGACCAATAGGGGCTTTTTCGCATTGTTTTGGGCTAATATTCTCGGTATGTTTATAAAATCTCCGGTTTCGTCGAATATTACCTGTTCATCAAAATCATATTGGCGAATATCCTCGGACACCCGTTGCAGGTCATCCATGTTGTCGACCTCGTCAATATAATAATCCTCGTAGGAGAATGTTTTTATATCAAGTCCGGCTAATATTTCATTAAGCGCGTTTTCTGCATAAACCTTATCATTACCGGCCTTGATATACTGCTCCACCTGCTTTGACCATGCAAGAAGCTTGTCCTTTTCCAGCTTATACAACGGCTGAAACGCATAACAATAGGGGTCAAATATATTAATGGATACTTCACGGACGGTATCCGCAATAATTCTTGCTTTGAAATCCTTCTCGGGCAGAGGCTTGGACTTATTAACCGTGGCAAACGATCCAACATCCCTTGCAAGCATATCCTGAATCAACCTTTTATCAAAAACCAGGTCGCCATGAAGCACCAGGGCGTCATCGTCAAAATGCTCCCTTGCCAAGTACATGGAATATATGTAATTCGTCTTATCATATATTGGGTTATTAACAAAGGTAAAATCCAAATCGGAAAACTCACTGCCCCCGCATACCTGTTCCAGCTGTTCTTTAAATGGCCCTGTGGTTATAACAAATTCACGAATGCCACATTCGCTTAAAATGCGAATCTGTCTATGAAAAATGGTTTCACCGTTTTTCAATGCTGCCATAGACTTATGATTGCTTTTGGTGAATTCTCCCATCCTGTTTCCCAAGCCTGAATTAAATATAATAGCCTTCAACAAATCTAACCTCCCGATTAATTAGCATAAGCAATAATATATGGCTTTAAAAACTTCCAAATTCCCCCATCATATCGACTTTGTTCTGTTCGGGGGCTATTGTCGGCCTGCCAAGATCCTCTCTGGAGCCTTGATTTACATAGATAATAAGCGCCCCCAGCTTTTCACTTTCAAGCTTTTTAACTCCTTGCTCCACCTCGTTTTTTGTCGAGGCGGTATAGATATTGTTAAATCCAACCGACTTTAAGATGCCGTTAATATCTATATCAAACCCGATGGTCGGCTGCCCACCTACAGATTCATGAGCGCCGTTATTTATCAAAATATACTTGAAATTGTCCCGTGCATACTTTGCCGCGATACCCATGCCGCCCATATGCATGATAAAAGAACCGTCGCCATCAATACAATAAATATTTTTATCCGTTCCAAGGGACATGCCCAGTGCAATTGAGGCGGTATGCCCCATAGAACCCACCGTGAGAAAATCATGTGCATGACCTTGGTTTCGCTTTTCCCGTATTTCAAATATTTCTCGGGATGTCTTGCCGGTTGTTGAAACAATAAATGCTTCCCTGCCAATGCTTGAAATGATACTTTCCAGCGCTTCCTCGCGAGATATTGTGTAAGCGGGAGTGGTCTTGGCAATTTTATAATCCGAAAAGATGCCTTTTTTCACAATAAGGGCGATGGGCTTTTTGTTTTCCGACATATATTTATAACAAGCATCTATCTGCGCCTTGTACTTTAAATCATCAAGAATCACATATTCGATGCCCATGGTTTCAAGCAAGGATAAGGTAACCTTACCCTGCTTAACATGCTGTGGCTCATCCTTAACGCCGGGTTGCCCCCTCCAACCGATTATTAAAAGCATGGGTATTTTGTAAACATCCTCATCCGCAAGGGATAAAAGGGGGTTTACTGCATTTCCCTGCCCTGAATTTTGCATATAAACCACGCCGAATTTGCCGGTGGAAATATGATAACCGGATGCAATACCGATTGCGTTGCCCTCGTTGGCCGCTATAATGTTTTTGTCGGCCGGACTTCTCATTTTTATGCAGGCACAAAAGTTTTTGAGCAATGAATCGGGGACACCGACGAAAAAGTCAAGATTTTTATTTATAAAATAATTATAGAACTGTTCAGTATTAATCATTTTGTGCCCATCCTTCGCTTTATTTGTATTTAACGATATTATCCCCGCAGGGAGAAACCTACGGGGGTAATTTATTTCATTATGACTCCTTTTCAGCAAAAAGCCTGATTTGTGCCCCGATTTTATCGCGAAAGGGTAATCCCTCTATTGAAAAATTGTTGCTCAAACCCTGTCCTCCGGGATAATGTTCAAAACCTCTTTTATCGACATGCAATCCCCGTCGACTTCCTTGCTGCGCCCGGATTTCAATATCTCTTTTGCCGTATTCAGCATGGCGGGATATGCACTCCTTAATAGATGGTTTGCATAAATAATTATATTTCCGCCCATGGCGTGGAGCTCGTCTTCTGTAAAATGGTTGTATGATGTGGGAACCAAAACAACCGGTACATTTGGTGCGAACTCCCTGAATTTAGTCAGAAAATCGGCAATTTCTTGCCCGTCCTTCTCTTTGCTGTGAATCATAATGGCATCGGCGCCGGCATCTATGTAAATCTTTGCTCTTTTAAGCGCATCTTCAATTCCTGCACCTGCAATAAGACTTTCCAAGCGAGCAATAATCATAAAGTCTCTGGTCAGCTGTGCCTGTTTGCCTGCATTTATTTTCTTGGCAAACTCATATGGATCATCAAGGGTTTGGACGGCATCGGTGCCGAAAAGAGAGTTCTGCTTAAGGCCGGTTTTATCCTCGATGATAACGGCGGAAACCCCCAGCCTCTCGAGCGTCCTGACATTATATACGAAATGCTCCACCCTGCCCCCGGTATCCCCGTCAAGTATAATCGGCTTGGTGGTAACCTCGATTATCTCATTTATGGTATTAATACGGCTGGTAAGGTCCACCAGCTCGATATCCGGTTTACCTTTAAAGGAAGAATCACAAAGGCTGCTTACCCACATGGCGTCATATTCCTTTATTTCGCCCTGGTTTTCCACCTTAACATTTTCCACAATTAAGCCGCTTAATCCGTTGGAAGCTTCCATTACACGAATATAAGGCTTTAATTTAAGCATCCTTCTGAGCTTTGCCCTGCGAATATCGGGAGTGTTAAGAATCGGCCTCATACTTTCGTCTATTTCTGTGCCGGAAACCCCCACGGTATAGGGAACCTCAACCAGCTCTCCTCCGTATTCGGATAGAATTTCAATAGCCTGTGTCCTTATGTTTGATTGTATTCCGGTTTTCCAATCATCGCCGTGAACCACATAATCAGGTTTTAATTCCCTGAGATTTTTGGCGTATGACAGGGTGTCCTGCTTAACCACCTTGCTTACATTTTTTATGTTTGCAAATATCTTCTCGCGTGTTTCATAGTCCAAAATAGGCAGCCTTTTATATGTCGCAATAACATCGTCGGTCAGTATGCCAATGATTACCTCGCCCAGTTTGGCACCCTGTTCGATAATATTAATGTGTCCGTTATGTATGATATCGGCAGACACCGCAATATAAACCGTCTTATTTTTACTGATTTCTTGTTTCATAAATATGACCATTCCTTTCGGGTAGTCCGCAAACTTTGTGCGGTTTCGACACTTGTGTCGAAATTTTGGTCGGTGTTCGACCGAAAAGCACAAATTTGCCGTTTGAAAAATTTATTTTTCAAACTTATCCCTCTGTTTTCAAGATTTGAAAATGCATGAAGATTTATCTGTATATGAACCGCCCAAACGCTGAACAGTATACATCAAATGACAATACTTGTAAAGGTTACCGATTAACTTTCATAAATTTATTGTATTCGTCAATAACCGCCTCCGGTTCACCCGTACGCCTGATAGTCCCGTTATGCACCCAAATAACATGGTCGCACAGGTCACGGATGGTCTTCGAATTGTGGGAGACAATTAAAACAGTTCTATTTTCATCCTCGATCAGCTTTTTCATGCGATTATAGCTTTTTTCCTTAAAGGCGACATCTCCTACACTCAAAACCTCGTCAATCAGAAGAATATCGGTCTCCAGAATGACGGTGATGGAAAATGCCAGCTTGGAATACATTCCGCTGGAATAGGTTTTTACCGGTTTGTGGATAAAGCTGCCCAGTTCGGAAAAGGCGATTATCTCATTCATCTTGTCTCTGATATGCTTTTCGGAAAATCCGAGCAACAGACCGGAAAGAAGGATGTTTTGATAGCCGGTGAGATTTGCCTGAAAGCCCACCCCGATGGACAGCAGGGACACCGTGTGTCCGTGGAGATCAATCTTCCCCTCGTCAGGCGAGTAGATACCGGCAATGGCACGAAGAAGGGTGGATTTACCGCTGCCGTTTTTCCCGATTATGCCCACTATTTTACCTTGGGGTATCTCAAAAGAAATTCCCCTGACAGCATGGAAGAGATCCTTTTTGCTTTTTCTCAGCATAGACAGTGTTTTTCTTATGGGAACAGGTTTTAATGTACGATACCTGATGTGCAGGTCGTGTACGGTAATTGCCGCCTCTGCCACTATATCACCTTCGCATAACTGTTTTCATTTTTATATATCACCCAGACCCCGACACAGGACAAGAGCAGCCCGAGAACCAGCCATGCACCAAGAAGCTTGAAACGGGGGACCTTTCCGTATAACAGTACATTTCGCGCTTCGTTGATTATCAGGGCTGCCGGATTTATCTTGAGTAATAATTTCCCATAATTCCCCGGCACCCGGGTAGCAACCGAATAAAATATACCCGAAAGATAAAAGAGAAACCGCATAAATATATTCATGATATTGGACAAATCCCCGACAAACACCCCGAAATGTAGCAGTATGGTATTAAACCCGAATATCAGAACATTTAGCACAAGTAAAAGCGGTATGATGTATAGAATGGTCCACTCAAAAGGAACCCTGTATAAAATCATCATAATGAAAATAATCCCAAAGGAAATAAACATTTTAAAGGTGTTGATAAACATGTCTACGAGCACAAACACAAATTTTGGCACATAGATTTTGGTGACAACACTGCGGTTTTTTTGGATAAGTTTTACGCTGTTATTAACCGTTTTGTTAAAGTAATTCCACACCGCCAGCCCGGTCATAACAAACACCGGGAAATGCGGCTCTTTTGTTTTGAATAAAACCTGAAATATAAATACATATAAAATCGTAAAGCAAATAGGTTCTAAAATCCACCAAAGCCAATTAAGGTATGAATTAGACACTTCCGCTTTCAATTGTGCTTTGGCTGAAAACAGCATATATCTGAAATATCGTTTAAAATCTCTGAAAAATCGTTTCATCATATCCCCATGCCCGCTTAATCCCCGGCAACGCGAAGAAGATTGCCGCAGGATCGTTTTATTTTTGTGGAAGAAACCCCTCTTGTGCGGGGAAGATAGACAACCTCAGCATATTCGCGAAGATACTCAAATCTCTTGCTGCCTGCCCAATCGCTGCCCATTACGACAATGTCAATGTTATACTTATTGATATCATCAATTTTCTGTTCCCATGTTTCTTCAGGGACTACCAGGTCAACATATCGGATGGCTTCTATTATTAATTTTCTCTTTTCATACGAGAAGAAAGCCTTCTTTCCCTTGATGTCATTAAACTCATCGGTTGACAAAGCAACCACAAGAAAATCACCAAGCTCTCTTGCCCTTCTTAATAGATGTATATGCCCTTCATGTAACATGTCAAAGGTGCCGTATGTCAATACTCTTTTCATCCGAATTATCCCCTTCGGTTTATATACTGAATAAGATACCTACTTGATAATCCCTTTTACTATCCTTTTACCGGAATCCGGGCCGTCAAGATAATTAAAACGGTGGTTAAAATTTTGATATTTGCTATTATAATAAGTAGATGTGTCTAAACTATGAATTGCGGCGATTAGCTCCTGCTCGGTTTGGATAATATCGCCCGGGAGATCATCTAAACCGATATAAAAGTCGTGAAGATTATTTTGGTAAAAGTCCAGATCATACATATAAAACAGTATGGGTCTTTTTAGATTGGCATAGTCAAAAAACACGCTGGAATAGTCTGTAATCAACAGGTCGCTGATAATATAAAGCTCGTTTATATCGTCATATTCCGATACATTCACCACAAAACCCGGGTAGGCTGCGAAATTAAAGCTGTTGGTTACAAAATAATGGGCGCGGAATAATATAATGTATTCATCCCCCAGCTCCCTTTGCAGTCGGTCAAAATCCATGCCCACCGAATAGGTATATCCCTGCCCGACCTCGTGCTGATTGTCCCTCCATGTGGGGGCGTACAGTATCACCTTTTTGTCCAATGGGAGGTCCAGGGCCTTCCTCACCCTTTTAATATCATTTTCATCATATTTAAACAAGAAATCGTTTCGCGGATATCCCGCCTGGATAATAATATCTTCCCTGCCAAGACCTTTAATATTAAATGCTGATTTGAATTTCTCTGTGCAAAATTCGGAGGGGGAGAGCATATATGAGTACCGCCTGACATCCTTATCGTTTTTCTTTCTGATTTCGCCCAGATTGTTCATGGCATTTCCGCCCTCTTGTGTTATATCGTAACCCAGCTTTTTTAAGGGGGTGCCGTGCCATGTTTGGAGATACACCTGATCCTTTCTCGGGCAAATTTGTTCCGGAATCCTAGAGTTGCTAAACCAATATTTTGCCCTTGAATACACCTTGAAGTATTCACCCGATAAGTATCTTACCAGACGGGTATTTTTATTTTGCTTAAGAAACTCGTAATTTTCGGGGTTTCGGAATACCCACACAAATTCGAAGGTATCATAAGCGGAATCTTCCAGCATTGCAAGATAAAGAGCCTTGGGACTGCAAGAGAACGACCTGCCCATATATGCCTCGAAAACTATAAGCTGGGGTCGGGTCTTGCCGGTTAAATAGTAATAAAGATACCCAATGCTTCTTATTACATATAATATAGTTCTGGTTATCCACCTGAACAGCGGACTGTTTTTTGAGAGCTTTTTCAAAGCCGTTATTATAGTTTTCATGGCTACTCCAACAAATGATGATTTTACCGGGCGGGGTCCTCTTTCATACAGGAAGAAATAAGCCGGCATATTTTTTGGGTAGAATCTCCTTTGTTTATTACATATTTGTCTCGGAACGACCGGATGACCTGTTGGTCGTATGAATTGCTTTTAATATCGTCCATAAGGGCGGCGGCATCCCCAAACACACAGCCGGGCAGCTCTTTGGATAAATCAATATTCAGCCCGTTTGAATCAAAATAGCGGGCATAGTCGTAGACATAAAGATAAACGCGTTTTTCAAGCGCGGCGGCTTCAATGGATATGGCGGAATAATCTGTAATAACATAATCGGCCACAGTGAGCAGCTCCAGTGCTGAAAACCCGTCTATTTTTGCGACCCGCTCATCATTATAGCTTCTTTTATCATTGGGATGCTTTCTGATAATCAGGGTGTATTTATCAAAATCAATTTGGTTGACCAGCTCTTCAATTCCACCGTCCTGTTCAAGGCGGAAGGTGGGAACATACAGAATTACCGGCTTGTCCGACAGTTCGGGGTATTTGCTTTTTATGCGTCGGCTTATGCCATTTGAGGTGTTGACAATATAGTCTATTCTGGGCAGCCCATAGGGCAAAAAGATTGATTCGGGTGCATTAAAGGCTTTACAAAAAAAAGGAATCATGGCAGGCGAGCCCGAAATGATATGATCATATTTTTCATGCATGTGCATCAGCCGGGACAGCCTTGCTTTGCGGCCGTAACGGAAACCCAGGGTTTGATAACCAAACTTTTTAATTGCCCCCATCGCATGCCATATTTGAATAACCTTTAGTGTTTTCCGGTGGTTTAATATGCTTATGGGGATTATGTATGAATCCAGCACACAGACATTGGTGGTGGCGATATGGTAGAGCTGGCGTATGGTGTGAAAGTGGTAGCCTATCAGGCTGAAGATGTTTTTGTGAATTCTTTTGGTCAGAAAAACGGTTTTAACATCGGGATTAATACTTTTTAGCTGGGTTTCCAGCAGGCGGAAGTCGAGGGGAGGGGAATCAAAATTCCTGCTTAAAAAAACTACCTTATGGGGGGCCACAGGCAGAAGCTTAAAAAGGAAATATATTAATCTGAGTTCAAGCTTATAAAGAAAAACAAGAATCGCCATAACTTCTCCTTGAGTTAAGCTAAAAAGCCTGTAACATTTTAGGCTAATATCCCGAATCTTTGATGTTTTTGATTTTAACATAATCTCAATAGAAAAGCAAATTATATCGGTTCAAAAACGGTATGTTATACAATATAATGGGGTCGGCCTGCATCCCACCATGAAATTGAAGGAGGGGCGGACTTAATATTTGCCTCATTTTGAATTCTTAAAAAGTGAAACAGAAAGGGAGCTAGGGGGCAAAAACACGCAATATAGAGAGAAAAAGCGAGTTTGGGAGATGTAAATTGAAATTTGAGCAAATTTGCTATTGACACGAGTTTTTCGGTGTGTTATTATCATACCTGCGCCTTGGAGAAATGACCCAAGCGCTGTTGTTATTTTATTTGTTTATGAATGATACAGGAGGAAAAGCGATGTCCACATACATGGCAAAAGCGGGCGAAGTGACCCGTAAATGGTTTGTTATCGATGCTGCCGGAAAGCCACTCGGACGGGTTGCCACCAAGGCCGCCGTTCTGCTTCGCGGCAAGCATAAGCCGGATTATACCCCCCATGTCGACTGCGGTGATCATGTTATCATCATCAACTGCGGCAAGGCAGTCCTTACAGGGAATAAAATTGACCAGAAGATTTGGTACCACCATTCGGGTTGGGTAGGCGGCATGAAGAAGGTTAAATATGCCACCCTGATGGAACAGCGTCCTGAAAAGGCGATGGAGTTGGCAGTCAACGGCATGATTCCAAGCAACACAATCGGCCGCGCTGCAATGACCCGCCTTCGTGCCTATGCGGGTTCTGCCCACAAGCACGAATCACAAAAACCAGAAGTACTAGAGCTTTAAGAAAGGAGGCTGCAAAGAATGGATTATAACAAAAGACCCTTTTTCTATGGAACAGGCAGAAGAAAAGAATCGGTTGCTCGTGTTCGCTTGTATGCCGGAACCGGTTCGATTACTATTAACGACCGAGAGATTGACGAATATTTTGGCCTGGAGACCTTGAAGCTGATTGTCCGTCAGCCTCTTAATCTTACAGGAACGCTGGATAAATTCGATATAGAATGCCGCGTTGCAGGCGGTGGAGTTACCGGACAGGCGGGTGCAATCCGTCACGGTGTTTCCCGTGCTCTCCTGCAGTATAATAGTGAGGAGCTTCGTCCTTTGCTGAAAAAGGCCGGATTCCTGACCCGCGACCCCAGAATGAAGGAAAGAAAGAAATACGGTCTCAAAGGGGCCCGTCGTGCTCCCCAGTTCTCAAAGAGATAATATTTCCAATACGCAAACAAAAATCCACCGAGTTTTATGTCGGTGGATTTTTTTGTGCTTATATTTTATACTGCTCTCAAGTAAAAATCAAGACATCTTTGCGGACTGTTTTCCGCCATACAGCGTTGTTGTCGTCGGTGGGCGTCAGCCCGCTCTCCTCCGCCGCCTTGCATGACGAAAAACATCCTCGCAAATTTTGTCTCACCTTTTACTTGAGAACAGTATAATACTGCTCTCAAGTAAAAATCAAAACATCTTTGCGGTCTGTTTTCCGCCATACAGCGTTGTTGTCGTCGGCGGGCGTCAGCCCG
>JAQWBK010000027.1:0-5155 GCA_028706415.1 Oscillospiraceae bacterium | reverse complement strand
TCCTCGCAAATTTTGTCTCACCTTTTACTTGAGAACAGTATAATACTGCTCTCAAGTAAAAATCAAAACATCTTTGCGGTCTGTTTTCCGCCATACAGCGTTGTTGTCGTCGGCGGGCGTCAGCCCGCTCTCCTCCGCCGCCTTGCATGACGAAAAACATCCTCGCAAATTTTGTCTCACCTTTTACTTGAGAACAGTATAATACTGCTCTCAAGTAAAAATCAAAACATCTTTGCGGTCTGTTTTCCGCCATACAGCGTTGTTGTCGTCGGCGGGCGTCAGCCCGTTCTCCTCCGCCGCCTTGCATGACGAAAAACATCCTCGCAAATTTTGTCTCACCTTTTACTTGAGAACAGTATTAGATAGGCGGGCGGCTACCGCATCGAGGAATTCCATCGAGCCGACTCCCTGCTTTTCCGGAAGGGTGGACAGGGCAACCAGATCCTTTGTCATTATACCGTTTTCAATGGTTTCAAGGGTCGCCTTTTCAAGCCTAGCTGCAAAGGTAGCAAGCTCGGGCAGACCGTCAAGCTCGGCCCTCTTGCCAAGGGCGCCCGTCCATGCGAATATGGTTGCCACCGAATTTGTGGAGGTAGGCTCCCCTTTAAGATGGCGATAATAATGGCGGGTAACCGTGCCGTGGGCAGCCTCATATTCATATTTCCCATCGGGGGAGACGAGAACGCTGGTCATCATGGCAAGCGAACCGAAAGCGGTTGCAACCATATCGCTCATTACATCCCCGTCATAGTTTTTGCATGCCCATATAAAGCCCCCCTGTGAACGGACAACCCGAGCAACTGCATCATCTATCAGGGTATAAAAATATTCAATTCCAGCCTTCTCGAATTCTGATTTATACTCGTTTTCAAATATCTCGGCGAATATATCCTTGAAACGGTGATCATATATTTTAGAAATGGTGTCTTTTGTCGAAAACCATAAATCCTGCTTAATCGAAAGGGCAAAATTAAAGCAGGCGCGGGCAAAGGCGGAAATTGAAGGGTCGGTATTGTGCATACCCATAATAATCCCATCGCCGTCAAAATCGTGAATTAATCGGCGGCTCTCGTTTCCGTCGGTATCGGTAACCACCAGCTCGGCCTTTGAACCGCCGGCCACCATCATTTCGGTGTTTTTATAAATATCCCCGTATGCGTGACGGGCTATTGTTATCGGCTTTTTCCATGTTGAAACGCTGGGGGTTATTCCATTTACGAGAACCGGAGCGCGGAACACGGTGCCGTCCAGCATGGCGCGGATGGTGCCGTTGGGGCTTTTCCACATCTGTTTTAGGCCGTATTCCTCAACCCGCTGGGCATTAGGGGTTATGGTGGCACACTTGACCCCGACACCGTACTTTTTTATGGCATTGGCAGAATCTATTGTTACTTGATCGTCGGTTTGGTCGCGGTGCTTCAAGCCGAGGTCATAATATTCGGTTTTCAAATCCACAAACGGAGTCAGTAGCTTGTCCTTGATCTCCTGCCACAAAATGCGGGTCATCTCGTCTCCGTCCATTTCAACCAGAGGGGTGGTCATATTAACCTTATGTTTATTCAAATAAATCATCCTTTCGGTTACAATTTGCCTTGCCAGTATATCATTCTTTGGGCGGAAGTGCAATTCCGTGTTGATAAAACGGGATGATATTTATCCGGCAGGGGGGAGATAAACGAGGGCCATTTTATCAGCATGACAGCGAATTATGCATTATTATATCGGGTGATGTCGCTCCTGCCCTTGGCTTTGGAAATCGCATTCTTAAAATCCATCCCCAACACATTACCGTCGGGGAACAGGTCTGCCAGCGGAACCAGCACAAAACCCCGATTGCCCATGCGGGGGTGGGGGAGGATGAGCTCGGAATCGTTTGCCGTTTCCCCCTCATAAACCAGCACATCAATATCAATAATACGGGGGCCGTTTTTAAAATTGCGTATCCGCCCCATTGCCGCCTCAATTCCAAGACAGGCGCCAAGCAGGGCTCGGGGGGATAGCTCGGTTTGGATAACGGCGACCGCGTTCAGAAAAAGGGGCTGGTCGGTATACCCCTCGGGCAGGGTTTGGTAAATTTCCGAAAGCTTAATATTTCGGGTTTTGGGCAAGGCCGAAAGGGCATTCAGGGCGGCTCGGATATTTTGTTCCCTGTTTCCAATGTTGCTGCCCAGCGATAAAACGGCAAGACTCATGTTATTTGATCCCTTCCTCTGGTTATCTCGACTGCCACATAATCGAAATCTGCCTTCATGGGGGCTTGGGGCTTTTTGAGTAGGAGGGTCACCGACATAACAGGATGGTTTTCCAGTATAGCATCCGCCACCCTTTGGGCGGCTCGCTCGATTAAATCGTTCTTTTCTAACTGAAATGTTGCGGTTATAAGCTTTATTACCTTGGCATAGTTGGCCGTATCCCCCAGATTATCCGACACTCCTGGTTTTGAAAGGTCGGTCGCAAGGGTAACATCCAGCTCAAACATCTGCCCGTTTTCCTTCTCCTCGGGATTTACACCGTGATATGCGAATATGCGCAAACCTTTTATGATTATCTTGTCCATTACCCCATAAGCTCCTTCAATACTGCATCTGTTACCTCCGCCGCCTGTACCGCTGCCGCAACATCATGCACCCGCAGTATATGCGCTCCGTTCAAAGCGGCGATAGTATGAATTGCAATGGTCCCTGCCAGCCTATCACCTGCCGGAGGGCGGCCCTCGCAGCAGGAAGAGATTACCCGCTTTCGGGATGCCCCAACCAGCAGGGCTGTTTTGGGAAGCCCTGCTGTCAGCAGTGGGAGATGGGCAATCAAGTCAAGATCCCCCTGCCTGCCCTTGCCAAAGCCTATTCCCGGGTCGAGGCAGATTTGCCCAACCGGCAGCCCCACCGCGGCAGCTTTTTTGAGGGCGCTTTCAAAATATATACCCACAGTCTGGAGGGCATCTGCACCCTGACCGCTGTCATCCGAACCCCCGCCCGAATGCATCATTATAAGGCCGGCACCCGTTTTTGCGGCCAGCTCGGGCATGCCGTTTTCCATGCTGCCCGACACATCGTTAATTATGGATGCACCCGCATCCAGTGCCAGGGTGGCAACCTGCGGATAATAGGTGTCAACCGACAAAGGAAGCCGGGTATAATTTCGCAAGCCCTCCAAAACCGGCCTTAACCGCTGCCATTCCTGCTCGGCGGTTATCGGAACATGACCCGGGCGGGTGGACTGTGCCCCAATATCGATTATATCCGCCCCCTCACCCTCCATCTCAAGGGCATGGGCAACCGCAGCCGAGGGCTCATTAAACCGCCCGCCGTCCGAAAAGCTGTCAGGGGTTATATTTAAAATCCCCATAATATATGTTTTTACACCCAGCTTGATGCTCCCCGATTTAAAACAGAATTCAGCCATATTAAAATTCCGTATCCTTTACTTATACTAATATCCGACTAATACTGTTCTCAAGTAAAAATCAAGACATCTTTGCGGTCTGTTTTCCGCCATACAGCGTTGTCGTCGTCGGCGGGCGCCAGCCCGCCTGCGTCGTCGGCCTTGCCCGACACAAAAAATCCTCGGAAACCTTATCAGTATTTTAGTCGGATATTAGTATTAACTAGTCAGCACGTTATGGTTATGCCACTTGTTGCTGTGAAGCCGAATTTGGAAAACAAGCCCCCGCAGTCCCCACTCGATAATCATGGCAAGCCATACTCCGGCAATTCCCAAAGACAGGGTTATGCCCAGTATATATCCCAGCACCACCCGTCCCAACCACATGGAAATTAGTGAGACGATAAGGGTAAAACGAGCATCCCCGGCCGCCCGCAGTGCCGAGGGGGCGACAAAGCTGAGTGCCCACAGAAAGGCCGAGCCGAACCATGTCATATAAATGATGGTATTTATATCCGGCACAATTTCCGCGACGGGTGAAAACAGCCCTATAAGAGAGGGTAAAAACGGCAGCAGCAGCAGGGTTAAGACCAATGCCGAAAGCGAACCAATCACAAGGAACGAGCGTATGTATTTGCGGGCATCCTTATAATTACCATGCCCTACAGATTGCCCCACCACCGTGACAACCGCAAGATTGCAGGCCAGCACGCCCACCTGAGGCAGGGTGGCCAGCGAGTTGGAAATGGCGTTGACGGTTAGGGCATTTGTGCCCAGCACCACGATAAATGTTTGGGTAATCAGCTTGCCTCCGTTAAAAAACATCTGCTCGACAGCAAACGGGATGCCGAGCAGCAAAACCCGCCGCAGCATGGAATAATCAGGCTTCAGCATATCCTTTAATCGAAAAATGAAGTCGGTGTTCTTCAGGCGTATATATAAAATCGAGCATACCATGCCCAACAAGCGGGAAATCAGCAAGGCTGTCACCAGCCCGATAATCCCCAGATTAAATATGGTGAGAAAAAGGAGGGTAAACAGAACATACGAGACATTTTTAATAAGGGACAGCCAGAGGGTGGGTTTGGTTTTCCCTGCTCCGCGCAGCACTCCGCTAATCGATTCGATTACGCCCAACAGGGGGTATGATATTCCGCTTCCGACAAGATACAGCCGCGCGTTATCAAGAACAGCCTTTTCCGCTCCGCCAAACAGCAGACTAAGCAGTTGATTACTAAACCCCACAATCAGTACACTGATTACAAGGGACACGGCACACACCAAGGCCACGGCCTGAGCAGCCGCCCTTGAAACCGCCTGCTTGTTGCCCGATCCCATATACTGAGCCACCACAACCGCGCCTCCGGTTGCCAAGGCAATTAGCATACTTAAAATAAAAACATTTAATGAATCGACCATGCTGACCGCCGCGACAGCCGTCTCGCCTGACGAGCTTACCATGGCGGTATTTAGCAGGGTTAGCAGCACGATGAAGGCTTGATCCACCAACAGGGGAAGGATTATCGCAAAAATCTGCTTGAAATTCATGGTTTCGCCGGACAGGGAGCGATCCAGGAATACAACCAACCGATGATGAACTTGAAGGAACCTTGCCCGGAGCATAATCCTCATCCTGTTCTGCTGCTGAATTATTTTTTACCAAGTCGTTGGTCAGCCTAAAGCCGGCAATATTTCAGCCATTATAATTGAGATTAAGTATAACACCCAAAGGTATGCAATACAAGTAGGGGGAGGAGGCATTTTTGCCCGATTT
>JAQWBK010000026.1 GCA_028706415.1 Oscillospiraceae bacterium | reverse complement strand
ATAATCTTTTCCACAAGAGGTTGCCTCCTTTGTGATTTTTTTGTCTTTCAACTCTATTAAATCACTTTTTGGCAATCTCTTGTATCTTTTTCTTTAAAACCCCTACATTTATTTTACACCGAGTATTATATTTTTTATTAAAAATTCTCAATAATACCAACCGCGTGAAACACAAAGCACTCCGATGCCTTAAAGCGTCGGAGTGTCGATAGTCTTAACTATTAATGGTGCTCTTGGTCTTCTTTTGTCACATGAACCGTCCCGAATGGATGCTGAGGCGGAGCATATATCGAATAAAGCTTTATGGGTACTCGACCTGTATTAATCAGGTTGTGCCACTTACCGGAAGGAATGAGGATAACATCGTTGTCAAAAACCCTTTCCTTAAAGTTTAGATTTTCCCTGCTGTCCCCCATTACAACCACGCCTTCACCCTGTTCAATGCGTAAAAACTGATCAAGGCCATGATGCTGCTCCAGCCCGATTTCCCCTCCGGGCTTGATACTCATTAAGGTAAGCTGCAAATGATTTCCTGTCCATAAAGCGGTTCGAAAGTAATTGTTTTTTAAGGTTGCCCTTTCAATATTAACAACATAAGGATTCGGCCCATGGTCATTGGATTGCCCATAAGGCATGGGGGAGTTTACCCTCATATCATTATTGTATGGATTAGAATTATACCTTCTGCGATGATACATTATGTTCGTTCCTTTCATATGCTTTCAAATTCTGATTTCAATAATCAGCATAAGTATTATCAGTATATGAAAAGAACAATCAGTAGGTTCACATCAAAAACTATTCCTGTTCATCCAAGGTCAGCTTATACGAAGGCAGAAACTCCTCTAAAAAGCAGTCTGCCGCCGGTAGCTTCATATTACGAACCGCCTTTTCGGTTGAACGGCGGGCTTTATCAAATTCGTGGTTGCCCTGCCTTTGCTCCTCAATACACTTTATCAGGGCAGACAGCTTATCGGCGGCACGAACAATCGATCTTTCCTCCTGCCAACTGCCGTCATCAATAATGAGCGGTTCATATTCATCATGCAAATCTTGGGGGAGCATGGACAACAGCTTTTCGCTCGACACCCTTTCGACCTGCTTATATGCCTCCTGGATGGAGGGATTATAATATTTCACCGGGGTGGGCATATCCCCAGTAAGAATTTCGGGAGCATCATGATATAGCGCGATAAGTACACATTTTCCCACATCAACATTCCCACCGAAACGCTGGTTGGTCAAAACGGCCAGCGCGTGGGAAAGCACCGCCACATCGTTGGTATGCTCGCTGATATTCTCTGTTCGGGTGTTCCGCATGAGTGCCCAGCGGGTTATATATTTCATCCGAGACAACATTGCAAAAAAATGAAACCCCATTTTACCACTTCCTAAATTTCCATTTCTCCCATAAGGCTACGCATTGCATGAATGGTGCGGCTGATAAGATCCCCGATTTCCCACCCCAGCATTTCGGCGCCGTCCGCAATAACCTTTCTTGAACAGCCCGCCGCAAAGTTCGGTGTTTTGTATTTTTTCATTACCGATTTAAGCTCAAGATCGGACACACTTCGGGAGGGGCGCATTAGTGAAACCGCCCCGATAAGACCTGTAAGCTCATCCACTGCGTATAATATTTTCTCCATTATATGCTCCGGCTTTATATCTACGCTCAGGTTATAACCGTGGCTTGCCGTGGCATGAATCAGCTTCTCATCCAAATCAAGCTCCCGCATAATCTCCTGACTCCTGATGCAGTGCAGGTCGGGGTACATTTCAAAATCCAGGTCATGCAGCAGCCCGACAATTTTCCAGAATTCTATATTATCCGGATCATATTCAAGGGCAAACCAACCCATAACCCCCGAAACAATCCTTGCGTGACGGATGTGAAATTCGTCCTTGTTATACTGCTTCAGCAAATCCATAGCCTGTTCAATATTCAACATCTTACTCATATTAAGATTCCTGCCCTTTCCGAGTGTAAAACTAATTGTAGCAGATTTATAATATAAATCAATGCGATAATAATACATTTTTTGTCTGCAAGCGCAAAGAATACAATTATTAAATGCTCGGAAGGAATGGTTGAAATTCTAAAGAAAAACTACAAGCTTATCACCATCGGCGCGCTGGCAGGGGCGGCAAACGGCTTTTTTGGAGCAGGCGGAGGACTTTTCCTTGTCCCGTTGTTCGTTCGATGGCTTGAAATAGAAGAGAAAAAGGCGTTTGCCACTTCGGTAGCAGTAATCTTCCCCCTGTCTGCCATATCCCTGATAGTCTATTTTTTAAAAGTTAATATTAACATTATTGAATATCTCCCAATACTTCTGGGCGGCCTTGCGGGAGGACTTATTGCGGGACAAATTTTCGGTAAGATTTCGGTTACTCTTCTGCGCCGTGTGTTTGGCATACTTATCATTTACGGCGGAATACGGGCGGTACTTCCTATATGAATTATTTGCTTAATTTAATAATCGGACTTTCAACCGGAATTTTAAGCGGTTTCGGGATTGGCGGCGGGTCGCTCCTAATTCTATATTTAACATGCTTCACCGGTATGCCCCAATATACAGCCGGGGGAATTAATCTGCTGTATTTCCTGTTTTGCGCCCCTGCCGCCCTGATTTCACATATAAAAAACCGCCTAATTGATAAAAAAGTGTTTTTGGTCTGCACGGCGGCAGGAATACCCTCCTCGATACTTGCCGCCCTGTTTGCCGCTTATACCGATGTCGGCTTCCTCAGAAGGATATTCGGAATTCTATTAATAATTATCGGGGTAAAGGAATTATTTATAAAAAACAATAAAAAATAATAGCAACCACCATTATTTGGAAGTTTTTAGGGAGTATTTCCCTTGACATAGGGTGTCTTCATAGAATATAATAGGTCTCGAATGGATTAATTTATGAATGGATATTTATATAATATGGAAAACAACAAGACATCACTAATATTCAAGAATACAATAGTATTTTATGGCAAGTTTATAAAGAATATCTAATTAGGGTGGAGAACATCCCTTTTGGGGGTTTTCTACTCTTTTCTGTTTAACTATTATCTTTAGGGGGAGCTGTTGATGGCATCAGAACAGGTAATGCAGGTTCTTGAGGCGGAGGAGCGTGCCCGACAGGCGGAGCTGAATGCCCTGGAAAAAGGGGCATCAATAAAAACGCAGGCAGGGCGAGAGGCCGAAGAAATACTTGCTAAAGAACACACGGCTGCCAAAAAGCAGATGAACCAGCTTTTGTCCGATGCTGACAAACAGGCTGCAAAAATCATTGATAAAGCGCAGGCCGAAAGTCAAAAAAGCCGTCAGCAGCTTGGCACCCATACCGCCTCACGCATGGACGAGGCCATATCATCTGTCATATCTTCAATTATCGATTAATACTGATCTCAAATAAAAATCAAGACATCTTTGCGGTCTGTTTTCCGCCATACAGCGTTGTTGTCGTCGGCGGGCGTCAGCCCGCTCTCCTCCTCCGCCTTGCATGACGAAAAACATCCTCGCAAATTTTGTCTCACCTTTTACTTGAGAACAGTATAAAATTCAAATTGTTTATAGTTGACCTTGGGGGGGATTTAAATGGCCAAAGTGCCCATGAAACGCATTGAAATAATTGCGCTGCTCACCGACGGGAAATCGGTTATTGAAAGGCTACAGCGCCGTGGCGTGGTTGATATAATGCAATACCAAGGTGAGAACGATCATCATAAGGTTGAGAAATTCAACACCGAGCAAAGCGTCCGGATTTTTGAAAAAAACGCTTCAATAATCAATCAGGCTCTTGCTGTTCTTGATGAGTATTCCCCAGAGAAAAAGTCGTTGCTGTCCGCCTTTGAACCCCGCACCGCCATCACCACCGACCGGTTTGAAGAGCTTGCGTCAAAAGCAGAGGAAAGCATAAGTGTTTCCAACGAAATAATTGCACTTTCACAAAAGGTAAAGGAAAACCGTGCCTCCCTTAAGTCCAATATTCAGTATCGGTCATCGCTTGAATCGTGGTGTGGACTGGAGGTTTCCATGAGATTTAAGGGAACCGGACTGACCACCGCCTTTATTGGCACGCTTCCTGGCGCTTGGGATAGGGAAACCTTGCTGGAATCGCTGAAAATCGACCCGGAAACTTCCCTCCCTGCCGAGGTTCAGATTATCTACTCATACAGTGAGCAAAGCGGGATATTTGTTCTTTGCCATAAGGATTTCAAAGACGAATGCTCAAAGGCATTAAGGGAACTGGGCTTTGCCCTGCCGGCAGTCATTACCAAAAGCCCACCTGCCGAGGTTATACAGGAATATAAGCAAAAAGCAACGCAGCTGGAGAATGATATCGCCCGCTTCACGGCCAATATATCCGATAAAGCCGATCAAAGACAGCATCTGCTTTTCACTTTGGATTACCTCTCAATGCGGGCAGATAAATACCGCGCACTTGAAAATCTTGCCCTGACCCGCAGCACCATGATAATTAACGGATATGTCCCCACCGAAAAAGCGGATGGGCTGGCAGCCGAACTTCAAAATAAATATACTGCCAGCATAACCATCAGCCAACCGACCGATGATGAAGAACCACCTGTTGCATTCAAGAATGTCATGCCGGTTGCCGCGCTTGAGGATATAACCGAATCATACGATATGCCCTCAAAAACCGATGTCGATCCCAATGCAGTAATGTCGTTTTTCTACTATGCCTTCTTTGGGTTGATGCTTTCGGACGCAGGGTATGGCTTGATAATGGTGCTGGTTACCGGTTTAATCCTAAAACTAAAAAAGCCGGAGGGGAACAGCCGCCGCAACATGCAGAAGTTTTTCTTGTGTGGTCTGTCAACCATCTTCTGGGGGGCATTATTTGGCAGCTGGTTTGGTGATGTTGTCCGGGTGGTATCAGGCACCTTTTTGGGTAAAGAGGTTATTCTCAGACCAATTTGGTTTGATCCGGTTACCAAACCAATGGATCTGTTGATATTCAGTCTTGTACTGGGCTTTATACAGGTGGTGGTCGGGCTGGGGGTCAAGTTCTACATGTTATGGAGAGAACGCAAACGCCTGGATGCCATTTTTGATGTTGGCTTTTGGTGGGTTCTATTTGCCGGAATAGTCCTGCTTATTCTTCCCACCGCTATAACCACCTCACTTCCCCTGGATACTATCGGCAAAGTGGTTGCCTTAACAGGGGGTGCCGGTCTGCTGTTCACCGGAGGTCGATCTTCCCCCGGCATTGCAGGCAAAATCTTTGGGGGGTTGGGCAGCCTTTACGGAATAACCGGCTATTTCAGCGATATATTATCATATTGTCGCCTTATGGCTCTGGGTCTGGTTACCGGAATAATCTGTTCCGTTGTCAACACAATAGGTGCAATGGTGGGGAACGGCATAATCGGAGCCATAATGTTTATTCTCGTATTTATCGCGGGGCACCTGATCAATTTTGGTATCAATGCACTCGGCGCGTATGTACACTGCAACCGTTTACAGTATGTCGAGTTTTTCAGCAAGTTTTATGAGGGCGGCGGCAGATTGTTTAAGCCCTTAAATGTAAATACAAAGCATTATAAATTCAAGGAGGAACACTAAAATGTTTGAGAAAATGGGTATTGTATTAGCAATTGCAGGTGCGGTAGTTGCCGCACTTCCCGCAAGTATCGGTTCGTCAAAAGGTGTCGGAATGGTCAGTGAGGCGTCAACGCCGGTTGTTATCGAGGATCCTTCCAAGTTTTCAAGGCTTCTTATTCTCCAGCTTCTGCCCGGCACTCAAGGTCTTTATGGATTTGTTGTGGGCATCATGATTCTTAACGGCATCGGCGTTCTGGGCACATTACAGCCCGTAACCGGTATTCAGGGACTTGCATACCTTGTCTCAGCCATTCCCATCGCAGCCGGCGGCTGGCTTTCGGCCATTGCACAGGCCCGCGTTGCCGTTACCGGTGTCAGCATTGTTTCAAAAAATCCCGCTCAGTCCTCCAAGGCTATCATTTCGGCAACCTTGGTTGAATTTTATGCCTTGCTTTCCTTTATCATTTCCTTCCTTATGGTTATGAATATCAATAAAATCTAATTTTTCATACCTTATACTAATCTCAATAATAAAAGCCGATAAAATGGAGTAATGCGTTCTTTAAAGAAGAACGCGTCTTGAGCGACAATTATATCGAACCTTTTATTTGAGATTAGTATTATAACAACACTATTGGTAAGAGAGGAGGGCGACCATGGCAGGACTTGAGACAATACTCGAAAAGATTGCCAAAGATTCGGACAATCATTGTGCCGATATAATTGCCGCCGCCCAAAAAGAAGCAGATGCTATGCGTGAACATGCCCGTGAACAGGGCAGGACTGCGGCCTCTGCCATGCTTGCCCGTACACAAACACAGGCGGATATCATTATAAAAAGGGCGAATTCATCCGCCCAAACCATCCAAAGCCGCGCTGTTTTGGCCGAGAAGGTTGCAATAATAAACGAGGTGCTGGAACAGGCGGCCACCCGAATAAAAGAGCTGCCTGATGCCGAATATGCACATGCCATAAAAACACTGGCGGTAAAATACGCAAAAAGCGAAAGCGGTATTATTTGCCTGTCAAAAACCGATGCAGCCCGTCTTCCAGCCAGGTTTGAAGAGGATTTAAATGCCTCTATCGCGGAAAAAGGCGGTTCTCTCAAAATGGAGACAACCTTGCAAAATCCGGGTGGATTTATCCTTAAATACGGTGACATTGAGCAAAACTGCACCTTTGAAGCACTGATTGAAGCCAAGAAGGATGAACTTAAGGATATGATTAATCAAATTCTGTTTGGTTAAACCGAAAATATTAGTATAAAGGAGGTTGGGGATGAAAGAGGAAAAATATGTCTATGCTGTATCAACGATCAAGGTAAATGAAAAGACTTTGCTCAGCACCGATTTTCTTGAGCAGCTTCTTTCGACCCGACACCATGATGATGTCCGTCGTCAATTAGTCGAGCATGGATGGCTGGGCTTGTCATCCGACGATGACGATGCTCAGCTTCAGAAGTTTTTAATTAATAGTTGGGAGCTTATAAATGAGATTTCTCCCGAGCCCAACTTGTTGGAAGCTCTGGTGCTTAAAAATGATTATCACAACCTTAAAGCCGCACTAAAATGCAGCTTTTCGGGTGTATCTCCCGAAAAATATTTTATTAAACCCTGTATGTTTGATGTTGAGGAGATGGCTTCTGCCGTGTCCGACCGGAATTTTGATCAGCTTCCCTCACATATGCAAGCCGTAGCATTAGAAGCACATGGGGTGTATATGCGAACACAGAATGGCCAGTATTCAGAAACCATCATAGACACCGGTGCGCTATCCGCCATCCGGGAAGCGGGCAAATGTTCGGAAAGCCAGCTTATTAGTTTTGCATCCGAGCTTACCTGTGCAGCTGCAAATGTAAAGACTGCCGTCAGGGCAATCCGTACCCAAAAGGATGCCCATTTTTTTGATACTGCGATTTGTGAATGTGACACCTTGGATAAAAAAGAACTTATAGCCGCAGCATTAAAAGGGGAGGAAGCTCTGCTGGCTTATCTGGATACCACCCCCTATAAGGAAGCGGTTGAAATACTGGAAAGCGGTTCGGATAACCATGCTTCATTATCTGCATTTGAAAAGTGGTTTGACGACAGGCTGACCGAGCGTATTAGGGCAACCAAATCCGTATTCTTTGGTCCCGACCCGCTTGCCGCCTTTTATCTGGCGCGTGAAATTGAGATACGCAACATCCGCATCCTACTTTCGGGCAAGCGCCATGAGGTGGATGATTTGGTAATACGCGAAAGGATGCGTAAACTTTATGTATAGAGTTGCTGCAATAGGTGACCGCGACAGCATATATGGCTTTGCCGCCGTCGGTATTGAAATATTCCCGACAGATTCCTCCGACGAGGCCGGTCGGCTGTTACACCGTCTTTCGATCAACGACTACGCGGTTATCTATATCACCGAGGAGCTGGCTTCAAGCATTGAGGATGTACTGGATGAATATAAAGACCGTGCTGTTCCGATAATCGTACCCATTCCCGGGCTTTCGGGTAATACCGGAATGGGGATGAAGAGCGTTTCCAAATCGGTTGAGCGGGCGGTGGGCTCGGATATTATTTCGTAATTAATTCGTATTAAAAAGATGCTTTTGGGGGTACTCTGTTATGGACAATGGAACAATAGTAAAGGTCTCGGGGCCGCTTGTTATTGCGGCAGGCATGCGGGATGCAAATATGTTTGACGTGGTTCGGGTAAGCAGTCAGGGGCTCATCGGTGAGGTCATTGAAATGCACGGTGACCGCGCATCCATTCAGGTATATGAAGAAACGGCTGGCCTTGGTACAGGTGAACCGGTTAGGTCAACCGGCTCGCCGTTAAGTGTGGATCTGGGCCCTGGTCTGATCAGCACCATCTATGACGGCATTCAACGCCCCCTTAAAAAGATTATGGATTTAACGGGCAACCGTTTGGGCAGGGGCATTGATGTTGCCGCCTTAGACCAAGACCGCAAGTGGCATTTTACTCCAACCATCAAACCCGGAACACAGGTGTCCGAGGGGGATATTATCGGGACGGTGCAGGAAACCGAGATAGTTCTGCATAAAATCATGGTGCCTATCGGTCTTTCGGGTACAGTATCCGAAATTGCCGAAGGCGATTTTAATGTGACAGAGCAGGTGGCCTTGCTTCAAAAAGATGACGGAACAACCCAGCCCCTTACATTGATGCAACGCTGGCCTGTCCGGCGCGGTCGCCCCTATGCCAAAAAACTGTCCCCCAACATGCCGCTTGTTACCGGTCAGCGGGTTATAGACAGCCTTTTCCCTATCGCCAAAGGCGGTGTGGCTGCCATCCCCGGCCCATTCGGAAGCGGCAAGACGGTTACCCAGCATCAGCTTGCAAAATGGGCGGATGCAGATATAGTGGTATATATCGGATGCGGTGAGCGCGGAAATGAAATGACAGATGTTCTCAACGAATTCCCCGAGCTTATCGACCCACACACCGGTAAATCGTTGATGGAGCGCACCGTGCTTATTGCAAACACCTCTGATATGCCGGTGGCCGCCCGAGAAGCTTCGATATACACCGGCATTACTATAGCAGAATATTTTCGTGATATGGGTTATTCTGTCGCCCTGATGGCAGATTCCACCTCCCGCTGGGCAGAGGCTCTGCGTGAAATGTCTGGCCGTCTTGAAGAGATGCCGGGTGAAGAAGGCTATCCTGCCTATCTGGGCAGCCGTCTTGCTCAGTTTTATGAGCGTGCCGGGCGGGTTATATCTCTGGGTGCAAACGGGCGGGAGGGCGCTCTTTCGGCAATCGGGGCGGTATCCCCTCCGGGCGGTGATATTTCCGAGCCTGTATCTCAAGCCACCCTGCGTATAGTTAAGGTTTTCTGGGGGTTGGATTCCAGCCTTGCATATAAACGCCACTTCCCCGCCATCAACTGGCTGACAAGCTATTCATTATATACCGATTCGCTTGCCGGATGGTATGGCAGTAATGTTTCCTCCGACTGGATGGAGCTGCGGGGCAGGATAATGCTCTTGTTGCAAGAGGAGGCTGCACTTGAGGAGATTGTGCGGCTTGTGGGTATGGATGCCCTGTCGGCACCCGATCGCCTCAAAATGGAAGCTGCCCGCTCAATCCGTGAGGACTTTTTGCATCAGCTTGCCTTCCATGAGGTGGATACCTATACCTCCCTTCACAAGCAGTATCGCATGATGCAGCTTGTTATGGCCTATTACGACAAGGCAGAAGAAGCCCTTAAATCGGGTGCAGATATCGAAAAGCTTGCCATACTGCCTGTTCGCGAAAGCATAGGCCGCTTTAAATATATAAAAGAGGATGCCGTTGACAGCGAATACGAGCATATCCTGAGTAGGCTGGACGGGGAGATTCGTCAGAGCCTTGTTAAGGAGGAATTCTAATGCCGAAGGAATATCGTACAATTCAAGAGGTCGCAGGCCCTCTTATGCTGGTGCGCGACGTCGAGGATGTTAAGTTTAACGAGCTGGGTGAGATCGAGCTTGAAAACGGTGAGAAGCGCCGCTGCCGTGTTCTTGAGATTGACGGCAACAACGCCTTGGTACAGCTTTTTGAAAGCTCGACCGGTATTAACCTGTCAAACAGCAAGGTGCGTTTCCTGGGGCGTCAGATGGAGCTGGGCGTATCTATCGATATGCTGGGACGGGTTTTTGACGGGCTGGGTCGACCGATTGACGACGGGCCTGAGCTGCTGCCGGAACAGCGGCTTGACATTAACGGAGCCCCCATGAATCCTGCCGCCCGCAGCTATCCACAGGAATTCATACAAACCGGAATTTCGGCCATCGATGGTCTTAACACACTGGTGCGCGGACAAAAGCTGCCTATATTCTCGGGTAGCGGGCTTCCCCATGCTCAGCTTGCCGCCCAGATAGCACGGCAGGCAAAGGTTAGAGGCGAAGGGGAACAGTTTGCGGTTGTTTTTGCCGCAATAGGCATTACATTCGAGGAATCCAACTTCTTTATTGAGAGCTTCCGTGAGACGGGTGCAATAGACCGAACCGTTCTTTTCATAAACCTTGCCAACGACCCGGCTATCGAGCGTATAGCAACCCCGCGTATGGCCCTTACCGCCGCCGAATTCCTTGCCTTTGAAAAGGATATGCATGTTCTTGTAATCCTTACCGACATAACCAACTATGCAGATGCACTCCGCGAGGTATCGGCTGCCCGAAAAGAGGTGCCCGGCAGGCGGGGTTATCCGGGTTATATGTATACCGACCTTGCATCCATATATGAGCGTGCAGGTCGCCAGCACGGCAAAACGGGAAGCATCACCTTAATTCCTATTCTCTCCATGCCGGAGGATGATAAAACCCATCCCATTCCTGACCTTACAGGATATATCACCGAAGGGCAGATCATCTTAAGCCGTGAGCTGACCCGTAAGAATATTCTCCCCCCAATCGATGTGTTGCCCTCCCTTTCCCGACTTAAGGATAAGGGTATCGGAAAAGGGAAAACGCGGGAGGATCATTCCAATACCATGAACCAGCTTTTCTCGGCCTATGCAAGAGGCAAGGATGCCAAAGAGCTGATGGTGATTTTGGGTGAAGCCGCCCTGACCGATATTGATAAAATGTATGCAGCTTTTTCGCAGGAGTTTGAAAAGCAGTATATTTCACAGGGATATCAGGCAGACCGCAGCATAGAAGAGACCCTGGATATCGGCTGGCAGCTGCTTAAAATGCTGCCCCGCAGTGAGATGAAACGAATCAGCGAGGAAATGCTGGATAAATATTACCCTAAGGATTGAGGTGACATAAAAGGTGGCCATAATAAATGTGAATCCAACCCGTATGGAGCTGACCAATCTAAAACGCCGCCTTGTGACGGCGCGTCGGGGTCATCGTCTTCTAAAGGATAAGCGGGATGAGCTTATGCGTAGGTTCCTCGAGCTGGTGCGTGAAAATAAATCCTTGCGCCGTCAGGTTGAAGAATCAATACGCGGGGCAAATGCTCATATGGCAATCTCGCGCTCTCTTATGCAAAGAGAGGTGCTTGATGTTGCCCTTTTAAGCCCCAAGCAGCACATGGAAATTGATGTTGAACAAGATAATGTAATGAGCGTTATGATTCCTAAATTTAAGACGAAATTCAGTTCCTCAAATGAAAATGATATTTATTTTTACGGATATGCTTTTACATCGGGAGATCTCGACACGGCTGTCAAGGGCTTTCATGATATACTACCCGAAATGCTGAGGCTTGCCGAGGTTGAGAAATCATGCCAGCTTATGGCGGCAGAAATTGAAAAAACCCGTCGCCGCGTAAATGCACTGGAACACGTTATGATACCGCAATATGAGGAAACCATCAGGTTTATCACCATGAAGCTTGACGAAAGTGAGCGCAGCGCCACCACAAGATTGATGAAAATCAAGGATAAAATGCTGGCAGAGGCGCACAATTACGCGGTATAATTTCGGGGAGGATAAGCATGGACGGTCGAAAAAGGACAAGTAAATCATCCACCGGAAGGGCAGGTAACCGGAGAGTTGCGAAAAATAAACGCCGCGTAAACAGATTGCGGGTTGCCATTTTTCTGTTCGTTTTGGTTTTGATTTCAGGTGCGGTAATCGCCACCGTGGTTTTGTTGAATTCTTCGGGTAAAACTAATGTAGATCAAGAGGACGATGACACCGCTCTGTTCGGTGTAAAATCCATAACAGTTGAGGGCAACACCCGCTATACCGATGCTCAAATATGTGAGAAAAGCGGGATTTTTGTCGGCCAAAGCATATTTTTCGTTAATAAACAGCGGTCAGCCGAGAATATATTAAAGAGCTTCCCTTACATAGATAAAGTTTCTATCAGCAACCCATCCTTCAGAAGTATTAAAATCGGCATTAATGAAGCAACCCCTGTGGGAATTACAGAGCACAAAACGGGGTGGCTGATAATCGGGAATAACGGCAAGGGGCTGGAACAGCTTGACCCAAACAGCAACCGATTACCCGAATACCGCGTCATTAAATGCAACCAGCTTGAAAAGGGAGGCGTTGGCCATATAACGGTGGACGAACGCAGCCTGGGTATAATCAACTCGATTGTGGCAGGGGTAAAAGGCACCAATCTTGAAGGGATAAAAAGCATTGATATAATGCAGTATACCGACATATCATTAAACTGGAATGACGCTGTAAACATAAGGCTGGGCAACGATATAGCCCTGGATTCAAAGCTCGCATTTACTTCGGAAACACTGAGTCGTGTGATTGCAGGTAACGGTGAAGATGTAGAGGGTCAAATTGATTTAAGGATGTATTCCGAATCAGATCCCAGATCGGTTTTCACTCCCCAAGAGCTGCTGGTTACCCAAACACAGCCCCAAACTACCGTGGCCACCTCGGCAACCACCGCCTCAAATCCGAATTAACCAATTTAACACCAAGTGTGAATAATACATATTGTATGCTTTTCTAATTATTTTTAAATTTAAGCAATATTTATGGTGTTTTACAGTTGAAATTCCAAAGCGTTCATGCTAAAATTAAGAATAGTAATAATATTAATGTTTACATACGCGAACCCCCGTAGTTTAGATAAAGGAAATATGAGCTGAGAGGAAGGTTCACATGGGTTTTGCATTTGATAACGATTTTGTGGATGGCGTCCAGATAAAAGTGGTCGGTATTGGCGGAGGTGGTGGGAACGCCATCAACCGTATGGTTCGTGCCGGCGTGCAGGGCGTGGAGTTTTTGTCCATAAACACAGATCGGCAGGCCCTCGCAATGTCTCAGGCTACCCACAAAATTCAGATTGGTGAAAAACTTACGCGTGGTACCGGTGCAGGTGCAAACCCCGAAAAAGGGCAGCGCGCCGCCGAGGAAAGCCACGATGAAATAGCCGCCGCCCTTAAAGGCACCGATATGGTTTTTCTTACCGCCGGCATGGGCGGAGGTACTGGTACCGGCTCTGCCCCCGTAATTGCCGAAATTGCCCGTGATATGGGTATACTCACAATCGGCATTGTTACCAAACCCTTTGCCTTTGAAGGGCGCAGGCGTATGGAGCAGGCAGAAAACGGCATCACAGCGCTTCGTGAGCATGTTGATAGTTTGGTAGTAATCCCGAATGAGCGGCTCAAGCTGGTAAGCGAGCAGCGTATTACACTTGCAAATGCCTTTGCAGAGGCAGACGATGTGCTGCGTCAGGGCGTTCAAAGCATCTCTCAGCTTATTAAAATCCCAGGTCTGGTCAATCTCGACTTTGCTGATGTAACAACCGTTATGAAGGATGCCGGATATGCCCATATGGGTGTAGGCAAGGCAGAGGGCAAGGACAAGGCGGAAGCGGCTGCCAAATCAGCCATATCCAGTCCGCTGCTTGAAACCTCGATTGACGGTGCCCACGGTGTTATTATAAACATAACCTCCTCCCCCGATATCGACCTTGAGGATGTGGAGCTTGCTTCATCAATGATATCCCGCGCCGCCCATCCGGATGCAAACATAATATGGGGTGCAGCATTTGATGAAACCCTTGATGATGAATTTTGCGTTACGGTGATTGCCACCGGGTTCGCAGCCGACGGCTCATATAAAGCCCCCGAATCGGGTGAAATCGGCAGTTTTATTACCGCTGCACCCGTCGAGGATGAAGATTTCACCAGCATTATGGATATCTTCAAAAAAAGAAAAGACTGAAATTGATACCAAAATAACCACCGATTTTACGGTGGTTATTTTTTTACGGATTACTCAATTCTTTTTATTACAGCACCCAGAGCACAAAGATTTTGTTCGAGCCTTTCATACCCGCGATCAATATGATGAATTTGCGTGACCTCGGTTATTCCGTCGGCTGCAAGGGCGGCCACGACCAGCGCCGCCCCTCCACGGAGATCGGTGCAGTCCACCTGGGCACCCGAAAGCCGGGGCACCCCTTCCACAACCGCGACCCGCCCTTCTGTTTTTATTCTGGCACCCAACCGCATAAGCTCTCCCGCGTGCTTATACCTGCTCTCAAATATATTTTCAATAAAAACACTGGTACCGTCGGCAACCGTAACCATTGCCATGGTTGGTGCTTGTGCATCGGTTGGAAATCCGGGATACGGCATTGTACGAATCGACCTTATACGATGCAGCCTTTTGGGGGATGTAATCGATATTTCTCCCTCCCCTAAAATAATGTCACAGCCTGCCTCTTCAAATGCCGGAAGAACCGTAGCTATATGTTCGGGATTTATCGATTTCAATACCAGCGAACCCCCTGTAATCGCCGCCGCCGACATATATGTTGCCGTTTCAATGCGGTCAGGCATAACGGTATGAGAGCAGCCATATAATGTATCAACTCCCTCGACGGTGATGGCGCTCTCTCCCGCCCCTGAAATGCGCGCCCCGCAACGGGACAGATATTTGCACAAATCAATTATCTCGGGTTCACGCGCCGCATTAAGTATTGAGGTGGTTCCCTGTGCTGTTGCAGATGCTAAAAGTATATTTTCGGTGGCTCCCACACTTGGGAATGACAGGGCTATAATAGTACCTTTCAGTCTTTCGTTTACCTTACATTCCAAGCGTCCCCGTTCTTCAATTATTTCCATGCCTAGCTGCCGCAAGGCCGACAAGTGCAGATCAATCGGTCTTGTTCCAAGCTCACATCCACCGGGAAACGACATATGAGCTTCCCCTGTTCGTGCAGCTATTGCGCCCAGAAACACAATTGACGAACGCATTTCTCGCATGAGTGTATCCGGAATATCGCTTCGGCTCAACCCCAATGAATCCACCGTCACACAGCTGCCCGAACGGCTGACATTGCATCCGAGATATCTCAGGATGCGAACCGAGGCAGCAACATCGGATAGCAAAGGACAATTATGTATTTCACTTGTTCCTCTGGCAAGCAGTGTAGCCGCCAGAACCGGAAGAGCACTATTTTTTGCGCCATTTATTGATACAATACCATTTAGTCTATGATTGCCTTCAATTATCAGTCTCGACATATCACGCACCCTTTCGCATTTGGAGAGGGCGTGATACTGCTCTCAAGTAAAAGGTGAGAACAGTATGATGGGCTGCTGCATGTTTATACTAATCTCAATAATAAAAGCCGATAAAATGGAGTGATGCGTTCTTTAAAGAAGAACGCGCCTTGAGCGACAATTTTATCGATCCTTTTATTTGAGATTAGTATTACTTCATATGTATAAGGGAAATAATACTAATTGGATAGCCCTTTTGTTTTCAGCAACAGCTCAACAACTCGCAGGCAAGAACAGGCCTACGAGGTATACACGCACCTGCAAAACCATCCTATGCAAAAAAGTGTGCAGGGGTGAATATCCGCAAAACGACCGTCGTTTTTCGATCAACGACGGTCGCTTTTTATACTGTTCTCAAGTAAAAGATGAGACAAAATTTGCGAGGATGTTTTTTGTATGTTAAGGCAGTCGACGCAGGCGGGCTGGCGCCCGGCAAGGAGGATAACGCAGACAGACGAAATACAAACCGCAAAGACAGGATGATTTTAAAGTATTAATCAGCTTTATATTTTTTTCTGTCCTTCAATATCTGCACCACCACAGCGTAAATCCGGTCGGAGGCATCATATATGGCTGCGCTTCGGGCATTTTCGCCCATTTTGCGCATATCATCCGGTGAGGATGTAATCCGCTTAATCTCGTTCCACAGCCTGTCGTCTGTAAGATTTTTTTCCTCGATACATACCGCCGCTCCCTTATTAACAAGAGCCATGGCATTGTGATATTGATGGTTTTCCGCTACATTGGGAGAAGGGATAAGAATTGACGGTCTCCCGGCTGCCGGCAGCTCACTTAATGTCATGGCCCCGCAGCGCGATATTACAAGATCGGCCGCCGCCATACAGCGTGCCATATCGTTAATATATTCTCTGACATGGATGCCGGGGGTGTTTTCTTTAATATGCTCCCCCAGCCTGCCCTTCATAGCCTCAAAGCCCTTTTTACCTGTTGCATGTATATGCTGAAGTCCCCCCTGATGGGCGCTTTTTATAAGCACCTCGGCCATCACTCGGTTTATCTGCTCGGCACCCAAGCTGCCACCAAAGGAGAGAACCATCGGGCGTTCATCCAGCCCAAGCTCCTTTCGTGCCGTCTCACGATCATACTGTGAAAATTCTGCACCAAGCGGATTTCCGGTAACCAATACCCGGGCGTTTGCCGGAAGATATTTGCGCGCCGACATTTCGGCAATCAAAACCGCATCTGCATATTTCGACAGCATCTTGACCGTCACCCCGGGATATGCGTTTGATTCATGAACCACAACCGGAATACCCATCCTAGCAGCCTTGCGCAGGATTGGCCCGCTGACATAGCCTCCGGTACCTATTGCAATATC
>JAQWBK010000124.1 GCA_028706415.1 Oscillospiraceae bacterium | reverse complement strand
CTTGACAAGGGCAGGGCGAGAACGCTGGATGCGGTTCTTTCGAAATGGACCAAGATAATTGCATTCGCTTTTTTTGTTCTGGTTTTTGCCGGAATGCTGATTACGAAATTTCTAAGTAATTAATCTTATCTTCAAGCCCTGCTCGAAAGAGCAGGGCATTTTTTAGAATTGAAAGGAAGGATATCTATTGGCTGTCAGGTCTATGGGTGATTTAAAACGAAAAATCGAGCTTCATATAAAAGCTGAGAAAAACGGAGTGTCGGCAGACCGTCTGGCATCTGTGCTTAAAATAAAAAGAAGGGAACGCGCCCGCTTTTTGATTACCCTTGCTAAAATGGAGCGCAGCGGCGATATATTAAAGGATAAGAGGGGCAAATACTCGCTCCCCCTTTCACAAGCTGTGCGTGCAAAGCTTGTGGCCTTACAGCAGGGTTATGGTTTCGCCCGACCTGATACCGGTGAAGATATTTTCATTCCGGGGCGGGATCTAAACGACGCACTACCCGGGGACACCCTGCTCATAAAATTGGGGGAAAAGGATTCCCGTGGCCCCAAAGGGGCGGTAATGCAGATTGTTGAAAAGGGCGGGCGGCTATTTACCGGAAGGCTGAAAGATGAAGGCGGTTCCAATCTAATTATTGTTCCGGATACATTTATACGCTTTAATCTGCCGATTAAAAAGCAGAAGGATGTTGCAGCCAAGGTGGGCGATAAGGTCAGGTTTGAAGCTGAATATAACCATCGGGGCGAGCTTTTTGCAAATATTGTAACAACCTACGGGAGCGCGGATTCAGCAAAGGTTTGTGCCGATGCCATTGTGGATGCTGCCGGTATCCCATATGTATTCCCCCAAGATGTGCTTAAACAGGCTGAAGAACTTGCCGCGTCCGGCATTACCCAGGAGGATATTACCGGGCGGGAGGATTTGCGGGATTTAACGGTATTTACGATTGACGGTAGGGATGCCAAGGATCTGGATGATGCTGTTTCACTCGAGAAAACAGATACCGGATGGAAGCTGGGCGTTCATATCGCGGATGTTTCACATTATGTCCGCGAAAACACCCCGTTGGACGCCCAATCCCGCCTTCGCGGCACCTCGGTTTACTTTGCGGACAGGGTAATACCCATGCTGCCCGAGGGAATTTCAAACGGTATATGCTCTTTGAATCCGGGAGAGGACAGACTGACCCTTTCGGCAATACTAACCCTTGATAAAAACGGTGAGCTGACAGACACATCAATTAAAAAAACCATAATACGCTCCTGCTTACGCGGGGTTTACAGCGAAGTAAATTCACTTTTTGACGGCAGTGCAGACCAGGATATAATACAGAAATATTCCCCTGTCCGTCCAACCCTCGACGTCATGCGAAGCTTGGCGGACGGATTCAGGAAAGCCGCTGCAGCCCGCGGAACCATGGACCTTATCAGTTCAGAGCCTGTATTTGTTTTGGATGAGATGGGTCACCCTATTGATATCGTCAAAAGAATTGCGGGTGAAAGCGAGGGCATAATAGAGCAGTTTATGATCGCCGCCAATGTTGCAGTCGCCCAGTATGCCCGAAATCTGGGCATACCCTTTGTATATCGCATTCATGAGCAGCCCGATCCAAAAAAGCTTGACATTCTTATCGAAACCGCCCGACGGCTTGGCTTTAAAACGCTGGAATTCAAATCGACCAGCGACCTGCGCCGCTTAATGGGAGAGGCAAGGGAAACACCCTATGCCCGACTTATATCCGACCGAGTTTTAAGAACCATGGCCAAGGCAAGGTACAACCAAAGCCCGGCAGGTCACTACGGGTTATCGCTGAAAGATTACTGCCATTTCACCGCTCCCATCAGGCGTTTTCCTGATTTATCAATTCACCGAATTCTGACGGCATTGTTATCGGGGATTAGTAAGGATGAAACAGTCAGGCGTTATTCGTCATTTGTTGTCGAAGCCTCAGATCTGTCTTCACAATCCGAGATACGCGCCATGACGGCAGAGCGTGAATGCGAATCATGTTACATGGCAGAATATATGGGGCGCTTCATCGGGGATGAATTTGACGGCATTATTTCTTCTGTTTCTTTCTTTGGCCTGTTTGTGGAGCTGCCGAATTCGGTTGAGGGGCTGGTGCATACCGACAGCCTGCCCGAATCCGATTTATCTTATGACGAGGTTGCCTCATTAACCGACCGCAAAGGCAGGCCTGTTTATACCGTTGGGGACAAAATAAAGGTGCGTGTTGTTTCAACCGATGTTTCGGCAGGGCAGATCGATTTTGTGCCGGTCATCGAAAATTTACCACCATCTAAAAATTAAAGGAACAGCGTTCCTTACAAATTACCATCGGTTTATGTTTAAGAATTCGGTATTCTTTATCTATTTACCTTTGAAAAGCAGTGTGTTATAATTCTAACAAACAAATGGGATTGATACTGTTCTCAAGAAAAAGGTGAGACAAAATTTGCGAGGTTGTTTTTCGTCATGCAAGGCGGAGGAGGAGAGCGGGCTGACGCCCGCCGACCTCAACAACGCTGTATGGCGGAAAACAGACCGCAAAGATGTCTTGATTTTTACTTGAGAGCAGCATGATATTACTAAGGAGGATCATCAGATGAATTCATTTCTTGCAATTGTAGACGTTTTTGCCAGAGAAGTTCTCGATTCCCGCGGAAACCCAACGGTTGAAGCCGAGGTTATGGTTGAGGGCGGAATTACAGGTCGTGCCGCCGTTCCTTCGGGCGCATCGACAGGAGCATTTGAAGCCTGCGAGCTGCGTGACGAGGATAAGTCGCGATACATGGGCAAAGGCGTTGAGAAGGCCGTTGCAAATATTAACAATGAGATTGCAGAGCTTGTTATCGGCATGAACGCACTGGATCAGGCCGCAATTGACAAAGCCATGATCGAGCTTGACGGCACACCCAACAAGTCGCGCATGGGTGCCAACGCACTTCTGGCAGTCTCCCTTGCTTGTGCCAAGGCAGCAGCCGAAGCCATGGATATCAGTCTCTATAAATACATCGGCGGCTGTAACGCAAACACGCTGCCCGTACCTATGATGAACATCATCAACGGGGGCAAACACGCCGACAACAGCGTAAGCTGCCAGGAATTTATGATAATGCCTGTGGGCGCACCTTCCTTCCGAGAGGCTGTGCGCATGTGCGCCGAGGTTTTCCACAATCTGAAAAAGGTGCTTGCATCCAAGGGGTATTCAACCGCAGTTGGTGACGAGGGAGGATTTGCACCCAATTTAAAGAGCGACGAGGAAGCCCTTGTTGTGATTGTCGAGGCTATTGAAAAAGCAGGATATAAGCCGGGAGACGATTTCCGCATCGCTCTCGACCCCGCTTCCACAGAAATGTATGAGGAAGCCAAGAAAAAGGGTAATGATGGCTGCTATTACTTCTGGAAGACCGATGTTATGAAAACCCGTGAAGAAATGGTTGATTTCTGGGCTGACTGGGCTGATAAGTATCCTATAATCTCGATTGAAGACGGTATGGCCGAGGAAGACTGGGAAGGCTGGAAGTTGCTGACCGATAAGCTGGGTGAACGCGTACAGCTTGTGGGCGACGACCTGTTTGTAACCAACACCAAGAGACTTCAAAAGGGTATTGAATTGGGTGTTGCCAACTCAATCCTCATCAAGGTCAACCAGATCGGCACATTGACCGAAACTTTGGATGCCATCCAGACTGCCAACCGTGCAGGATATACCGCAGTTACCTCACACCGTTCGGGCGAAACCGAGGATGTAACCATTGCTGATATTGCAGTAGCAACCAACGCAGGGCAGATTAAAACCGGTGCTCCCTCTCGTACCGACCGGGTTGCAAAATACAATCAGCTGCTCCGAATTGAAGAAGAACTCGGGGATGTCGCGGTCTATCCCGGTCTTGATGCGTGGTTTAACTTAAAGAATAAGTAATACCAATCCCTGATATAAATCATCCTGTCTTTGATACTGTTCTCAAGTAAAGGGTGAGACAATAAAATACACCCCATATATCGGTTAAGCTGATATATGGGGTGTATTATTTG
>JAQWBK010000123.1 GCA_028706415.1 Oscillospiraceae bacterium | reverse complement strand
GCGGTCTTGACTTTTGCCCGCCGACAGGAGACGGGCAATTATGCGGTCGTAAGGCATGAAGTCAGCGGTAATATCTGGTTCATTAACTTTGCCTGATTTTTTTGTCTTGACAACCGAGCCACTATAGAGTTCACCAAGTGCAATGGTTAAATTACGATGTGTAAGTCCTGAGGAAGGTAATGAATAGTGACCTTCTTTCTTGATTTTTTCTTCCCCACGCATCAGTTCCACAACGGTACTTTTTAGATTCTTGTGGATGATTCTGCGGCATCTGTGGATTACAATCAGGCTGAGCAGGATTACTCCGATGAAAGGAAATATCCATTTCATCCACTCACTGGTACCATGTCCGCAGTACATCACAATTGAGGATGAAAAGAAGTCTCCGAACGGTATGGCGAGCATATAACCTATCACTCCCGCTACCGATATAAGCAATAAATATTTCATCTGATATAACTTCTTAATTGCTTTTTGCGGAAATCCAATAGCTTTCATCTCTCCGATGGTATAATTCTCCTCCGCCATGGTTGCCCGGATAATATAGGATAAACATAGAACTGCAATCATTATTAAAATGATACTGATTGCGATAATGATGAATGCTACCACACCATAGGATAGCGTATTCAGCATAGTCAGGGCTCTGCCCGTAAGCGCAACACCGTTGGAAGGCATTCCTGAATCCATATAATCCTTTTCCAGAACAGCCGCAGACGTACCATCCTCTAATAGGAATTCGAACAAGTATTCCCATTCTCCTGTATGAAGACTTATTTCATCAAGATCTGCCTGACTGATTAAGAAACGCTTTGAAGATGTGAGCGCCGGATTCATAGATGAGTCACGAATGATTGTTGATACGGTAAGCTTCTTACTATAATCACCCTCATGCAATGTAATGACATCTCCGACCCCAATGCCAAGCTCCTGCGCATAATAAACAGGAACTCCGATTTCGCCATCCCGAATAACTGCGATTTCATTGTCCATATTCAGGAGAAAATCAAATTCTTCATTCTGAACAACGAACCCGTTATCCATCAGATACTTTTCTAACGTTTCTCCTTGATATGTAATATTTGCATTTTTGATATTAAGCATATTAACGACCAATGACTCCTTAATATAATCATGGGTTTCAACAAAGTGCTTAAACGCAGCCTCATCATACGCTCCCTTGTGCATCTGAAGATATTCGGTCATCACAGCAAGTTCATTTAACCCGTTCATGGAAGATATCATTGTACCTGCTATCCTCAGTCCCCCTGCCATGAAAAGGGTTGAAATGATTAGGAATACCGTTAGGGCAGTCGTGATAATCTTGCTTTTCCTAAAGTCCTCGCGGACAAGATTCAGCAATAGTTTCATCCTTGCTTTTCGCTCCTTTTAATTTGTTGCTAATATTTTTTTCTGGCGCAAACACACCTTCACCCTTCAGATAGTAGTTAAAATCCCAATGATTATAGCCCTCTTTCTTGTTGCATATTATTTATCATAGTTCTACTCTAAATATTTATCAAAAAAGACAAGGCTCTTTTGGTTTATAAACTCCAAAGTGTCATATCCGGATTTTTTATACCCACCGCCAAGCAATGCGCATAAAATCGGTGATGTTCTAACTAAATCGGTCAATGTATAATGATTACTGCCTTCGATATAGTAGTACTCCACATTTCCGTTATTGTACAAATAATTTTTGTTTTGAACATATTTGTTATCTGATTCAATTAAAGGGTAACCACTATCACTATAAATGTTCATGACAGCACTTTGGTACGGATTTGTATTCCATGTAAATTTACTTCCGTCAACGCCCGTAATATCACACATATAAGGGGACTCCAACGCAATAACCGCTTTAATGTCATTTCGTTGTCTTGCAACACCGAGCGCAGCGGAACCGCCGAGAGAATGCCCGGCAACACCGATACTATTTGCATCTATTAAAGAATAGAAAGAATTGTTTTCTTCAACCGATTCTTCGATAAAGGTATCAATCACAAAAATAATATCATCTGTACGGAGTTTCATCCATTTTTGAAAACACTCATAGGAATTTTCTATGTCAGAATGAGAATCCTCTGTATTTAACTCTTTCATATATCCTGAATCTATGTATATTTTCTTTCCTTCAATTTCTGTGCTGAGCGCGTGATAGGTATGCTCGATACTGGCAACCACATAGCCGTGGCTTGCAAGCTCTTTATATAATGAAAGATTGCTTGTTTTCGTTGAAATACCGCCGTGAGAAAAAACAATCAAAGGGGCGGTGTTGTTTTCAATTTTGTCCGCATCCGGATAATATATCAGCACGGACAATTTACGAGAGCTGCCATCATTTTTATACTCTTCAATGCGCGATGTATCAGTCAATTCCAGCACGCGGGAAGTATAGGGGTATTTGCCCGTTGTTTGGATGCTTCTTAAATTAGGAAATAAAACCACTGCGCATGTTATAAAAACAATGGCAGTGACTGTGACAATGTTTATCGTTCTTTTTAACCAACCCTTTCTCATTAACTTTCGCCTAGAAGATACAACCAGAAAACCAAGCAAAAGAATTAGCACAACAAGTAAGATATAATTATATAATGCCATAAGAAAATTTCCTCCTATATAAGATTGCATCAATAAAGCTGCACCATCATATCTATTTTATCCGAAAAAGACTATATAAAACACGTCACAAACCCTTGATATTACTGAGCTTGTGCCGTGTTTGCATTTCGTTTTGTCGCTTGTTTGTCGCTTAAATCCGCTAAAATATACTTGATTATAATCGCACAAACTAAAACTTATGCTGCTAACCATTGTGCGGATAATATCTTAAAAATGAAACCTTCGCTGGATCTCCGCCCAAAGTGCTTTCCCTTCAAGAAACGACAAAAACGCCAAAAATACAATGGATGATCCAAAGCAGACTACCGTTGGGATGACGACATGAACTGCCCCCGCCAGCATAAGAATAAAAGACCCGATGCCGAGTATGCAGTCGATCACAAGATACAGAATATAATCCTGTATATCCAGCTTGCGCGCCTTTGCGACCACCGTCATAGCGAACATCGCGCACGAGCAGAGAAGAGGAAGCACATAATCCAGTGCCCAGCCGTGAAAACCCGTAGACAAGTCCCAAAGGAACGCAATAAACGAAACGAGGATCACCTGCCAAAGGATATTTTTAGGCAGGTTTTTTCGTTTTTTAATCAAAATACCGAAATCAATCCAAAGGCTAGCAATGCCGGCAATCACAAACAGCGACCACCATCCGCCCGCGGGTATAATGATATTTATGGCAACACAAACAGCAGTCGCGCACACGCTTCCGAACGCGATCCATGCAATTAACAAACGACTGACGGCCTGCCGATGCACCGGCAGATGCGGGAACCGATCCCCTGAGCCGTCGGGTATTCCGGTGGGCATATGCTGACAGAGCGGGCAACGATTCTGCTCACCGGGCAGGTCAACCTGACAATGTTCACATCGAAGCATATGCCGTCTCCTCTCCGCTTTGTTGTTCCAGGTTGGAAACCACCTGAACCGAAATACCCATCTCGACAAGCTGGCGAAAAAAGCGTCGCTGGATTCCGGAATCTTCAAAGGGTGAAGATACACTGATGGCAAGGGTGTCGCCGAAAGAACAAAGGCACATCTGTGGACGCTTTGTGCTGAGAAACACGCTGAATAAACGAATATATTTTGCCGCTTCCTCAGGCATGGATACCCGGCCGATATTGGAAAAAGCCACGGTATCCTCGCCATCCGCACGGAGCCCGGTCATCCGCAGAAATGGGATTTTGACCTGCAGCGGGATGGCCTTAATAAAATGGTTGTTTTCAAGATGGGAATAGCGGCTGATGATTCCGTGCAGGGTTTCCTGTGTTAATTGTTGCCGGAAAGACTCCTGCACATTCGCAAGGATCTGGCCAAACGCCTGTCCGTCTTTTGGAAAGTGATGCTTAATCTGTATGACACCAAAAAAATTCCGTGCGGTTTGCGCAGGGAAAAAACGGCGGAGATCCACCGGTACGGTTACGATGACGGGACGG
>JAQWBK010000025.1 GCA_028706415.1 Oscillospiraceae bacterium | reverse complement strand
CCAAGGGAGGATATTTTGTCAGCATAAACCTTTTGGATGGCTGTGCGAAGGAAACGGTGCGTTTATTAAAAGAAGCGGGGATTTCTATGACACCTGCGGGAGCAACCTATCCATACGGAAAAGATCCACATGACCGTAATATCCGGATTGCGCCCACCTATCCGCCTCTTGCCGAGCTGCAGCTTGCAATGGAGCTGTTTTGCATAACCGCCGAGCTTGTATGCCTAAAAAGATATATGAATAAATAATTTATTTTTATTGTCTCAACTATTGGTTTAAAACCTTCGCCTTCCAGCCGCCAGCCGAACCCCTCGGCTTTCAGCCGAGGGTGGTTGAGTTTCGGAACAACACAGCAGTTAATTCCGGAACAGCCGAGACATTTATTTCCGGAACAGCCTAGACCAATGTTGACTTTTAATCTTGCTGCTTATATAATGATTACTATTAATGTTGAGCGGATGGTAATCCGTTCGAAACAAATAGTAAGCTTGGAGGGACAAGCCGATGAAGCGAGCCAGGAAATCCACATTCTTCATCGTTGCACTGTTGATACTTGCATTGGGCTATACAACTATAATTGGCGTGTATGGTCACTTTGGAGACAGGCGCGATACCTATATCAGAGGGGCATCCGATATTCGTCTGGGTATTGATATTAAGGGCGGCGTAGATGTAACCTTTGGTCCGGAGAAGGACGTTAAGAATGTAACCGAAGACCAAATGAACGGAATCAAGGATGTAATTGCTCAGCGTTTGGTTGGTAATAAAATTACCGACTACGAAATCTATGCAGATATGACCAATAACCAGGTAATTGTGCGTTTCCCGTGGAAAGCAAGTCAAACTGATTTTGATCCTAACGCTGCTATTGAAGAGCTGGGCAAAACGGCACAGCTTCAATTCCATATCGGGGGAGAGACCGATGAAAGCGGCAAACCTACCGGTGATTTGGTTCTTACAGGTAAGGATGTAGAATCGGCAAAAGCCGGTTTTCAGCCCGATAACGGTATTAATATACCGGTCGTCGAGCTTAAATTAAAGGAGTCCGGCCGCCAGAATTTTGCTGACGCCACCCAAAAGCAGTATAAGAGCGGTACCATATCAATTTGGCTTGATGATCAATTGCTGTCGGATCCAAAGGTAGAAGCTCATATTACAGATGGTGTAGCCACCATTTCCGGCGGTTTTAAGGATTACGCTGATGCAGCAAAAACTGCCAATCTGATTAATTCAGGTGCTCTTCCGTTTAGTATTGAGGTTAAGAGTAACGGAGTTATCGACCCGACACTCGGAACAAAATCGCTTGATATCATGGTTTTAGGTGGTATCATTGCTTTCGCTATTGTTTCGCTGTTCATTCTTTTGTATTATCGGCTTCCCGGATTTATTGCCGTTATTTCCCTGGTGGGACAGGTCGCTGGTTCGCTTGCAGCCGTATCCGGATATTTTAGCTTTATACCCAGCTTTACCTTAACCTTACCCGGTATAGCCGGTATCATACTATCGATAGGTATGGGCGTTGATGCCAACATAATTACGGCTGAACGCATCAAGGAAGAAATCAGGGCAGGGCGGACCATTGACAGTGCAATTGAACGCGGTTCCAGCAACTCGTTTTCTGCCATATTCGACGGTAATATTACCGTTTTAATTGTCGCAATAGTTTTAATGGGTGTGTTCGGACCGCCGTCCGGATTTTGGGCTACGATTCTAAAACCTGTATTATTCTTGTTCCCTGCCTCCACAACAGGTTCGATTTACTCATTCGGATTTACCCTGTTTGCCGGAATTGTATTCAACTTTTTAATGGGTGTAACCGCCTCTCGTCTCATGCTCAAATCCATTTCACGCTTTAAATTCTTGCGCAAACCCTGGCTACTTGGAGGTGAACGAGCATGAAAATGAAGGAAATGAAGTTTGACTTTATTGGAAAAAGCAAAATATTCTATGCAATATCAATTAGCATTATGATTATTGGTCTGTTTATCAACATTTTCCTCGGTGTTAAACTGGATATTTCATTTAAGGGCGGTACCTTGATGAAGTACAGCTTCGAGGGGGAGCTCGACCGTGAGACAGTAGAAGACAAGCTTCAGAAAAAGATTAACAAGGATATCAGTGTTCAGATCTCGGATGAAGCTGCCAGCAAAAGCAATACGCTGAATATTTCTCTTGCCGAAGCTGTAACTCTTAATGAGCAGAATGATATTAACGACGCCATGACAACCGAATTTTCTGCCAACAAGATAACAAAATTAAGTGTAAACTCACTCAGTCCCTCGATGGGCAAGTTGTTTTTCCTGAAATGTATTGTCGCAATCGGATTGGCTTCGTTATTGCTTGTTCTCTATGTTGCCTTCCGCTTTCGCAAAATTGGAGGATTTTCGGCAGGTGGCATGGCCTTGGTCGCATTGTTGCACGATGTTTTGATTGCCTATTTCGCATTCGTTGTTTTTAGAATTCCCCTGAACGATAACTTCGTGGCCGTAGTGTTATCCATTTTGGGCTTTTCGCTGAATGATACCATAGTTATTTATGACCGAATCCGGGAAAACCGCCGTACCATGGAAAAGACCAAATCCATTGGAGAAATCGTGAATGTAAGTATTAATCAGTCATTCGCGCGTTCATTCAACACCAGTCTTTGCACCTTTTTGGCAATAGGTACGGTCGCCGTTCTTGCACTCTTGTTCAATCTTGATTCGATTGTCAGCTTTGCGCTTCCGATGATGATCGGTATCGTTTCAGGCTGCTATTCCTCCGTTTGTATCTGTGGCCCGTTATGGGTTTTGTGGCAGGATAGAAAGAAGAAAAAAGAGCTCGCAGCAAAAACCACCGAAAAAGCGAAAGCTTAAAATTATCATTTAATAATCGGCCGTTCTTCCCGTTATGGATATGAACGGCCGATTATAATGCATATAGCATAACGATTCATATATTGCTTAACCGATAAGTATAATTAATAAAAGACAAAATGCAAAATTAAAATTCGGAGGACAATATAATATGCAGGAGTGGATTTTAGCACTAATACAGGATTACGGATATTTCATTATTGCTGTATTAATCATGATAGAAAATATATTTCCGCCCATACCCTCAGAGGTCATTTTAACGGCGGGCGGATATTTTACCACCAAGCCCGAGGCCGGAATGCAGGTATGGGGGGTTGTTATTGCCGCTACAATCGGCTCTGTATTAGGTGCAGTCATACTTTATTTAATAGGCCGCATTTTTAGCCCGGAACGGCTGGAGCGCATATTGAACGGTAAGATAGGCCGCATTCTTCGCCTGAAGGGGGAGGATGTTAATCGTGCCCAGGCTTGGTTTGATAAGCGGGGAAAGGTCACTGTGTTTTTCTGCCGCTTCATTCCAATAATCCGCAGCATGATATCAATTCCGGCGGGTATGGCCCGTATGGGGATGCCCAGCTTCCTTATTCTGACCACCATTGGTACATTTATTTGGAATATAGTTCTGGTTATGCTTGGGGCGGCTGCCGGAGAATCGTGGCAGAAAATCGCCGATTATATGGGCGTGTATTCAAAAGTAGGTCTTGTTGTTCTCGGAGTTATTGCCATAATTGCCGTTTCGGTATTTTATTATAAACGCCGTAATAAAAAGAAATAGTGATGCAATAGCAGGAAACTGTCATAAAGTATTACTTATTTAAACCAATAGTTTTATCATTTTATTGAAAAATATATTGAAGAATGTCGAATAAATACATCTGTTAGCTTTACAAACAGCTCATTTTGTGTCATAATATCGGAAAATACTATATATAAGGGCTATATATAGTGCGAGGAGTTCTTTGCCGTTATATCGGCGTTATTTAAAATTTGAGGAGGTAAAAAAGCATGTCCAAAAATAACCATGCAATAGGTTATTTACCAAACGAAACACCGGAACCATGGAAACTCTTACTTTATGCTCTGCAGCAAGTAATTGTTATGTTCCCTGCTACCGTAACGGTGGCACTTATCACCGGGTTTCAGGTTTCCACCACCATATTTGCCAGCGGCCTTGCAACGGTTTGCTTTATTCTCATTACCGGCAGAAAAATTCCGCTTTATTACGGCTCCAGCTTTGCCTATCTTGCGGCCATCTCCGGTATGGTATTATCCGAGGGGACTGTCGAGCAGATTCAGTCATTTAAATTAACCGGAATACTACCTGCCGAACTGATTTCGTATGCTCAGTTTGGAATAATATTATCCGGCTTGGTATCTATTGCAGCCGGTCTTCTTGTCAAATTCAGCGGACGCAATGCTGTTGAAAAGATATTGCCTCCTTCTATTACCGGTTCCATTGCCATGATTATCGGTTTAACACTTGCAGGCAATGCACTCAAAGATGCAGCACCACTAGCAGCTGAAGAACTGGTTGGTAAAGTAGGGGCAGCACAGGTTTTGGGAACCAACTGGGTATGGGTTGTTTCTCTTGCCACTCTGCTTTCGACCATCCTTTTCTCAAGATATTTAAAAGGTCTTTTTGGACAGCTGCCCTTACTTCTCGGTGCTATTTTCGGCTGCGTTGTGGCGGCAGTTATTTTTGCGGTCGGCGGTGGGGATTTCAATTTGTTCCGTGGAATGCCGGAAGCTGCAATCAGCAGCTCACTTTGGACTTCTCCGGGGAATATTATTGCGGTACCGGCATTTACGCTGCCAAGATATTCACTAGCGGCCATTATTGCAATAATGCCTATTGCCATTGCAACCATTCCCGAATCAACTGCTCATGTGTATCAGATTGATATTTATGTGAAGGACTTAGAAAAGAAAAAGGGTAAAAAGCTTGGATACAGTATGGCAAATTTACTGCATAAAAACCTTATAGGCGACGGCATTTGCGATATGATTTCCGGATTTATCGGCGGACCTGCCGGAACCAATTATGGTGAAAACATCAGCACCATGGCAATTTCAAAGGTGTTTTCTGTTCCGGTAATGTTTGCTGCAGGAATAATCGCGATGATTATTTCCTTCTTTACTCCGCTGGTTTCTGTAATATACGGAATACCACTTGCTGTTATAGGCGGGCTGGAGATATACCTATTTGGATCCATCGCGGCACAAGGAATAGCCATCATGATTGATAAAAAGGTTGATATGTTCAGCGCAAAAAATCTGGCCGTAATCGCCACAATTATGGTAATCGGTATCGGCGGACAATATGCGTTCGGTGGGAATATACCCTTCTTCGGAATTAAGGTTCCTTGCATTGCAGGAGCCGCTATTTTCGGTATAATACTCAACCTTATATTAAGCATAGGTGAAAAAAATAAGGATGCCGATTCTAATGAGGCTGACAAAACGGTTGAAGATGTGACTCCTGTATCAGAATAATAGCACTGACATTAATATAATAAGAATCCGTCGGAAATTTATTTCCGGCGGATATTTTTATGCTCACAACTAAATTCGGCAAAATATTCACATGATACGATTTATCATAATAAAAAATGAATAATTTGAAGATATAAAGACATAATAATATTTTACGGTTAATAAAAAGGTGTACATAAACAATACTAATTTTTCATTAAATCGGTGCTTTACAGAAGTGCAAAACTGACTCATTGCAAATGTGTACAGCAGCACTCGACTTACAGTGCTGCACTCATACCCACCATTCTTAATAATCCGCATAACAAACAGCTATTAAAGCTTTTTGATATTTTTTCAGATGCTTTTGAGAGAAGTATAAGGAGGACATGCAATGTCAGTACGAATTGAAAGCTCTAATGAGGGGATGACCGCCTTTCTTATGGGCGAAATCGACCATCATACAGCGCGCCAAATCAGGGAAGCGATTGATACTGCCGTGGAAAAATCCAAGCCTAAGAATCTATATCTGGACTTTAGCGAAGTCAGTTTTATGGACAGCTCGGGAATAGGGCTGATAATGGGGCGCTTCAAGCTTATGCAGCATTACTCAGGAAAGCTGACGGTGACCGGAGCATCCGAACGAATTACAAAGATAATAAGCCTTGCCGGTCTTAAAAGGTTGGGAATTTTCAATAACGCACAATAATAAATGCGGGTCGTTCCGCTGAATATTCACCCGAAAGGTTTGGTGTTTTATATGAAATCAGTTAATGGGATGAAGGTTACATTTCCAAGTCGTTCATCAAATGAAAGTTTTGCGCGCTCTGTTGTCGCATCATTTGTGGCACAGCTCGACCCCGCCGTCGATGAGTTGGTGGATATCCGCACGGCAGTATCCGAGGCGGTGACAAACTGCATTGTACATGCCTATCCGGATAATATCGGAGAGGTTACGATTGTCGCACGAATATATCCGACCGGTCGGGTTGTAATAAAGGTGCGGGATAAAGGAATCGGTATTGAGAATATCGAACAGGCCATGGAGCCGCTTTTTACGACCGGAGGGGAGGAGAGATACGGTCTTGGGTTCTCGGTTATGGATAGCTTTACCGACAAGCTGAAGGTAACCTCCAAAAAAGGCAAGGGTACGGTGGTAACCTTGGAAAAATACATAACAATGCGTCAGAGGCAGGCGAAACAGTCTTGACCAAGCGTGAGGATGTTATATGCAGCAATATAGGGCTGGTACATTCCTGCGCCAGGCGTTTTATCGGGCGGGGCATAGAATATGACGACCTTTTTCAATCGGGCTGTATGGGGCTTGTAAAGGCAGCCGACGGGTTTGATGAAGAACGGGGTCTGCGGTTTTCAACCTATGCGGTACCGGTTATTCTTGGCGAAATACGCCGATTGTTTCGCGACGGGGGTGCCATAAAGGTAAGCCGGTCGCTCAAAGAGCTGTCAATGAAAGCATCGCGTGAGAGGGAAAGCTTTACCAATGTTAAAGGGCGTGAACCCACCATCAGCGAGATGGCGGATTTGCTGGGGGTGGAAATAGAGCAGGCGGCCGAGGCGCTGGGGGCCGCTGCGCCGCCGTTGTCACTTACAAGGGCGGGGGAGGAGGATGAGGGGAACCAGATTGATGTGCCGATATCCCCACCCGATGAGCTGCTGACAGATAGACTTGCATTGAAACAGGTGCTTAGTGAACTGGATTCACTTGATCGTGCTTTAATAGTATTGAGATATTTAAAAAGTAATACACAGCAAACCACAGCAGAAAAGCTCGGTATGACGCAGGTACAGGTATCTCGGCGGGAACGCACGATTTTGGCACGAATGCGTGAAAAGCTGACCGGATAACCATGGTATGCTTGCGCTTATTAAAAACGGGAGTAAATTTCATTTTACTCCCGTTTTTAATGTAAATTTAAGTTGAAAATTCAGATGAATTTGCTTGACATGTACCTTTCAATATGCTATTATTATGCACGCTGCATCGGGCATGCGGGGCAATTCGCGGGTGTAGTTCAGTGGTAGAACTCCAGCCTTCCAAGCTGGTCGTGTGGGTTCGATTCCCATCACCCGCTCCACCATTCCGCATTGTTATCTCGTATGCGCCTGTAGCTCAGCCGGATAGAGCATCTGCCTTCTAAGCAGAGGGCCAGGGGTTCGAGTCCCTTCAGGCGCGCCACTTATGGTGGGTATAGCTTAGTTGGTTAAAGCGCCAGTTTGTGGCACTGGAGATCGTCGGTTCGAATCCGATTATCCACCCCATGAAGGAAAAGGGCACACGGTTTTCCGGGTGCCCTTTTCCTCACAAATATTGGGATGTAGTCTAGTGGTAGGACAGCAGACTTTGACTCTGCCCGTGCTGGTTCGATTCCAGCCATCCCAGCCAGAAAAAAACGACTTGTAAAAATAAGTCGTTTTTTTAGTTCTATTCGCGTTCCGCGAGTTCTATTGCTTCGCGCCCTTTGGAAGCGTAGGTTTTAAACGTTCGGATGGCAGCTGGCGCACAAAGGTTAGTAAAAGGGCTTTCGACGGCTTTCAGCCGAGGGTGGTTGAGTTGCTGTCTAAACACCTAAAAATCGCGTAACCGTTTATTATTGCAAAACGCTGTTTTATCCGAGATACAAACAGGAAAGCAATCATTCTATCCGGAATTCTATCTCATTCACTTTTTAATATTATGATATACGGATTCTTTGGTTACCCATTTTTCCAGCCCCCGCTTTACTTTTACAGTTATCGGGTCGGCGGTGGGGTCAATAGGTTCAACTTTGATTGTATAGCAGCCCGCGCGTTTTCCTCCCCAAATATCGGACAACATTTGGTCGCCGATAACGGCGATATTTTTTATGTCCGCGATACCAAGCAAGGCGGCCCCTTTGATATAGCCCCCCTTAAACGGCTTTTTTGCCCGACTAATATAACGAAGTCCCAAAGCGTCGGCAATCATTTTGACTCGACACTCTTTTCCGTTCGACAAAAGGCAAACCGGCAATCCGATGCAGCTAAACCATGCGGATACCGACGCTGTCATCTGTGTTTCCCCATCGATCATTATGGTGTTGTCGATATCCAGAATAATGCCTCTGACATTATGCGCTGCCAGATAGTCTTGCGTAATATCCTCGACCTTTAAAAAATAGTCGTCAGCCCTTATTTTCATATTGTTCCCCCGAAATATAATAACCCAATAACAGTAAGTCCATATACACCACACGCGCTCAATAAGACTTTGTCTTGCAGTATGACTGTTGTGGGGTCGCCGTGCGAGTCAGGATTATGTATCAGCAGCAAATACTTTGCCACAATGAAGATTATCAGCGGTACGGTGTAAATCATATGAAAGCCACGGTTCATAGCCCACAGCGCATAAAAAGCAATAGAAAGCCCGGCGCAGACGAAGAGTATACCGTTTAAAAATTGGAGGTCATACCTTTGCAAGACCGGCCTGGCTGCTGTCTCGTCTATCCTAAGCAGCTCCCCGCGGCGTTTGCCGAACGCCATGAAAAGTGCCATGGAAACGACGGTTAGAAAGAGCCAGTCAGAAACTGATTCGCCGCTTGCCGCACCGCCGGCATACACGCGCAGAACAAAGCTGGCGGCGATGCAAAAGCAATCCAGAACGGGCAGGAGCTTCAACCAACAGGTGTACGCCATGTTGAGTGCCAGATACAGCACGGTAAACACACCCAAACACAGGTTCAAAGCAAATCCGGCAGCTACACCGATTACTGCCAGTATTGCCCCAAACACTGCCGCTTTTCCGACCGGAAGGGCGCCGGAGGCAATGGGGCGGGAACACTTGATTGGATGCGCCGCGTCCGCCTTCCTGTCGAAAATGTCGTTAAATACATATATTGCAGAGGATACCAAACAAAACACAGCAACCGCGAAAATGGTCGTCAGTAATTTCTCAACATAAAAAAACTTTAATGAAAAGACAAGGGGGACAAAAATGAAAATGTTTTTTAACCAATTTTGCGGACGCGCTTCCCTGATGTAATATTTCATCTACTTACCTCTTTTGCGATGAGAAATCATTCGCATATTATTATTCCGGTTGGTGCAGTGCTAATGTCTAATATTATATATTTATTTAATTACGAAAGCAATCTTTTGCATAAGTGAGTTCTTTTAACAGACAAAAGCGGACTCTCATTGACAAAAAAGTATGAGCAGGGTATTATTTTGTTGTCGCATTGGCAACTTTTGCTATCAGGGAGGAATTTTTTACATGGCGCCGAAGGAAATACTTCAGATATTGAACCAACAAGGCTCTCGGGTAAAGCAGTGCATTATGGTGGCGTTTAAGAGTATTATCGTGCTGTGCGGCACCTATCTGTCTCTTGTGTTCAACACCCAATCGGCCGTCTTCTTTGTGCAGGCATTTAAGGGGAATAACAAGTTGGCAGCCGCCTGTATTGCCGTACTAGGGCTTTTTGTGAGCGCAGGACTTGCGTTGCTGTTATTCCGCTTTAATTTCCTTGAAAAATTATATAGCAGGCTGCGCGAGCATACCCGCCAGACGCAAATCTTGCTGTTGATGTTGGCCATGCTGTGCGCCGGTACATATATCGCGCAATTTTTTCTGTGGGCAAATGAAAATATTGCCTATCTCAACAATGCTAAAGCGTGGTGGTTTCACCTTCCGTACGCCTTGGGCATTGTTTCACAGCCGGCGGGCTTAACATTGCCGCAATGGTTGCTGTCCCTTGTTTTGTTTATCCCGCTGTCGCTGTTTTATATGTTCTTGGTCACCTCCCTTTTCCAAGTGGTTAAATCGGTATTGATGTCACTGTCTAAATACGAATGCCGATTTTTGTTTATCGCGGCTGCTGCCGCTCTGCTCTATGTCGTATTTCTTTACAACAGCACCAGCATTTACTATGGCGGTATGGATCGAATCTATTCGTTCGACAGCCTGCCCGATTCCTCCTATTTAATTAATCCATTTTACTATTGGTCTTATTACCAATATCCGTTGCAACCAAATCTGTCCCTGCCCCTCATGATGCTGGCTGAACTGGTGCCGGATGTCTTTTTGTGGACGGTTATCGCCCGTACTCTTGTGCAGTTATGGTTGCTGCTTATCGCCTTCATCATGCTGTCTCGCATGATCTCGGAGAATCCCCGTGTCCGTCTTCTGACACTCTTGATTTTCTCCTTTAGTTTTCCGACGATGATCCTTGCCGTAATAACCGAACGGCGGGTGATTACGCTTGCTTTTGTATTGATTGCCATCTATCAGAGTTTACACACAAAAAGGGACGAAAAACTGTGGCTCTGTGCAGCCTCCGGCACGGTAATTTGCAACGCCTATGTTCTCCTGTTGGCGGTGAAACCTAAAAAATCGTTCCTTAAAGACATTCTGTTATGCGGGCTTACCTTTGTCTTTCTGGCGGCGTTCCTTGGTAAAATCTCCGGATTATTAGATCTGCAAACCCAGATAAACAACTTTAAATGCAGGGGTTGGTTGGATGGCGGTCTGGACATTGGCACCAAGCTCACCCACTATTTGAATTTTGTGCGCTCCAGTTTTCTTGCCCCCCTTTCGCAGCCTTCGGGAAACAATAGCAGCTGGATGATGACGATAACAAATACTTTTTCGCCAATTGGAATTTGCATTTTGTTGGGTGCTGTCTGCGGATTTATAGTAAATTATAAAAACAGATTGGCACAGGTTGCCTTTGCCGGCGTGCTGGCCTCATTCTTTTTTATCTTTATTAAATCTCTGAATATCGCTGAAAACGCGGTTGTGTTGAATACACTTTTCTTTGGGTGGGGGTTTGTCACGCTGGTTATCATGGCGGCAGATAAGCTTCTCTCGGGCATGAGAATCAAGTATTGGGCATTATCGGGCATTGCAGTAGGCTGCTTTGTCTACAATGTCATCGCCGTCATACAGCTATATAAGTTTGGGGTGGCGGCATACCCGGTTTGATGGTGTGCTCGCCCCAATATCCGAATAAAAATAAGGAAACATTCTGATTCTTATTCAGTCCCGCCATTCTTAATACTGCTCTCAAGTAAAAATCAAGACATCTTTACGGTCTGTTTTTCGCCATACAGCGTTGTTGTCGTCGACGGGCTTAAGACATTATGGCGCCTGCTATCCACAAATTTTGTAAATTTTTTTGTAATATTTTTGATAAAAAAATTGAATATTATTTTTCTTGTGTTATACTAATACTGATTCCGATTATAAAACTTCCAATAAATCAAGCAAAAAGCTTTGATATATGGTTTTTTGTGCGGATTTATTGGTAAGATTTTAATGAGGAATAAGTATATCTAGAGGACAAACATTGTCTTGTAATAACGGAACAGGATGGTGTGGTCATAACTAGTAATTTTATACTGAATTAAGGAGAATACTTATGTTTATTTTGAAGACCGAAAACAGGGATGCAGGCTTAAAACCTAAACAACTAAGAAGAAATGGGATAATTCCTGGTGTTTTATATGGCAAAAATCTCAAGGAGTCCATAAGCATACAAGCCCCTCAAGGGGAAGTTTTGCGTTGTTTGCAAAACAATTCCACCGGCAGCAGGGTTGAATTGATGATCGGTAGTAAAAAACACATGGCACTGCTTAGAGAAGTTTCTTATATTCCCACCACCAATCAGGTTGAGCATTTGAGTTTCCAAGCACTACAGGCTGATGAAGCTGTAGAAAGCACGGCAAGAATTGTGCTGGTGAATAAAGATAAGATTTCGGGAATGGTTCAGCAGCCCCAGTCAGATATTTCCTATCGGGCTCTACCGCGCTATCTTATCGATAGAATTGAAGTTGATCTTGAGGGATTAAAAGAAGGAGACAGTATCAGAATCAGTGATCTTGATATTGCGAATGATCCTAACATTGAAATATTAAATCCGCTTGACATTATGGTGGTTTCTGTTATTGATAGCCGTATCTTAGACAAAGAAGACGAAGAAGAGACTGGAACCGAAGCAGAAACGAGCGAAACCGAAGCGGAATAAAAAGTGCCGATGCACAAGTTCCAATCGTATAAGTTATAAAACGAGGGGCGGATGTTATATCCGCCCCTCGAAAATTTTGTTATTGACTGCGAGCGTTTTGTTTAATAATTATATCACCGTTTTTAAGTTTCATATCGCACTGAATGGTGAATATCATTTTCGCGTTGGGTGCGCTATCAATTTGGGTGCCGTCTTGATTGCGCATATCATTCAGTTTAATAATCTTGTTGTCCCCTTTTTGGGTTAATATCTCAACAGAATCACCACTAAATGCCTTGTTCCTTTGCTCTATCACTGCGGTTTTGGATTTTTCATCATAATCCATTACAATCCCGATAATATCATAATCACGGATGTATGATGAGCTTTGATAATGCTGCTTTATCTCTTCTCCAAAATAAAATCCGGTGGTAAACGGTCTGTGGCTGGGCTTTACAAGATACTCCATCCATTTGGGGTCGAATTCATATTTGGCGGGGTCTCGGGTGTATAAATCAATGGCTTCTCTGTATGCCTTCACCACAGATGCGACATAAAACGAGCTCTTCATTCTACCCTCAATTTTGAATGAACCAATCCCCGCCTCGATAAGCTGTGGGATATACTCTATCATACATAAATCCTTTGAATTCATTATATAAGTACCGTTGCCGTCCTGGGTGATATTATAATATTCACCCGGCCTTTTTTCTTCAACAAGATGGTATTTATATCTGCAGGGCTGAGCGCATTCCCCCCGATTTGCATCTCTGCCGGTCATATAATTTGACAAAAGGCATCTTCCCGAATATGAAATGCACATTGAACCGTGAACAAATGCCTCGATTTCGCAGGTATGAGGCAGCTCAGAGCGCAACTCGGTCAGTTCGTTAAGGCTCATTTCCCTTGCCACGACCAGCCTCTTAATGCCCATACTGTGCCAAAACAGAGCAGCTTTATAGTTTGTGCAATTGGCTTGGGTGCTTAAATGTATTTCCATATCGGGGATAACCTCTTTTGCGGTTGCGATAATCCCCGGGTCGGCTGCAATGATTGCATCGGCGCCGACATTTTGAATATCTGTCAGATAATCCTCCAGCCCAACTAAATCCTCATTATGAGGGAATATATTTACCGTTACATACACCTTTTTGCCCCTTAAATGAGCAAAGTCAATACCCTCTTTGAGATCGTCCAAAGAGAAATTATCTGCTGAGGCTCTTAAATTCAATTTGTTTCCGCCGAGATAAACGGCATCTGCTCCAAAATTAATGGCTGCCTTTAATTTTTCCAGATTACCCGCCGGAGCCAAAAGCTCAGGTTTTTTCATAACACATCTGCCTTTTATATTTATTATATTTAAAATTCAATGACCTTAATCCCTTAATCCCGTGATTTGTAATCCTTGACAAGTAAATTAACGCGTCGTATAATAATTACAATTTCAACCGTAAAAGTGTTATTATAATTATGAAAAGACGTTGACGGGAAATAATCTGTATAGGTGCAAACAGAGAGGGCGCTTCATGGTAATCCATGGCTGAAAGGGCGCACATGCTTCCGAACAGAGTGCCATCTCGGAGTCCCTGGGTGATGAGCCGAGGCGTATACCGCGTTAAGGTGCTTAAAGTGGCGTCGGTTTCGGCGCAATTTGGGTGGTACCACGGATCCTCCGTCCCATTATCGGGCGGCGGTGTTTTTTATTTTAATACAAAAACCTTGAAAACACAAGTTGATAGGAGAATGAGACTATATGGAATGGATTGGATTAAACGAGCTACGAGAAAAATTTCTCAGCTTTTTTGAAAGCAAAGGGCACCTGAGGCTTCCCAGTTTTTCACTGATACCCCAAAACGATAAATCGTTGCTTTTGATAAATTCGGGCATGGCCCCAATGAAAAAATACTTTACCGGTGAAATAACCCCTCCGAGTAAAAGGGTAACCACCTGCCAAAAATGCGTCCGTACCCCCGATATCGAGAGGGTGGGCAAAACTGCCCGACACGGCACATATTTTGAAATGCTGGGGAATTTCAGCTTTGGTGATTATTTTAAGCGTGAGGCGACGGCTTGGGCGTGGGAGTTCTGCACAAACCTGCTGGAAATGCCGGAAGACCGCATCTGGATAAGCATATACGAAAAAGATGATGAAGCCTTTGATATCTGGACAAAAGAGGTGGGAGTTAGCCCCGAACGCATTGTCAGAATGGGTAAGGAGGATAATTTCTGGGAGCATGGCAGCGGGCCGTGCGGCCCCTGTTCCGAGCTGTATTTTGACAGGGGAGAGCAGTACAGTTGCGATTCACCCACATGCGCAGTGGGTTGTGAATGTGATCGGTATGTGGAATTTTGGAACAATGTCTTCACTCAGTTTAACAGTGACGGCAAGGGCAATTATACCCCTCTTGCACATCCAAACATTGATACAGGAATGGGCTTGGAACGCCTTGCTTGCATAATGCAGGGGGTTGATAATCTGTTTGAGGTTGATACCGTTCAGAATATTATGAAGCATATCAGCAGTATAGCCGGCGTAAAGTATGGAGACAGCAAAAAAACCGATATATCTCTGCGGGTTATAACCGACCACATACGCTCCACAACCTTTATGATAGGAGACGGCGTTATGCCGTCCAATGAAGGGCGCGGCTATGTTGTAAGGCGATTACTCAGACGGGCTGCCCGCCATGGTAGGCTTTTGGGGATTAACAATCCATTTTTATGTCAGGTCTGCGAAACGGTTATTAAAGAGAACCTTACCGCCTATCCCGAACTAAACGAGAAAAAAGATTTCATACAAAAAATCATTCATGTTGAGGAAGAAGCTTTTGGAAAGACTATTGACAGCGGGCTTTCCATGCTGGATGAAATGCTTTCAGCACAAAAAGGCAATATCATGTCGGGTACGGATGCCTTCAAATTGAATGATACCTACGGATTTCCGCTTGATTTAACCAAGGATATACTCGAAGAAAAGGGCATGACGGTTGATGAGACCGAGTTCGACCGCCTTATGGCCGAACAGCGTGCCCGCGCTCGCGCCGCACGGAAAAATGCCGGAGCGGATGCGTGGAAGGGCAGCAACCGTATATTCGAGCAGCTGTTACCCGGTAGCTTTGTGGGATATGATACAATGAGCCTGGAGGCAAAGGTGACCGCCATTGTGCGGGATGACGAGCTGGTGGAAAGCCTTTTCAAGGGTGAAACCGGTATCGTTATATTGGATACTACTCCGTTTTATGCCGAGGGTGGGGGACAGGCGGGCGACATAGGCGAAATTCTTAATAATGAAACATTATTTAATGTTACCGACACCACCAAAAGTCACAACGGAGTATATATTCACATCGGAACCCTCATAAAGGGGGAGCTGAGGGTGGGGGATGCTGTAACCGCCAGTGTTAATAAAACAGAGCGGCGTGCAACAATGCGAAACCATACGGCGGCGCATCTGCTTCAAGCGGCTTTAAGGAAGGTGCTCGGCAACCATGTTGAGCAGGCTGGACAACTGGTAGACAGTAAACGCTTGCGGTTTGACTTCTCACATTTTTCAGCACTTTCTCAGGATGAACTTGCACAGGTGGAATTACTTGTAAATCAATGGATTTTGCAGAGCTTGACGGCAGATATTCGCGAAATGCCCATAGAAGAGGCTAAAAAACAGGGAGCCATGGCCTTGTTCGGTGAAAAATACGGTGATATTGTTCGGGTGGTATGCATAAGCGGAAATGAAGGCGTATCAACCGAGCTTTGCGGCGGCACACATATGGACAACACGGCAAAGCTAGGCCTGTTCAAGATAATGTCCGAAAGCTCGGTTGCGGCGGGTGTGCGCCGTATCGAAGCGGTTACCGGAGATAATGTGCTGGGGCTGATTGAGGATTACCGCCGGTTGCTGGGGCAAACCGCCGATGCAATAAAGAGCGGTAATATCGAGGAGCTTCCTCGACGCGCAAATCAACTTATGGGGGAGCTTAAGGGGGTTCAAAGAGAGCTTGATACCCTTAATGCAAAAATGGCGGCTTCAAAGATTGAAAGCCTTTTTGATAATATGACACAGGTGGGCTGTGTTCGTGTTTCGGCAGCTGTATTTACAGGGGTTGACGCAAGCGGCGTTAGAACCATGTGCGACCGATGCAGAGATATTGCACCGAATGATGCAGTTGTGGTGATTGCAGGGGTTATAAAGGATGCGGGAACTGTATCCCTCGGATGCTTCTGCGCAGCCCAGGCTGTCGCCTGCGGAGCTCATGCGGGAAACATTGTGCGAGAGGTGGCAAAAATCTGTGGCGGCAATGGTGGCGGAAGACCCGATTCCGCCATGGCAGGCGGCAAGGATATAACAAAAGCAGATGAGGCAATAGCCGCCGTTTCCGGAATTGTTGAAAAATTATTAAAAGGTCACCTCTAAAAACCCCTTCCGGCGTCTTCCGGCACAATTTCCGCCGGACTGCGTTATACTAATATCCGACTAAAGCCTTAACATCTTTCCGGTCTTTTTTGCACCGGGCTTCGTTCTCCTCCTTGCCGGGCGCCAGCCCGCCTGCGTCGTCGGCCTTGCCCGACACAAAAAATCCTCGGAAACCTTATCAATATTTTAGTCGGATATTAGTATCAAACCTCCTCGTAATGCGGAAAGCATTGCTTCGTCGGCTTTCCTTGCCCGACAAAAATTCTGCTCGGAATCCGTTCAAAACAGGTTCTTAGAGGTGACCAAAATAACCAAAAGGAGCGATATCAA
>JAQWBK010000024.1 GCA_028706415.1 Oscillospiraceae bacterium | reverse complement strand
AAACGCTGATTTGCATCATTTTTATTAATAATTATTGTTTTCATGTAATGCCACACTTTCTAAATTGCTTATACTAACCCCTGATTAAAAAGTTCTATAATTTGCGAGGATGTTTTTTGTGTGTTAAGGCAGACGACGCAGGCGGGCTGGCGCCCGGCAAGGAGGATAACGCAGACAGACGAAAAACAAACCGCAAAGACAGGATGATTTTAATTAGGGATTAGTATTGATATATTTTAACATATATGAAGTACTTTTCAAAACACATTATTCTTGCTATAATGAAAAGAACATCTATTTTTATTTAGATAAATGGTCAATTAGAACTATTAGGGGGAAAGGGGGCAATATATGATGGGAGATTCTCCGCACAAAGGGCATCGTGAACGCATGAAGCAGAGATTTCTCAGGGACGGTTTGACAAGATTTGATCCTCATCAAATTATTGAGATGCTGCTTTACTTCGGTATTCCACGCAAGGACACAAACGAGATTGCCCACGAACTGATAAATACCTTCGGCAGCCTGTCCGGCGTTTTGAAAGCACCCCATGATGATTTGCTGAGTGTTAAAGGTATGACTCCGGGGGCGGCCACTTTGCTCAGCTTTAGCGGGCAGCTTATCCGGGAATACTATAACAGCGAGCTTGCAAAGGATATGATAATTGACAGCACCGAAAAAATGGGGCAGTTTGTGCTTCCGAAATTTTTTGGGGAATTCAATGAAAAGGTGCTTTTGATCTGCCTTGATAATAAATGCAAGGTACTGCATTCCTCCTTTGTATCCGAGGGCAGCTTGAATGCAACCGAAATCAATGTTCGCCGGATTTTAGAGCAGGCTATTCGAAACCATGCAACGGCGGTGGTGATTGCTCATAATCATCCCAGCGGTTTTGCTCTGCCAAGCATAGAGGACCAGAAAAGCACAAAAGTTTTGACCGACACCCTCTCGGTTGCAGGAATTCAATTTGTCGACCACTTGGTTGTGGCTGACGATGATTATGTTTCGCTTAGAAGCACCCCCTCAATGGCTCATCTTTTTATTCCTTCCTCCAAGGTTGGAGGAACCAAATCATCTCCGGGCTGAAGGCTGCAGGAAATGTGGATACATTAAACAATGAACTACCCCGCAGCAAGCTGCGGGGTATCCAAAGGATACCGTTCAATTTTCGCTGTGAAACAGCGACCGCCGCTTCGCGGTGGGGTATTGAACCCGGAAGTTCATAATAAAGGAAGGTCGAAAATGGATCGTTTCCACCTTAAATCCGAATATAAGCCTACCGGAGACCAGCCCAAAGCCATCGAGCAACTGTTAAATGGGATACGCTCGGGAATGCGTGAGCAAACCCTGCTTGGGGTCACAGGCTCAGGCAAAACCTTCACAATGGCGAATATTATTGAACAGCTTAATCGCCCGACATTGGTGCTGGCACATAATAAAACGCTGGCGGCACAGCTCTGCGGTGAATTCCGCGAGTTCTTTCCGGATAATGCGGTTGAGTATTTCGTGTCCTATTACGATTATTATCAGCCCGAGGCGTATATCGCCTCCACCGACACCTATATCGAAAAGGATTCGGCAATAAATGATGAAATAGACAAGCTGCGTCATTCGGCCACCTCGGCCTTGGCAGAGAGGCGAGATGTTATTATTGTTGCCAGCGTATCCTGTATTTATAGCCTTGGCAGTCCGATTGATTACCGAAGTCAGGTCATTTCCCTGCGCCCGGGTATGCAGAAAAAGCGGGATGATCTGCTCTTAAAGCTGGTGGAAATCCAGTATGAGCGCAACGATATAAACTTTGTCAGAAACAAGTTTCGCGTAAGAGGAGATGTGGTGGAAATCTACCCCGCATATTCGAATGGATCTGTGGTACGGGTTGAGTTTTTCGGGGAAGAAATCGACAGAATAAGTGAGGTTAATCCTCTAACCGGTGAATTAAAAGGCATACTAAATCATGTGGCAATATATCCGGCTTCGCATTATATAGTTTCGCCCGAAAAGATCGAGGATGCAATCGCGAAAATAGAAGAAGAGCTTGCCCTAAGGGTGGAATTCTTTAAGCAGGAGGGAAAGCTGCTGGAGGCTCAGCGTATTCTGCAGCGTACCAGATATGATATAGAAATGCTTCGTGAGATTGGTATATGCAAGGGGGTTGAAAACTATTCCCGTGTGCTTTCGGGCCGTGAACCGGGCAGCACTCCCTTCACATTGCTTGACCACTTTCCGGATGATTTTCTCATGATGGTGGATGAATCCCATGTTATGCTGCCCCAGGTTCGCGGTATGTTCGGCGGGGATTATGCCCGCAAAAAAAACCTCATTGATTATGGCTTCCGTCTTCCAAGTGCCTTTGATAACAGACCGCTTAATTTTGATGAATTCTATGGGCATATAAATCAAGCTATATTTGTCAGTGCCACCCCGGGGGATTTTGAACGCCGCAACAGCTCCCAGATTGTTGAGCAGGTTATCCGTCCCACCGGTTTGATAGACCCGGAGGTTATTGTTAAGCCGGTTGAAGGTCAGATTGATGATCTGATGGGCGAAATACGGGAGCGCGCCGAGAAGAATGAACGCATACTTGTTACAACCCTAACCAAGAAAATGGCGGAGGATCTAACCACATTTTTTGATAATAACGGCATCAGGGTGCGTTATATGCACCATGGCATCGAAACGATGGAGCGTATGGAAATTATACGGGACCTGAGGCTGGGGGAATTTGATGTACTGGTGGGTATTAATCTTCTTCGTGAAGGATTAGATCTGCCCGAGGTTTCACTTATCGCCATACTTGATGCAGATAAAGAGGGGTTCCTGCGCTCCGAAACATCACTTATTCAGACCATAGGTCGTGCAGCGCGAAATGTTAAGGGACTGGTGATAATGTATGCCGACAGCGTTACACCCTCTATGGAGCGGGCAATAAACGAAACCAACCGCCGTCGTACCATACAAATGCAGTATAATGAGGAGCACGGAATTATTCCAAAAACAATCATCAAGGATGTACGGGATATTATTGAAATTACCTCACACTCCAAAGATGCAGACAAGCCATCCAAAAAGCTCAGCAAGCTAGAGCGCATGAAGCTTATTGAGGATATGAAAAAGGAAATGAAAAATGCAGCTAAACTGCTGGAGTTTGAACATGCAGCCTATCTGCGTGACCGTATAAAGCAGCTTCAGGAAGGAAGATAAATAAAAACATGCAAAACTCAAAGCTGATTATTAAGGGCGCAAGAGAACACAACCTTAAAAATGTTGACCTTGAAATACCGCGTAATAAGTTGATTGTTTTTACAGGTTTATCCGGTTCGGGGAAATCATCTCTTGCCTTTGACACCATATATGCTGAAGGACAAAGGCGGTATGTCGAAAGCCTTTCATCATATGCCCGACAGTTTTTGGGGCAGATGGATAAACCCGATGTCGATACCATAGAAGGACTGTCTCCCGCTATATCCATAGACCAGAAAACGACCTCAAAAAACCCGCGCTCCACGGTTGGCACGGTAACCGAGATATTTGATTATCTGCGACTGCTTTATGCTAGAATAGGAATTCCGCATTGTCCTGTTTGCGGACGCGAAATTCTGCAACAGACGGTTGACCAGATTGTGGACAGCATTATGGAGCTGGCAGAGGGTACCCGCATTCAATTACTTTCTCCTGTGGTGCGTGGGCGTAAAGGGGAGTATGTCAAGGAGCTTGAAAATGCCCGAAAATCGGGATATGTTCGGGTGCGTATAGACGGCATAATTTATGATCTTTCCGAGAACATTAAGCTTGAAAAAAATAAAAGGCATACCATCGAAATTGTTGTCGACCGTTTGGTTATAGCTTCCGGTATACGAAGCCGTCTTTCCGATTCCATTGAAACGGCAACCGCACTTTCGGGTGGGCTTCTTACGGTGGATATTGTGGGAGGGGAGGAGATGCGCTTTTCCCAGAATTTCTCCTGCCCGGAACATTCGATAAGCATTGAGGAATTAACCCCCCGAATGTTCTCTTTTAATAACCCTTATGGCGCCTGCTCAAAATGCGGCGGGCTTGGCATTTTTATGTCGATTGACCCGGATATTGTTATATCAAACAAAAACCTTTCGATACGCGAAGGTGCAATACGCGCAAGCGGCTGGAGCTATATCGACGGCGGTACCATTGCCCAGATGTATTTTGAAGCTTTGGCAGAACATTACAGCTTTTCGCTTGATACCCCAATACTAAATCTCCCCCCCGAAATAATTGATATTCTTCTTTATGGCAGTAAGGGCGAGAAGATTAAGATGACCCGCAAGTTTGAATACGGTTCCGGCACATATAAATCCGAATTTGAGGGAGTAATAAATAATTTACAGCGGAGATACAGAGAAACACAAAGTGCCTGGGTGCGTGAGGAACTGGAATCATACATGAACCAGATTCCCTGTCCGGACTGCGAGGGCAGGAGACTGAAACCCGAAAGCCTTGCAGTTACGGTGGGGGATATAAATATATCGGATTTATCCCATAAATCTGTATTTGGCGCGCTTGATTTCATACAGAATTTGAATTTGACCAAGCGGGATAGCATGATAGCTGAGCGAATATTAATCGAGATTAAAGAGCGCCTCGGTTTTCTGCAAAGTGTTGGGCTGAATTATCTCTCCCTGTCTCGTCCGTCAAGCACCCTGTCGGGAGGGGAAAGTCAACGCATTCGTCTTGCCACCCAAATCGGCTCATCCCTTATGGGGGTGCTGTATATACTTGACGAGCCCAGCATCGGGCTGCACCAACGCGATAATGTCAAGCTGCTTTCAACCCTTAGGCGGATGAGAGATATCGGAAACACCATTATTGTGGTAGAGCATGATGAAGAAACAATGCTGAGTGCCGACTGGATTGTGGATATAGGCCCCGGGGCGGGTATTCATGGCGGTGAAGTGGTATATTCGGGTACGGTGGATAAATTACTTGAATGTGAGCAGTCGGTTACCGGACAATACCTAAGCGGAAAGAAAAAAATCGATATTCCCGTAAAGCGGCGCAAGGGCAACGGAAAGTATCTTACGGTTGTCGACGCCCGTGAAAACAATTTAAAAAATATTAATGCCACCTTTTTGTTGGGCGCCTTCAACTGTGTTACCGGTGTTTCCGGTTCGGGCAAGTCAACCCTTGTCAATGAAATAGTATATAAAAAGCTGGCTGCCGACCTTAACCGCGCCCACACCAGGGCGGGTTTGCATACCGCGATCGAGGGAATGGATGCGCTTGATAAGGTAATAGCTATCGATCAGTCGCCCATAGGTCGTACCCCGCGTTCAAATCCGGCAACATATACCGGGGTGTTTAACAATATTCGGGAGCTTTTTGCATCCACAAATGATGCTAAAATGAAGGGCTATACTTTAGGACGCTTTTCATTTAATACAAAGGGCGGACGGTGTGAGTCGTGCCAGGGTGACGGTATAATAAAAATTGAGATGCATTTTCTTCCTGATATTTATGTCCCGTGCGAGGTCTGTAAGGGGCACCGATATAACAGGGAGACGCTTGAGGTGCGTTATAAAGGTAGCAACATCCATGATGTGCTTGAAATGACGGTTGAGGAGGCACTGGAATTTTTCAACAGCATACCGAAAATCCACCGAAAGCTTAAATCCTTGTTTGATGTTGGGCTTGGATATATAAAGCTGGGTCAATCCGCAACCACCCTGTCGGGGGGAGAGGCACAGCGGGTTAAGCTTGCAACCGAGCTTGCAAAACGAGCTACAGGAAGTACGATTTATATTCTGGACGAGCCTACAACCGGACTTCATACCGCTGATGTCAAGCAGCTGATTTCGGTTTTGCATAAATTGGTGGATGGGGGCAATACCGTCGTTGTAATTGAGCATAATCTTGATGTGATAAAAACCGCCGATTATATTATTGACTTGGGCCCCGAGGGGGGAGACAACGGCGGTTATATAATAGCCGCCGGAACACCCGAACAAATAGCAGCTTGCGATGAATCATACACAGGACAGTATTTGTTGCCGGTACTCGGGAGGGACAGGCAGGAGAGCTGACCGATATGGAGTGGCAAGCCGTGTTTTGTTATGCCAATCAATTAACAACCATAATATTACAATATGTATTATTTACAATTCTTTAATATTAAAATTATTTTAATACTGTATGATATATTTGTTTATAAGAGTTATTATCCTACGGAAAAACCCGGAAAGGACACGAATTATGTTCGGGTATGTGCGGGTGTACAAGCCAGATCTCAGAATGGCAGAATATGAGCATTATCAGGGGATTTATTGTTCATTATGCAAGCAGCTCGGGAAAAGCTACGGCTTTTTTTCTCAAATGACATTAAGTTACGACTTTGCATTTCTTGCATTGTTTCATATGGCACTTTCAGACGAATGTGCCGGTTTTAAAAAAGGGCGTTGTAAGTTTAATCCCCTCAAAAAACGCACCTGCTGCTGTGAAAATGAGCATATCAAGTTTTCGGCAGATGCCGCATCGATTTTAAACTATTTCAAAATTAAAGATAATATCAGCGACAGCGGTTTCTTTAAGTCGATTCCCGCCCGTTTACTGTTGCCGTTTGCATCTCGTGCAAGGAAAAAGGCTGCAAAGTGTCAGCCCCGGCTTGATAATGTGGTTAGCAGCTGCATTGATAAGCAAAGAAAGCTGGAGAGCGAATGTACTGCTTCGATTGATGCTGCGGCCGAACCGACCGCTCTGATTTTATCGGTATTGGCTCAGAATGGGGCAAAGGACGAAACCGAACGCCGTATTCGGGAGAGGTTCGGTTACTGCTTGGGCAGATGGATTTATTTAATAGATGCTGCGGATGATATTGAGAATGATATCCGGCAAGGGAGTTATAATCCTTTTGTTTATTCCTATGGGCTAAAGAATAATGAGGCTCCACACACAGATATTGAGTCTTTAATTATGCCGGTTCTTAATACCTGTTTAGGTGAATGTATTTCTGCATATAATTTGTTGAGTGTTAATCGATTTGATGGGATATTACGCAATGTTCTTGAACAGGGAATACCGAATATTCAAAAGCAGGTATTTAATAAGGTGGGTAAGTTTGAATAATAAGCTTTTCAAACTATTCTGCAAAAAAGGTTGGTTAAAAATATGAGCAATCCATATGAAGTGTTGGGGGTTCAACCCAATGCCACGGATGACGAGGTAAAGGCAGCATATCGTGAGCTTGCGCGTAAATATCATCCGGATAACTATGCAAATAATCCGTTGTCCGATCTTGCCGAGGAAAAGATGCAGGAAATCAACGAAGCATATGACAAGATTGTTCAAATGCGTCGTCAGGGTGGCGGATCAGGCAGTAAAAACGGAGGGGGGGCATACGCCTCGGGCAGTTCACGGTATTACGACATACGAAATCTAATAAACGCAGGTCGTATTCTTGATGCCGAAATGCTTCTTGATGGGATACCCCAGTCATCCAGAGATGCAGAATGGTCATTTTTGAAGGGTAGCGTTTTATTTAAAAAGGGCTGGCTTGAGGATGCATATACACATTTTGAGAGGGCGTCACGCATGGACCCGTCAAATATGGAATATCGCACTGCAGTTAACCAGATAAATTATCAAAGACGGACAGGCGGTTACCGAGCAGCTGGCGGGCGTGCACAAAATGGGGGATGTACCGGATGCGATATGTGCACAGGTTTAGTCTGTGCCGACTGCTGTTGCGAGTGCATGGGCGGGGATTTAATTAGTTGTTGCTGAAAAACGAAAGCGGGGTTTTAATTTGAGACAAAGCGGAAAGGTTGCTCTGGGCGGTGTATTGGGGGCTCTTTCACTGACTTTTATGATGCTTACATTTTTCAGTTTAGGCACCTACGCTCTGCCTGCTATTGCCGGGGCGGTACTCATTCCTTTTGTTATTGAAGTTGGTCCCAAAAGCAGCTGGATGGTATACGGGGCGGTGGCATTGCTGTCTTTGTTGGTTGCTCCGGATATCGAGGCGAAAATCTTGTTTATCAGCCTTTTTGGGTACTATCCAATCTTAAAATCGGTGCTTGAACGAATTTCAAAACGGTGGCTGGAATGGATTTTAAAATTACTGGTGTTCAACACATCAATAATATCATCATTTCTTTTATTGGTGCTTGTGTTTAATATAGAATTTGAAATGCTTATTATTGGCGGAATAAATCTGATTTATATCATGTTGGCATTTGCAAATATAGTATTTGTTATTTATGATGTTGCACTGACAAATGTCATTTCAATGTATATGCGTTCCCTTCATCCGAGAATTAAAAGGATATTCAAACTGGATAAAAATTAACAAAAAAATATTAGCCCGCATTCAAAGCTTTTTATACTAATCTCAATAATAAAAGCCGATAAAATGGAGTGATGCGTTCTTTAAAGACGAACGCGACTTGAGCGACAATTTTATCGATCCTTTTATTTGAGATTAGTATTAGCTGAGGTTGCGGGCTTTTTTGTGATAAATATTGTTATGGTCACCTCTAAAAACCTGTTTTGAACGGATTCCGAGCAGAAATTTTGTCGGACAAGGAAAGCCGACGAAGCAAGGCTTTCCGCCTTACGAGGAGGTTTGACGCAGTCCGGCGGAAATTGTGCCGGAAGACACCGGAAGGGGTTTTTAGAGGTGACCTTATGTATCCTCGGTTTCTTGGGCGCAAATATTAACTCCGACAAACTTATGACTGCCGCTGTTTCTTTCAAAGGTTACCTGACCGCCGCATATCGGACAGTTGGTTTTATGCTTGCCGGTTGACTGGCGGATGGCAAGCTCAACACCTTTACGGCTTGCGATACATGCCCGCTGATACCCCGAAACCACCTCGGCATGCCCGCATTGGCAGGGGGTAACCGTTATCGGCTTCATCCGCTCACGATTGCACATGGCGCGATAAAGTCTTGGGCAAAAAAGCAGCTCGCCGGCCCCCGTTCTTGATGATGTAGAAACATAGTAATCTGTAACCACATCCAAAGAACACTGACCGGTACGCATATAATAACAGGTTGACGGGCTTAAGGTAATTACCGCTTCTATTTTACTTTTTATACGGCTCATAGATATAATTCAATTCCTTCAAACTAAATAATGCGATTCTGGTCGATATACTGAAGAATTACTTCATACGCATGAATGTTAAAATGAAGACCATCCCCCGAATCATAAATGGATGAAAGGCAGTTTTGATTATCCTTCAGCAGAGATGATATGTCAAGAAACCGGCAGTCTTTTTCAAGAGCCAGTTGCTTCAGCTTGGCGTTATAATTATCTATTTTATGGTTGGTAAGCCTCGGATCTGTACATATCTCATAATAACTTGAAACAGGAAGGATTGACTGAATTATTAACAGACTGTTGGGGGAGGCTGACTTCAGCTCATCAATTAGGGCGGAGTATTCTGACATAAACGAGTCTTCTCCCATGAAAGAAACCCCGTTTATACCATAAGAAACAATCATCCGTTCTGGTTTTTTAATAGCTACTGCCTGTGCAACCGTCAATAGGTATCCGGTTCCCAAATTAACAAAATGCTCGCTTCGGGCACCGATGTGGCTTTGACCGACAACGGCATATACATTTTTCTGTTTAATAAATCTATAGGTGGCCAACCCGCAGGTGCGGGAATCACCGATAAATATCGTATCATCAACATAATCAAGAAAAGACTCTGATAAAGCGGGGTTATTAGCATCTACTTTATTGTTCCAGGACCCCTGATAAGGGTTTCGCATTGAAGTGTCGGATACACAGGGGTTTTTGCCGAAATAACTTGATACCACATCCAAATTTAGCGCAAAAAGTGTGCAAAAAAAAGCCAAACTAACAATAAGAAAGGTGACAAATGCAGTTTTAATCGGGCTTCTTCTCTTCTTCTTAATTATCAAAAGGCACACCTCCGTTAAAGACAATTTTCATCTTCTGATATTACCACATTAGCTTTTCTTGTGCAATATTTATTGTCTCAACTATTGGTTTAAAACCTTCGCCTTTCAGGCGAAGAATTTGAGACAGTGTTGACCGATAAATTCTTCGCGCCCTTTGGAAGCGTAGGTTTTAAACGTTCGGCTGACAGCTGGCGCACAAAGGTTAGTAAAAGAACTTTAGATGGCTTCCAGCCGCCAGCCGAACCCCTCGGCTTTCAGCCGAGGGTGGTTGAGTTGGGTGATTGCAAAATCAAAACCGTTGGTGGGGTGGGGGAAGATTGAACACCCGGCCCGATATTTTTACTATGTTGGTAAGTGAGCTGCGGATGCTTTTCGCGAATGTTCGGTTGATTATCTGCCGGATATATTACATTATAGGTCACCTATAGAGAATCAAGCTCTGCCATCCAGATGTCGGATTGTGCATCCGAGGGCATTTTCCAGTCACCCCTTGGAGACAGTGATACACTGCCCACACGGGGACCGTCCGGCATACAGGAGCGTTTAAATTGCTGTGAAAAGAATCGGCGGCAGAATATTTTTAACCATTTCAGTATTTCCTCGACGGAATATCTGTCTTTGAAAGCATACCCTGCAAGACGCATGATCTTTCCGGGAGAATCTCCGAAACGGATAAAATGATATAAAAAGAAATCGTGAAGCTCATACGGCCCGACTATCTTCTCTGTCTTTTGAGATATTTCCCCGTTTTCGGGGGGGAGCAATTCCGGACTAACCGGGGTGTTGAGAATATCGGTTAAGGCGGCTCCTGTGGTTCCCCCAAGCCGCCGAGCTTCATAGGAAACAATGTAGCGCACCAATGTTTTGGGTACCGATGAATTAACCCCGTACATAGACATGTGGTCGCCATTATAGGTGGTCCAGCCCAGCGCTATTTCGGACAGATCGGCCGGCCCGATCACCATACCATTAACCTGATTTGCGATATCCATGAGCACCTGTGTGCGCTCCCGTGCCTGGGAGTTTTCATAGGTTATATCATGCTTGCCGCTGTGACCGATATCAGCAAAATGCTGGGTGACAACCTTTGTAATATCAATCTCATACAGGGTTGCTCCACAGGCGTTTGCCAGGGAACGCGCATTATTAAGGGTTCTGCCGGTGGTGCCGAAGCAGGGGAGGGTAACGGCATGAATATTTTCGCGTTTAATGCCAAGCCGGTCATACGCCCGCGCAATTACAAGAAGGGCCAGAGCCGAATCAAGCCCCCCTGAAAGCCCCAAAACCGCCCAGCTTCCTGTATGCTCCAGTCTTTTTGCAAGTCCGGCTGACTGTATATTAAGAATTTCCTCAAAGCGGTCTTCCTGTTCGCTTATGTCCTGGGGAATGAAGGGCATAGGGGATATCTTGCGCTGAACCGAGAGCTGTCGCATACTCATATCAAATGTTATTTCCGGCATATTCCGGATGTTGGTGGATGCTGAAATTCGCCTTCGGTCGTATACAATATGGGACAAATCAATATCCGCCGATATTATGCCTGCTTTATAGCGGTGGCTTTCTGAAAGTAATGTCCCGTTCTCCACAATCATATTATGCCCCGAAAATACCGCATCGGTGGTGGATTCACCCTCGCCCGCATCCGCATAAATATAAGCGCACAGCAGCCGAGAGGATTGTGCCCCGACAAGCTTACGACGGAAATCCGGTCTGCCAATACCCTCCGGACTTGCGGAAAGGTTTGCAATAACGGTTGCCCCTGCCGAGGCAAGCCTCTGTGAGGGTTGAGGGGAGGCCCATAAATCCTCACATATTTCGACTCCCAGACAAAAATCGGGAAGATTACTACAGGTAAATAGTTGCTCGCGGCTAATGACGGTGTCTTGACCGGCATAAACCACCTTGTAAGCTCCATCGTTTGCAGGTGCAAAATATCGTGATTCGTAAAGGTCGGAATGTGCAGGAATATAGGATTTTGGAATAATTCCAAGCAGCCTGCCACGGTGACACACAATGCCGCAGTTATAAATTGACGAGCCGTATGCAACAGGAGCGCCCAATACAAGAAGGGTGTCCAGCATGACGGTTTTTTGCAGAATATAGGCTATCGCATTTTCCGCAGCACCGAGAAGGGAGGGATTATAGATAAGATCTCCGCAGGTATAGCCGACAATGCAAAGTTCAGGAAACACAATAAGTGCGGTTCCGTCAGGTGCGCTCAGAGCTATATCGAGTATCTGCTGTGAGTTATGGACGCAGTCGGCAACCTTTATTTTTGGTGTTGCAGCCACCACTCGAAGAAAACCGTCTTTCATATAAAATTCATTCCTTTCGACCCGAGCAAGGATTATTATTAGTATAACACCCAAAAACTATTATGCAAATAGTAAACGCACAAGGAAATAACGAAGGTGTGAAGGTGATTTACCAAGGCGAAAAAGTGTTGACTTCCCCATTAACATTTATCATTATACAGTTATAGCCAAGGGTTGTCCACGTATTTACAGTAATTGATTTGCAAAATAATACTGATTGACAGGTTATTTTGGCTAGGGTATACTGTATTTGTAGTAATATTACTTGATTATACGGGTGATTTATATGCAGCGTATTAAACTGATTATGTTTGGTATTTCAGCTTTATTAGTGTCAGTTATTTTACCTTTTTATTCTGTCGCCCTAACAGGTGATAATGATAATAGCAGTGTAATATATAAGCATGAAACCGACTTTACCGTGGCATATTCATCATATGACAGTAATTTTTCAGACGGTTCTTTTAACTATTACTCTCAGCTTGATAAAAATCAGCAGGCCATATACAATGGGTTAAAGAATATAACGCCCTCAAGCGAAAAAATGAACATAAAAATTCCAACCCCGGTTACCTATACGGCTAAAAGCAGTAACCCTACCGAAGCGGAGAAGAAACCCTCTGGTACAGAAATGCTTCGACTGGCGCAGGGGGCGCTGGATGCGTTAATTATGGACTATCCCGAGATATTTTGGATTGATATAAATAAATTCGTATTTAAGTGGTCAGCAGAAGGGACACAAAAGGGTAGCGGTTATCTTTTTACTATAAGCGGTATTTCCTTTTCTTTTGGTTTAATCGATTCGTATATTCCAATAAAAGATCAAATGGTAAACACACTCATGTCTAAAGTAAACGGTATACCCGTTACCGGCAGCTCCCGCTATTCAAAGGTGCTGTCCATACACGATGAGCTTGCAAAACGGATATCTTACGATACCGATTTTTCGTCGGTACGCGCTCATGACGCCTATGGCGCATTGGTTGACCAAGAGGCTGTATGCGATGGGTATGCCGAGGCCTTTAAGCTGATATGCGATAAATACAATATACCCTGTGTTTTAGTGGTGGGGACAGGAATAACATCATCGGTTAACGGTCCCCATATGTGGAACGCTGTCCAGATGGAGGACGGTAAATGGTATGGGGTGGATGTTACCTGGGATGATCATACCGAATCCCCAAATAGTTATATCTATAAGGATTATTTTCTTGTGGGCAGCAACACCATAGCTAAAAACATTGATAAACAGAAGTTTTCCAATAGCCATTTGGCAAGCGGATATTTTACAAACTCCGAGATTTCAAAGGAGTTTTCATACCCGCCTCTGGCTTTTAATGCCTATGTTCCGGGCAGCGGCATCACAGTAACCACCAAGCCCATACCGAGCGGTACGGTGGTACTGCCGTCTCCGCCCAAAACAAAAGCCGATTCCACCGCTTCAATTATGGCTACAACCAAGCCAAGTGCCAATATCAAAACGACATCACAAGGTAAAACTTCACCAAAAAATACCGAAAAAAGTACAACCGCCTCTGCCGGACAGACCGAAGGATTATATAATAAAACCACGACAATGACTATGGATACAAATGAAACCAATAGCGATTTTGATAAACAGTCAAAGTCGGGTAAAAACAATGTAAGCGACGCCTCGACTTTTAATATTATCCTCATTGCCCCGTATATTGTCGCCGGAGTTACTGCTTTAGCCATTATTATACTTATAGTGATATTTGTTCTTGCAATAAAAACTAAATGGAGATGATTATATGCTGCTAACTTTAGATATGGGTAATACTAATATTACTGTGGGTATGTTTAAGGATGGGCAGCTTATGCTTAAATCCAGAATTGCTACCGACAGGTCAAAGATGGAGGATCAGTATGCCGTCGAGCTGCTGGATATTTTGAGGCTTTATGGCTTGGATTCAAAGGATTTTAACGGTGCAATAATATGTTCGGTTGTGCCTCCGCTCAATACAGTAATAAAGCATGCGGTTGAAAAGGTTACCGGGGTTGTGCCCATGATGGTGAGCCCCGGGACAAAAACCGGAGTAAATATCCGTATAGATAACCCTGCTCAATTGGGTGCCGATCTTTTGGTGGGGTCGGTTGCCGCCGTTTCTCAACACGGCGCGCCGTGTATTATATGGGATTTAGGAACGGCAACAACTGTATCGGTTGTTGACCGCAACGGTGTTTTCCGCGGGGGAGCGATAATGGCAGGGGTGGGGGTGGCTATCGACTCTCTGGTGTCCCGCGCCTCTCAGCTCCCGCGTATCAGTCTTGAAACACCCCAAAAGGTAATCGGGGTTAATACCGTAGAATCCATGCAATCGGGAGTGGTATATGGTACGGCATCCATGATAGATGGAATGTGTGATCGTATTGAGGGCGAGCTTGGCTATTCCGCAACCATCATTCTCACAGGGGGAATGGGCAAGGAGATTGCAGCCAATTGTCGCCATAAAGTGATATATGACGATGATCTTGTTTTAACAGGTTTGCATATGATTTATAAAAAGAACAAAATATAATACAGCCTAAGACGGAGGCAATGAATACGGCGTGGCAGCTGGGTAATACGGCGCCGCAGCATGGGTATTCTGCTCTGGAGAAAGCTGTATTCTCATAGATAATTTATGCGCTGTATCTTTTATGAACAGCAGCAGGGAGGTCATCTTATGGGCAATAGAAAAGATTCATCGGTACATTTTGATCAGAAACGCCTGCTTTTTATTGTACAGTTTGCAATTTTGCTGGCGATTGAAGCAATTGTTAGTTTTACTCCTCTGGGTTCGCTTCCGGCATTGGGACCCATTGTAGCAACCCTGTCCCATATTCCGGTCATTGTGACCGCAATTACTATGGGAACGGGTGCGGGTGCGGCAATGGGGTTCTTCTTTGGACTGTTTAGCTTTTTGCATATGTCATTTATAGCGCCTTCACCGATGTCCTTTGTCTTCACGCCGATTTATTCGGTCGGGGAATTCGGGGGAAATTATTGGAGTTTGGTTATTTGTTTTGTTCCCAGAATTCTTATTGGAGTGGTGGCGGGGCTTAGTTATCGTTTCCTGTCAAAACTGTTGAAGGATAACTTTTTTTCGTATACTTTTAGCGGTATTCTTGCCAGTTTAACAAATACCCTTCTTGTACTGGGCGGTATTTACTTGTTCTTTGGCAAGCAATTCGCATCAGTAAACAAGATTGGCTTTGAATTGGTTGTCGGTGTTCTGGGAATGATCGTGCTTACAAGCGGAATACCCGAAGCTATTATCGGGGGCATTCTCGCATACGGAGTAGGTAAACCCCTTAATAAGATGAAAAGTAAACATTTTTAAATCTATTTCGCCATTTAATATGACAATATTACTAATAACCGCTCATTATTTTAATGAGCGGTTATTAGTTTGTAAACAAATTATAAAAATGTTGAAATATTACATTTTTATCGTTATAATATAATATAATGATAAATAATGTAATAAGAGGTAAATATAAGCTAATAAGACCACGCTATTTAATTATTAATCAGAAATTATTATGAGGAGGTACCGGTTGATGTTTAAATTAAGGAAATTAAGGGATACGGATACGATTTATATGTTCGAATGGATAAAGGATCCACATGCTAATTTATTTTTAAGATTTGACCCGGATAAGATTAGCATCGATATGGTAAGAGAGTTTATTGATAATGCAAACGATATGCCGAATTCGGAGCATCTTGCGATTGCTGACCAAGATGATATGTATCTCGGAATGGTCAGCTTAAGAAATATTGATAGAGAAAATAGAAACGCTGAATTTGAAATTGCCCTTAGAAGATGTGCAGTTGGGCGTGGTGTTGATAACTTTGGCATAAAAGCCATGCTCGGAAAAGCTTTTTCCGATTATGGTCTTAACAAGGTATATATAAACATAGTATCCAGAAATCTATTAGCCAAGGACCTTTATGAGCGTTGTGGATTTAAATGTGAAGGCAGACTTAAAAAGCACCTATTGGTAAATGGCAAGTATCGGGATTTGTTGTGTTACTCCATTTTGAAAGAGGAATATGAGAAATTATGTGAGGATTTAGAGTATACCACCGTGTTCAGTGTGTATTAAAAGAAATTACTGGAATGCAATGCGGGTTTTATTAAATATTAATGTTAAACATATAATACTGATTATTTTATCCCGAAATACCGGCTTAGTAACTTTGAGGTATTGTCATATAAATCCTTTTTCTGTTGAGGTATTATTGCCTTATCATAAAATCCATCAATTATATCCTGTTGATTTTTAGCTTCTGTCAGCCACTGAATACCCTGATTAATAACCCCCTTATATCGCCTGCTGATATCATCAATTTCATGAGCGTACAGTTCATCCGTTCCCGGTTTCACGCATATCTCATACATATCAATGACCCTGTCGTTTGGTTTTGTTGGCTGGTATATGTGGGGAGGGGTGCTGTCAAAAATACATACACTCACTTCCGGAAGCAATATCATATCCAGACTTTTTGAGTCGAAACCACAGTGATATATTTCGGTATCCAGTCCTAGACTTTGCGAAGCTTTTGCAAGTTTTTTCAGCATGGTCGATTTTCCGGTGCCCGGTCTTCCCTTTAGAAGATACCTATTTGATACATCAGAGGTAATGTTAGCAATATAATCAAACTGACCCCGCGGGGTGCTTGCACCGAAAAATCTATGCTTTACGGTAGCCTTTTTATTTAATTCTTTACCCCCGATCAACAGCTCAATGGTGTCCGCGGTAAGCTTATCGGATCTTTCAAAGTCGGTGCGATCGATATAACACTTTTCCCATTCATCGTGCACGCCTAAGCCCTGCTCAAAGCATTTGCGGGCGTTGTCGCAGCATTCGACCAGACTTGTTTTTGCCTTGGCGATATCCTC
>JAQWBK010000122.1:1290-4095 GCA_028706415.1 Oscillospiraceae bacterium | reverse complement strand
CTATGGGCAGCTTGCGGGATTCCTCCAGCGGTTGCCTTCCCACATAAACGGTGCCATCCTTTTTTATTAAATAAGCCCATTTAACAAGGGTTATATAACCGTTTTCGATTTCCAAACAGGTAATGCACCTGGGATGAACACAGCTGCCGTCATTGAAATACGGAGCTTCATCTTCAGAGGGGAAAACCGGCCTGTGGGTGTGTCCGGCTATTAACATACGATTTTCTTTTTCTACCCAATCTATCAGCTTACGCTCGACCGAAATCCGTTTTTTATTGTTTTTCGCGGCACTGGTGGGGTCATTGACCGCAACCATTTCAAGGGGTTTCCAGATATACCTCACCAGAAACCTTGACAGCCACCACAAATTATAATTGAAAAAATCAGCCTGATGTCCGTGAACCAGCATAATTTCTAACTTTGTTTTTTTATGCTTTAAAACAAGCGCTTCATGGAAATGCAGGTTAGGGCAGAGCGATACCCGGCGTTTTTTCTGTTCATCAAAATACGTTGCCAGACATCTTGTGTTCTTGGGGTTTCTCTTTTCCAAATCATGATTTCCGTAAATCATTAAAAGACGGCCTTTACTATAAAATCTGGACAGCATCCAATAAATATGCTGATATGTTTCAATAATTTCCAACAGATTTTTATTTTCCCAAAGCTCGTCACCGTCACCAATCTCGATATACGTAAAGCCACTGTCATAATAAAACTGAAGGGCATAAAAAAACAGGCTCTGATTTTTTTCAAAGTTGTCTGCCCAGCCCCCCTCTCCCCTGTGACAATCGCTGAACATCACCAGTTTTGATCCGTCGTCAAAGGGGATTCGGGAAGCCGAGTCAAACAGCTTATTAAGTCTGTTGTGAATCGACATCGGGGGGCTCCTTTTCTCCCTTTATCTTATTGAGAGACTGAAACAGCTCCCTTTGTTTGCCGATATGAATAGCCTGATTGTAAAGCTCTTCATTTTCTTCATGCAGGGCGTTAATTTTATCAAGCATCGAGGTGAACGGCGAGGTGATTTTCTGGTACATATCACAGAACTGTCGGTTTCTGTCCTGGGTCATCTTATCGGTGATTTTGGTTCTGGTAAAGGCCTGTGGAGTATGGGGCTCTCCAAAGTGAATTGCAACCGATAGCTTTTTAACCCTGTACTCATGAGGGGTGTATCCTGCCTCCTGCAATCCGTTAATAAATGCGTTGCGCATTTCTACATTATCAAAGGTTATGCGTATAATCATGGTCAGCTCTTCGGGCTCCGAAAACTCGCCAAGCACAAACCCGGTAAGCCACCAGTGAACATCCTGCCTGCTTATTAAGGGGCGTCCGTTCTTATAAACCGTAGAGGTTATATGCAGCATCTCATTGTCGCGTGCACTTTGATAAAGCCTGCCGTTCCAATCAATAAGCCCCAAATCGCTGTCGGTATTATATACCCCGACTTCACCGCCGGTGGTCATTCCATACTGCCCTTTCCAGAATTCAATAAGCCAGTGCTTTCTGTCATAATCAAAATAAATGGGGTCGGCATCTATAATCATGCTCAATGCCGCCGCCGACTCATCATAAAAACGGCAGTAGCCGAATTCCCTTTGCCACGGATTCATAAGAGAATAAAAAATATCCTCCTCCGAGTCGTATGCAAAACCGGTAAATTCAATAGCCTCGTTAAAATCATCAATGGTTGAAAAATACCGAGATGAGCTTCTTCTCCAATCCGGGTTTTTCTTGTCTCGGGCTCTTTTTATCAATAAAACAAGTATGCTTACAATTATAAGGGATGACCCTATAAAAACGCCTGTCCATAATGGGTTCGAGGATAAAAACTCGTAGCTGCCCAATAGCATGGGCTTGTTCCTCCTTTCGTCTTTTACTTTAGTGTATGCGACGGGAGGAATATCTGCTATAATTATGTTGGTGCAGTCAAAGCTGACTTATGAGTAAAATCTCCATTAAAGCCATCTTAAGCCCCCCACATATATGGGGAGCCTAAGGGCAATAATATATAAGTCGGCCGAGAAATATTCTAGATATACATATTATTTTCAAAAGGAGATATACCATGATAATTACAACTACACCCTCGGTTGAAGGCAAAAAGATTGTTGAGTACAAAGGTATTGTTTTCGGGGAAGTGGTATCCGGTGTTGATTTCGTCAAGGATTTTGCAGCCGGTATTACAAACTTTTTCGGCGGGCGATCCGGAAGCTATGAAGATGAGCTGCTTGCAGCAAGGGAAAACGCTTTGCGTGAGATGCAGCAGCGGGCATATCAGATGGGTGCCAATGCGGTGATCGGGGTGGATATCGATTATGAGGTTTTGGGTACCAACAACGGGATGCTTATGGTGTCTGCATCGGGCACGGCCGTCAAGGTCGAATAATTTCTCTGTTAACTTAATTTAAGGTCACCTCTAAAACTAATACCAACCATTCACTAAAAATCAAACATTTTTAGTGAATGGTCAGTAATGTTAACCTCAATAATAAAAGCCAATAAAATGGAGTGATGCGTTCTTTAAAGAAGAACGCGTCTTGAGTGGCAATTTTTTCGATCCTTTTATTTGAGGTTAGTATATTCCCCTCTGCCTATTCGGTTGCAGAGGGGGGTATTTTATTTTTTGTTCCAATTAATCCACTCGCGCCCCTCCTCGACATTAATGTCGCTCGGCTTTGGGGTGTTGGTTTTTTCAAACTTGTGGGTGGTATCGGTAACTGCCTGCGTTTCATAAGCACCATAAATGTAACCCGGAATTATTTCGGGATTGCATTTAGCCTTATCTTTATTGCAATCGACTTTTCT
>JAQWBK010000122.1:0-1190 GCA_028706415.1 Oscillospiraceae bacterium | reverse complement strand
GGTGCATTTCCTTACCACCCATCCGGGTGTTCCGCAAAGCTAAAATATGCGCCGGCTTTCGTTCTGAACCGGTGCATATTTCCAAAATTGTTGTCAAAACTCGAAAAAGAAGAAAAATTAAAAGAAAAACCTGCCAATTCGCAAAATACGATTGACAAGCTACCGTTTTAGGTGTACTATAGTACACTGCATAATCATGGAAAAGTATCCCTATTTGCAGATAATCATATCACATTATGTGATAAATTTCAAGCCCCCGGAACAGATATTTTTGGTTAAATGCAAATAATGCTTAACATTATTCCCCATATATATTTTCATGTTTTAACGGGAATTAACGGGAAATCGGGGAAGGGTTTTACATTAGGGATACAGATTTTAAATATAACAACAGGAGTGATCGGGCCTATGGCGAATGTCAAAACGGTGAAGCTGGGTAACAACTCCCGCGTAAGCTTTTCCAAGATCAACGAGGTTCTGGATATGCCGAACCTAATTGAGGTTCAGAAGAACTCGTACAAGTGGTTTCTTGAGGAGGGTCTCAAGGAAGTATTTCAGGATGTAGCTTCGGTAACCGATTATACCGGCAAGCTTGTCCTCGAGTTTGTGGACTATCGTTTGGACGACACCCCGAAATACACCGTAAAAGAATGTAAAGAGCGGGATGTCACTTATGCCGCACCGCTTCGTGTGCGTGCCCGTTTGTTAAATAAGGAAACAGGGGAAATCAAAGAATCGGAAGTATTTATGGGTGATTTCCCTATTATGACCGAAAGCGGCACATTTATTATAAACGGAGCAGAGCGTGTTATCGTATCTCAGCTGGTCCGTTCCCCCGGCGTTTATTATGGTATGGATTATGATAACACCGGAAAAAAGCTGTTCAACTGCACCGTCATCCCCAACCGTGGTGCATGGCTTGAATACGAAACCGATTCGCTGGATGTTTTCTATGTTCGCATCGATAAAAACCGCAAAATCCCGGTTACGGTATTCGCCCGTGCCCTTGGGCTGGGAACCGATGCCCAGCTGCTGGACTTTTTCGGTGATGACGAGAGAATTCATGCGACAATTGAAAAGGATATCACCAAAAACGCCGAGGAAGCTCTGCTTGAGGTATATCGCAAGCTGCGCCCGGGCGAGCCTTTAACGGTTGAAAACTCTCAGCAGCACCTGGAAAGCCTGTTTTT
>JAQWBK010000121.1 GCA_028706415.1 Oscillospiraceae bacterium | reverse complement strand
TACGTAACTTTCGACATTTTCAACTGTTGAAGGTCGTTTTGTTGCGTCCTTTTTAAATTAATACACGTTGGAATTTTTTACATCGTGTTTTTTGAATTTTGTCTTGACTTCATATAGTTAGTCTCCAGTTAAAATAATATTACTACAATACCGTATCCTAACTGTTAAAATCAATAATTTTGTTTTGTACCTATAAATGCACCTAAAGGGGAACCTTCCTTATGGAAAGTTCCCCTTACCGGCGGTTTTTTTATTTATTCATCCGAACCTTGATCCTGCTTGGGAGGATTTCTTAATAATTGACGCGCCTGCCGCACTTCCGCAAGGCGCTGAGCAATGGCTTCTTCTGTGCGTTTAAGTAAATCCTCGGAAAAATCACTTGCCCCCCTGCGCATCTCGCGGGATTTAAGCTGGGATTGGGTGAGAATTTCGTTTGCCTTTTGCTGTGCTTCCTTTACCACCTCTTCTTGGGCAATCAGGCGGCGGGCACGCTCCTCGGCTTTACGGATAATATCTTCAGCTTCATGTTTGGCGGTGTCAACAATATCGCTTCGATCTGCTACAATAGCCTTTGCCTGGCGCACCTCGCTGGGCATATTTCCACGGATGTCGTCAACTATATTCCGTAATTTTTCGGTCTCTATAAGGCATTTTCCTCCCGAAATCGGAACACTCCACGCCTTGTCCAACATTTCATCAATTTGCTCCAACAAATCTTCAACCGTCATCTTCCCTGCCTGCCTTTCAAATTGGTTTAACGGTAATCAGGTTAGAGAATCTGTTTTCAACCCTTTTACCTTGTTCTTGATATCATCAATAATACAATCGGGTACAAAACCGGTTATGTCTCCGCCAAGTTTGGCAACCTGCTTAACAAGGCTGGATGAAAGATACATGTGTTCTGTTGTGGTTGTAAAGAATGCTGTTTCAGTATCCGGATTAAGCTTTCTGTTTGTTAGCGCCATCTGAAATTCATATTCGAAATCTGACATAGCCCGAAGTCCTTTTACAATAACATCAGCTTTTTTTTGTTTTGTGTAGTCGGCCAGCAGTCCACCATAGCTGTCAATCTCGACATTGTATAAAGCGGCGGTTGAACGCTTTAAGAAATCCACCCGCTCCTCGGTCGTGAACATGGAATTTTTAGCCGTATTGGCCATAACCACTACAATTATATGATCAAAAATATCGGAAGCACGGCGAATAATATCCAAATGACCAAATGTTACCGGGTCAAAGCTGCCCGGACATACTGCAATTTTCATACGCCGTCCCCCTCGTTTTGCTCACCTTTAAATCTGTACAACCAAACCCGAATCCGCCGACCGTAACTATAAACACGAAACAGTTCAAACCTGCCAATATTTTCAGCCAGCTCTGTATCATTTTCGGTCTCACAAATAATCACACCGCCTGGGTTCATATGCGGCTCGACAGCTTCAAGCACGGCTGTATAAAGATTGGACAAATAGGGTGGGTCAATAAATACAATATCGAAGTTATCTTCCGAATTAGCTAAATATGATAATGCGTCGATGCCAAACACCTGGGAATTTTTTTGAATATTTTCTGCCCGCTTAGCAACTCCGCTGATATTTCTTCGTATAACCGCGATAGCATCTGGGTCTTTATCAATGAAAACGCAACCGGCAGCCCCTCGGCTGAGAGCCTCAAGCCCCATCTGCCCCGAACCGGCGAACAGATCCAACACCTGCCGTCCCTCTATTTCGAACTGAATGGAGCTGAAAACACCCTCCTTTACCCGCTCTGCGGTAGGTCGTGTTTTCTCCCCCGACAATGTTTCAATTCGGTATCCCCGCCCCGTTCCGGTGATGATACGCAAAATTGGTTCGCCCCTTAGTTAAACAAATCAATTATTATTTACCATTGTACTGTTCTCGGCTCAGAGCTTTTCGTCCTTTTCGTAGCTTGCCTTAACCGCTTCAAGCACGGCGTTTTCAAATCCGTTTTTTTGAAGCGCACAGACCCCCTCAATGGTGGTGCCCCCTGGCGAGCATACCTTATCTGCCAAAAACCGCGGATGCTCTCCCGACTCCTGCCAGAGCCTGGTGGTCCCAAGCACAGACTGTGCCGCTATCTTATGCGCCACCTCTTTTGGTATGCCGTAACGCACACCGGCTTGGGCAAGGGTATCAATATACATCAGCGTATAAGCCGGTGAGCAACCTGCAATGGATGTGAATGCCGAAAATAAATGCTCATCAAGCTCAATGGCCTCCCCGACCGCCTCGAAAATCATTCGGACGGTTTTCTTGTGCGAATCATCCGCATACTCGTTGCAGCAGAAGGCGGACATCCCCTCCCCCACCTTGGCGGCTATATTGGGCATAACCCGTGCAATGGGCAAATCGTCGCCAATCAGCCTGGATACCCATGCAAGGGTTTTTCCGGCTGCAATCGAAATAACCAAAGGGGAACGGCGGCAAAGTGTGGGTGCCAGCCGAGGTAGCACCGAGGACAGAGCCTGCGGCTTAACCGCAAGTATGACGGTATCGGCCTGCTTTACCACTTCCTCTTCATCCGAAGCGATAACAATACCGCAATCTTCAAAGACCTGCATCAGCTTTGCGGAATCCTTGTCATAAACCAAGATATCTCCGCCTCGAAAGCCGCCCGAAATCAAGCCATGGAGGATGGCACCGCCCATATTACCCGCGCCGATAAATCCAATTTTCATGTATACCCATCCTTTTTCCCAGCCCGTTCCTTCGGGTGAAAGACCGGCTGCTCCAAAGGGAAAGCATAACCGCCTCCCCTTGTTCTGTTATATATAAAAACAAATAATTATCGATATTATTCTACCTTTATTCAAGGATTATGTCAATATCAGCAACCCCGATAAAAAAAGATTACAAATGCTATTTTTTCGAAAATGCCGAGGGTGCCGCCCCTTTACACTTGACCGGAATGTGTAGGAACCGGTCGAACCACCTTTGGCGCAGGTGGTTTGCAGCATGAAAATATAATGTTACAACCCCCTCCAGCTTGGCATCCTCGATCGAAGAAAACCCATATTTGGCTGATTTGTCAAGTGATAACAACCTGCAAACCTCATAAAGACCTTCCTCCGGATTCCTTCGGGATTTTAAAAATGCTGCCGACAGCTCCCGTATAGAGCTGTTTTCGCATAAAAGCGAACGCCAGCGGATTGCATGACCCGAGCAACCCATTATTCCCGCAGAACGGTTGAGGTTACCGGGGGATGAATTGAAGTTATCCCTAAGCCTTCCGTCACAGTACAGCCTGAGAATAAACCCATCCCTATTCCCCATAATTCCGACCGCTTTAGTGTGCAAGCCGGATGTAAGACAACAGGCAAGCCCATGTAATGCGCGCATATTAAGCCTGTCTGCACAATCGTCAAAAACTGCCCAACCACCCTTTATTTTTGCAAACGATACCGTCCGATCGGCACTTTCCCGCCCGCAAGGAACCATACCCATCCCATCCATATATGCCGTTACAACATATATGATGCGTTCCCGGGCCGCTTCCACATTATCGTCTAGCATAAACTGAATACTTGAGTATTCCCGCATTATAAAGCCTACCCTTCCGGTCTGCCATCCGATTTTCAATTGAAAACATACGGGCAAGACCAAATTTTTCATCATTATTATAATACCCCGCACAATAGAAAAATGCAACATTATATGATACCAATGTCTCGTACAGGTATTATAATTGAGAAACGGGTAATAATTATCTATAGATTAATCTCAAACAATATGTTATACTGTGAAAAGCATGGGGGCGTAAAGGTTTCGACGGGGATTATGAACCTGGGTAAGCGAGCAGCGGTGCGGACCCGCTATAAAAGCCGTACTTTTAAAAACAAACGACAACAATACTGTTGCGTACGCAGCCTAATTAGGCTGCCGTCTTTACTCGGTATACCGCGGCTGGGATAAAGGCGTCGATTAGCGGTGAACGTGAATAAAGAATTGCCGTACTCTTTATCATGACCTAACGGCTACCGTAATCGAAAGTCTGCCTGACGACGTTCGATGAGGGGAATCTAAAACGACAGGATGCGCTCGGAGAAAGCCTAGGCAGGTGATTTTCGGACAGGGGTTCGATTCCCCTCGCCTCCACCA
>JAQWBK010000120.1 GCA_028706415.1 Oscillospiraceae bacterium | reverse complement strand
TATTATATTATTTTGATGAAAACAATGAATATCAAAGAGGCAGTTTATTTTGGCTTTACACTTTAATGTGTGTATCCTACCTGATTATACCCGAGATTTATATTATTGTTATGCAGAAAAAAATAACTAAAAAGCATTTTATACCGCTTTTGTTATTTGCCGTACCGCCGCTTGTAGGGGGGGTACTGCAGGTTTTATTTTATGGAATACAGCTTGTATGGGTCAGCACCACCATATCGGTGTTGATTATTTCGCTGAACATTCAAAATGACCAGCTCTACATTGACCACCTTACCGGTTTAAACAACAGAAGGCAGCTTGATTATTTTCTGAAAAACATTATTAAAAAAGGTGATAAAAATAAGCTTATCGCCGGCTTAATGCTTGACCTGGATTATTTTAAGCATATTAATGATGTATGGGGACATGAGATAGGGGACAAGACCCTGGTAAGTGCAGGAGAAATTCTTCAAAGAAGTTTCAATAAAGATGCCCTTATTTGCAGATATGGCGGAGATGAGTTTGTTGTTATTTTTCAGATTGACAACAAGCAGGAATTGATTGACGCAGTCAACCGTATAGAATTAAATAAAAGCAAATATATAATTCTCAACGAGCTTCCGTATTCGATTGAATTCAGTATGGGCTATGATATATTCGACCATGATGCCGAGCTGACTGCACAACAGTTTCTCTCTCATATTGATAAGCTGATGTATAGCAATAAAAAAGCCCGCAAAGCCTGCAATGCATTGGAAGCATGAAATGCTTATTAATTAAATAAATTTAGAATGATATTGACAATCATGGCATTGCAGAATATAATGATGAAAACCTATAAATAAACCTATGAGTAAGATTAGTAAGCATGATAAGGCGTTTATAGAGAACCGCAGGCGGTGAAATTGCGGTATCGACCATCATGACGAATGGACTTACGAGGGCGATCCGAACCGTATATTACGAATTAGGTGAGACGGGAACTCCACCCGTTATCAAGGGAGCGTGCATGTCGGTGTGCGGACAAAGTGCGGTCGTGTAATGCGAACGAATTTGGGTGGTATCGCAGGAGATTTCAAACTCTTGTCCCGTTTCTTGGGGCAAGAGTTTTTTTATTCAATCATTAAAACTAAAATTTAAAGGAGCGACCCGTCATGAATTCTAACCCTTATCGTATTTACCTGACAGAAGATGAGATACCCAGACAATGGTATAATGTTCGTGCAGATATGAAGGAACAGCATGCCCCTTATTTGCATCCCGCAACCCACAAACCGTTGGTGAAAGAGGATTTACTCCCGATTTTTTGTGATGAACTTTGCGATCAGGAGATGAATACCACAGACCGCTATATTGATATTCCGGAGGAAGTGAGAGATTTTTATAGAATTTTTCGTCCCTCCCCGCTAATACGCGCCTACAAGCTCGAAAAGGCGTTGGATACTCCGGCGAAAATCTATTACAAATTCGAGGGCAACAACACCTCCGGTTCCCATAAACTGAATTCCGCTGCTGCCCAGGTCTATTATGCCAAAAAGCAAGGATTGACCAGCCTGACCACAGAAACAGGCGCCGGACAATGGGGTACGGCACTTGCCATGGCCTGCGCACATTTTGGTATGGATTTGACCGTTTATATGGTAAAGGTAAGCTTTGAGCAAAAACCTTTCCGCAAGGCGGTAATCAATACCTTTGGAGCAGATATTGTACCCAGCCCATCCGATACCACCCAAGTCGGTCGTGCAATTCTCAAAGCACATCCCGGAACGGGGGGCTCGCTCGGATGCGCGATTTCCGAGGCGGTTGAAGCTTCAATAAATACTCCTAATTGCCGATATGTTTTGGGCTCTGTGCTTAATCAAGTTTTGCTGCATCAATCCATAATCGGGCTGGAGTCAAAGGCAGCGTTTGAAAAGATAGGTGAATATCCCGATACTGTTATCGGCTGTGCAGGCGGCGGCTCCAATCTGGGCGGCTTGATGGCTGTATTTCTTCAAGACACTCTGAATGGTACGCGCAAAGGCACCGAATTTATCGCGGTTGAGCCGGCATCCTGCCCCTCACTTACCCGCGGGCGATATGCTTACGATTTTTGCGATACAGGGCATGTCACTCCGCTTGCACCCATGTATACGCTGGGAAGCGAATTTATTCCCTCGGCAAACCATGCGGGTGGGCTGCGCTATCATGGCATGAGCCCGATACTGTCCAAGCTGTACCATGACGGATATATGAAGGCGGTGGCCGTTGAGCAGTCAAAGGTTTTTGAAGCCGCGACATATTTCGCCAAACATGAAACCATCCTTCCGGCTCCCGAATCGGCACATGCCATTCGAACAGCCATTGATGAGGCAATAAAATGCCGTGAATCGGGGGAGGCCAAGACCATATTCTTCGGATTAACCGGAACGGGTTATTTTGATATGAATGCCTATACTTCATATCTTGAAGGAACAATGACAGATTTTATTCCCACCGACGAGGAACTGCAAAAAGGATTTGATACCCTGCCCACTATTTGAGATAATTATATCAAAACGGCTGGATAATAATAATTCAGCCGTTTACTACTGTCAGCCTGCTGACAAGATTTATATACTTGATACTGCTCTCAAGTAAAAATCAAGACATCTTTGCGGTCTGTTTTCCGCCATACAGCGTTGTTGTCGTCGGCGGGCGTCAGCCCGCTCTCCTCCTCCGCCTTGCATGACGAAAAACATCCTCGCAAATTTTGTCTCACCTTTTACTTGAGAACAGTATGAGATTGGCATTATATTTATCTATCATAAAACCTGATATAAGACCGGTTCATAAACCCATAATATATTCTAAATACGATACTTGTTTTATTATTTAAGACAAAAATCGTGCATATTCACAAAAATTGCAAGATGTTTAAAATTAACTTGCAAAAAAGATATGTATATAATAGAATTATAAAGTCTTTTTAACATCATTATGCAGCATGAGGGGAGCATAACAATCATGGCAACTCTAAATTATACAAAAGAACAAATTAACTTGAGAATTAATGAATTGCAAAATAAATATAATGAATTTAAATCTCGGGGTCTTAAACTGGATATGTCCCGCGGAAAGCCGTGCCCCGCACAGCTAGACCTTACAATAGGACTGCTCGATTGCGTTAATTTGAGGGACGGCTATACATCCCGGGACGGCGTTGACACGCGCAATTATGGCTTGAACGACGGACTGCCGGAGTTAAAAACAATGTTCGCATCGGTTTTTGGGGTGGATGAATCCCAAATAACCGTGGGCGGAAATTCAAGTCTTAATATGATGTTTGATTTTATTGCGATGGCTTTTTCACGCGGACTGTCGGGGCAGCAGCCTTGGGCGTTGCAGGGCGGGGTTAAATTCTTGTGCCCGTCACCGGGATATGACCGGCATTTTGCGGTTACCGAATACTTTGGTATTGAGCTGATTACCGTGGATATGACACCTAACGGGCCGGATATGGAGCAGGTGGAAAGGTATGTATCTGACCCACTTGTTAAGGGAATTTGGTGTGTTCCGGTTTATTCAAACCCCGATGGAATTACATATTCGGATGATACCGTGCGGCGTTTAGCGGGGCTATCTGCCGCCGCCCCCGATTTTTGTATTATGTGGGATAATGCCTATTGTCTGCACCATTTATACGATACTGCCCATTCGCCACTTAACCTGTATGATGAAGCAAAACTGCAGGGAAATGAAAATCGTGTGATTATGTTTACCTCAACTTCTAAAATTAGCTTTCCGGGTGCGGGAGTGGCTGCAATGGCGGCAAGCCCGTCAATAATTGCAGAGGTTAGACGCCGATTGTCCTTTCAGACAATCGGATATGATAAAATCAATATGCTTAGACATGCTCGGTTCTTTGGGGATTATGCGGGCGTTTTGAAACACATGAAGCTACATGCAGCAGTATTGCGTCCGAAATTTGAGATGGTGCTAAAGGCACTGGAAATGAATTTGGGGGGCAAGGGGATTGCAGAATGGAATTCTCCCAAGGGAGGATATTTTGTCAGCATAAACCTTTTGGATGGCTGTGCGAAGGAAACGGTGCGTTTATTAAAAGAAGCGGGGATTTCTATGACACCTGCGGGAGCAACCTATCCATACGGAAAAGATCC
>JAQWBK010000023.1 GCA_028706415.1 Oscillospiraceae bacterium | reverse complement strand
CCCTGGTTTTATTGAATTTTTGTGTGATAATAATTTTGCCAACGTTTACTTGACAGATACCCTGCTGTTTTGTTTGTTGAAATATTTTACTTTTTATGATACACTTGAAGGTGAGGTACCGTGTACTAAACCCAAGATTTTTATGCGGACAATCTCTCTGCTTATAATTAAGTATACATATTAATTATCATTTTAGAGGTGTATTATAAATGGAAACCATTAGAGATGCCTGGTCGGGCGTTCTTGATTTTCTTAGGGGTCAGGAGGATATGAGCGAGGTTGCATTTAATGTCTGGATTAGCTGTATTGAACCCCATTCAATTTCAGACACAGATGTTATTGTATATGTACATACAAACTTCCAGCGCAAAATAATCACCGAGCATTATGCGGGAAAGCTGAAAGAGGCCATCCAGCATGTTCTGGGTATTCCGCTGGGGCTTAAAATATTTTCTGAAGAGGATAAGGGGGGCGGGGATACCTCCTGCTTTGAGGATTCTCCCGATCCGGGCAATCTTTTTGGACAAAAAAATACGGATTATGAATATTCGTTTGAAAATTTCATTGTGGGCTCATCAAATAAATTTGCTCATGCCGCTTCACAGGCGGTTGCCAGTAAACCCGCCGGATATTATAACCCTTTGTTTATTTACGGGGGCTCGGGTCTTGGAAAAACCCATCTTCTTTACGCAATATGCAACGAAATCCGCAAAAACACCCCCTCTGTGAAAATTATTTATACCAAGGGGGAGTATATTGCCAACGAGCTAATAGAGGCCATCGGCACCGGCTCGACCCCCGAGTTTCGGGCAAAATACAGGCTGGTGGATGTTCTTTTGGTGGATGATATTCAGTTTATTGCCGGCAAGGTTTCGACACAGGAGGAGTTTTTTCATACATTTGACGCTTTGCATCAGGCAAATAAACAAATTGTTCTCACCTCTGATCGCCCGCCAAAGGAAATTGCAACCCTGGAGGAAAGGCTGAGAACCCGTTTTGAAATGGGTCTGCTTGCCGATATTCAGCCCCCCGACCTTGAAACCCGAATTGCAATAGTCCGGCGAAAAGCCCAGCTGCTTGACCTTTCAATCTCCGATAACATTGCCGAGTATATTGCCTCTCAGCTTAAAAATAATGTCCGTCAGCTGGAAGGTGCGGTTAAGCGAATGCGGGCACAATACCTTCTTGGGGGGGACCAGCCCTCCATTGTTACCGCCCAGAATGCCATTAGAGATATTAAAAATGACTCTCAACCTGTTCCGATTACGGTTGAAAGGATTATAAATGAGGTTTCCAGAACCCTTAGTGTTTCCCCCGACGATATTCGCTCAACCAAGCGTACCGCCGCAATTTCTCAGGCGCGTCAGGTGGCCATTTATGTAGTAAGGGATATTACCGGTCTGCCCATGAAAGCAATCGGGGAGGAGTTTGGAACCCGGGATCACTCCACCATAGTTTATGCCATTAAAAAGGTTGATACCCGCATGGCCAAGAATCCGTCTTTTAAAGGTATGGTTATGGATATAATAAAAAATATAAGTGAAAAATAGTATATTAACAGGTTTTAAACCGTCTTTAAACAGCGCAAACCCACCCTTGTTGTATTTTTAAACATTGTTTTATAATGGTGTTGAAAAAATCGTCCACAGTCCGGGTGGAAAGGTGAGAGTTTTTTCACCGTTTTTCCCCTTTTATCCAACAGCTTTAAACAGGTGTGTTAATAGATATTTTGCCTTTCACCTTTTCCACAAAATTGACCACACTGAATCCACAATTGAAAATGCGTTTTTTTCCTGTATATAGGCGGTAAACGACACTTTTCAACCATTTCAACAGCCCCTACTAAGACTACTGTAAGAAAGGAAGGTTATATCATGAATTTATACTGCGATAAGCAGGCATTAATTGATGCTGTCGGAAATGTTGGACATGCAGCAATGACAAAATCAGCCCTGCCTGCTCTGGAGGGAATTTTGCTCAAGGCGACAGGAACATCTCTTTTTCTTGCAGGCTACGACTTAGACATGGGAATAACCACCACAATAGAGGCAGATGTGAGGGATGCCGGTGAAATCGTGCTCAGCGCCAAGCTGCTGGGGGATATCGTTCGCCGTCTTCCTGAGGATAGGGTGTTTATCGGGGCGGATGAAAAGCTGGTTACAAAAATAAGAAGCGGAAAGACCGAATTTACCATTATGGGAATAGCGGCCATTGAATATCCTGAAATCCCGGCTGTCAGCGATGGGGTGGGCTTTACCGTTCCCCAAAAAACAATGAAGAGCATGATACGGCAAACCATATTTGCGGTTGCCCAAAATGATAACCGGCCGGTTCATACCGGGGTTCAGTTTGAAATAGAAGAGGGAACAATGCGGTTGGTTTCTGTTGACGGGTCAAGGCTTGCCATGAGAAGCGAGGTAATACAAAGCGAGGAACAGATGCGTTTTGTTGTGCCGGGAAAAACATTAAACGAGGTTTTGAAGCTGTTGTCGGATGAGGAGACCCCCATGTCTTTGGCGGTGGGGCATCGTCACATTGTTTTGGAGATAGACGGATATGCGGTTATATCCAGATTGCTGGATGGGGAGTTTCTTCCCTACCGAAAGGCTATTCCCCAGCAGTCCTCAACCACCATAAAGACCAAAACACGGGATTTAATTAATGCGGTTGAGCGGGCATCAATAGTTATAAACGACCGTATAAAATCCCCGCTTATATGTGAATTCAGAGATGGGCAGGTTACGGTATCCTGTAATACCCCGATTGGTAGCGTTTATGATATAATAAATATTGACATTGAGGGCAATGAGGAAGAAATGGGCTTTAACAGCAGATTTTTATTGGAAGCCCTAAAAAACACCGAAACGGATGAGGTTCGCATCGAATTAAGCGGGGCTCTTTCACCCATGAAAATTCTTCCTTCCTCGGGGGATTCGTTTTTGTTTCTCGTTTTGCCGGTGAGACTTAAAAAATGAAAACAGAAATTAAAGATATTTCCACAGATTATATAAAGCTTGATACATTTTTAAAGCTTGTTGGGGCGGTTTCAACCGGCGGACAGGCAAAGGAATGGGTAAAGAGCGGCAAAATAACCGTTAATGGTGAGGTTTGTATTCAGCGTGGTCGCAAGCTGCACACGGGTGATACTGTAAAAATTGCCGGGGGCGAAACCGACTATACGGTGGGCAAACAAAAAGAATAATATTTCTCCGGGAAGGACGGTTTTTCTCTTTGAGGGTAGAAAGGCTGGAATACGAGGGTTTTCGCAATCTGGAGACAGGGAGCATACAGCCTGTCCCGGAGGTTAATATATTATATGGCCAAAATGGTCAGGGTAAAACCAATTTATTAGAATCAATTTGGTTTTTTACCGGAGGAAGAAGTTTTAGGGGGGCAAAGGATTCGGATACGGTTGGTTTCGGGCAGGAAAAAGCAAGCCTAAAGATGGATTTTTTCGCCCAAGACAGAAGCCAACAGGCCGAAATAAACATTGAAAAAAGAAGAAGCGCCTCTTTGGAGGGGATATCCCTCCCGTCGGCTACTCATTTGGCAGGGACTTTCTGTGCGGTAGTTTTTTCGCCGGCTCATTTGACCTTGATAAAGGACGGGCCGGATGGGAGAAGACGCTTCCTGGATGCCGCATACTGCCAACTGAGGCCGGGATATATGAGGGTATTAGCCGAATATCAGCGGATTTTAACGCAGAGAAATGCGCTGTTAAAGAATATTAGGAATGGCCAAAGAGCCGAAGGGCTTGAAATCTGGGATGAGAGGCTTGCCGAGGCGGGCGCAAGGGTTTTTGCCGCAAGAACGGCCTATATTCGCAAGATGACCCCGGCGGTTAAGAATATTTATTCGGGCATTTCAGGCGGCAAAGAGAATATAGAGATTGAATATTCATCTGCGGCGGGGGATATTTCGGTGCTCCCAGAGGAGGCAAGGCAAAGGCTGCTTTCCCTTCTTAAAGAGAATGTTTGCGTCGATACAGAGGCAGGATTTACCACCATCGGGCCTCACAGGGATGATCTTGTTGTTGATATTGATGGAAAGGCGGCCCGCTTTTTCGCTTCACAAGGCCAGCAGAGGTCGGCGGTTTTGGCATTAAAGCTGGCCGAGGCATCTGTTTTGAAACAGGTTACCGGGGAGCAACCGGTCGCTTTGCTGGATGATGTGATGAGCGAGCTGGACCCTGCAAGGCAGGATTATGTTCTCAACCATATTCACGGATGGCAGGTGTTTTTGACCTGCTGTGACCCCTCACCGGTAATGAAGATGAACGGCGGCAGGGTGTTCCATGTTGACAAGGGCAGAATAACCGATATGACATCCGAAAGGGGAGTATAAAAGTTGTATCTTCATTTGGGGCAGGACACGGTGGTACGCACGGATGAAATTATCGGTATTTTTGATATGGATACAACCACCATTACAAGAAGCTCGAGACGGTTCCTTGCCGATGCCCAAAAGGGGGGAAGGGCCTTTAATGTGACCCTGGAGCTTCCCAGAACCTATGTTGTTTGTGTTGATAAGTTGAAAAATGAAACGGTTTATATTTCACAGATATCTTCTGCAACACTTAAAAGGCGGGCGGGTTTTGTTGAGGGGCTTACAAATTGGTGGACTTTGGGGTCCCGCGAAAAGTAGGGGGAGCAAGGGCTACCCAGTAATAAAGCGGAAATACAGAGCGTACAAACATTTATACAAAACTTTGGATTCTTATTTTTTTGCAGAAGACTGCAAACTCACATATAAAGATTGATTTGTAAATAAGCATAACGGAGGAATTCTCATGGACACCGAAATCGGAAATGACATTATACTTCCTGACGCGTCATCCTATGATGACAGCCAAATTCAGGTATTAGAGGGACTGGAGGCTGTTCGTAAACGCCCGGGAATGTATATCGGCTCAACCGGCCCCAAGGGGCTGCATCACCTGGTATATGAAATTGTGGATAACTCAATAGATGAGGCGCTGGCAGGGCATTGCGACAGGATTGATGTTGATATTTTGCCGGATAATATTATTTTGGTTAGAGATAACGGGCGAGGCATTCCGGTGGGTATCAATGAGAAGCTGGGCATTCCATCAGTTACAGTGGTTCTTACCGTATTACATGCGGGAGGCAAGTTCGGTGGCAGTGGATATAAGGTTGCCGGCGGATTGCACGGCGTGGGCTCGTCGGTTGTAAACGCTCTGTCCGAATGGCTGGAGGTTGAGATTGCCCGAGATGGAGAGGTGCATCATCAGCGCTTTGAAAGGGGAGAGGCGGTTACCGACCTGAAGGTGATCGGCAAAACCGATAAAAGCGGGACCCTCATCCGTTTCAAGGCAGATCCCCAGGTCTTCACCGAATCCACCGAATATGAATTTGATGTGTTGCAAAAAAGACTTCGTGAGCAGGCTTTTCTGAATGCCGGCCTTATGTTAAGGTTGAGCGATCTTCGGGATCCGGAGGCTCCGGTAATCCAAGAATACTGCTATGAGGGGGGCATTTCCTCCTTTGTTGAATATATGAACAAAGCCCGAGGACATAACGGATTGCATCCCCAGGTCATACATCTCAAAACCACCGACGGCGACTCGATTGCCGAGGTTGCAATTCAGTATAACGACAGCTATAACGAAAATATAATTTCCTTTGCAAACAATATTCATACCGTGGACGGCGGAACCCACGAAACCAGCTTTAAAACCGCTGCAACCCGCATTTTTAATGATTATGCCCGAAAACACGGGATGCTCAAAGACAATGAAACCGCCCTTAAAGGGGATGATGTGCGGGAGGGAATGACCGCCGTTATCAGTGTAAAGCTAAAGGATGCCCAGTTTGAGGGGCAGACAAAAGCCAAGCTTGGAAATACCGCCATGGGCACCCTGGTCAATTCTCTGTTGGGGGATAAGCTTGCCTCCTTCTTAGAGGAAAATCCACAGGTTGCCCGTATGATACTTGATAAATCAATCAATGCCTCCAGGGTTAGGGAGGCCGCACAGCGGGCTAGGGAGCTGGCACGAAAAAAGAGCGGACTTTCTTCCACCCGTATGCCGGAAAAGCTGGCAGACTGTATATGGACCGATGCCGAAAGGACAGAGCTTTATATCGTTGAGGGAGATTCGGCTGGTGGCTCGGCGATACAGGGACGGGACAGAAATTTCCAGGCAATATTGCCCCTTTGGGGAAAGATGCTGAATGTCGAAAAGGCACGGCTGGATAGGGTTTACGGCAACGAAAAGCTGGTTCCGGTCGTGGTTGCTCTGGGCTGCGGAATCGGGGATGATTTTGATGTTTCAAAGCTTCGTTACGGCAAGGTCATCATCATGGCCGATGCCGACGTTGACGGCTCCCATATCAGGACACTTCTGCTGACCTTCTTCTTTCGCTTTATGCGCCCCTTGGTGGATGAAGGGCATATATATATCGCACAGCCCCCCCTATTCAAGGTCTTTAAGGGAAAACAGCATCGCTATGCTTTCTCGGACGAAGAAAGGGATGCTTATATTGAAGAGTTGGGCGGAAATGCCGATGTGCAGCGGTATAAAGGTCTTGGTGAGATGGATCCCGAACAGCTTTGGGAAACCACCATGAATCCGGCATTCAGAACCATGCTCAGGGTGGAGCTGGATGATGCCGCGGCGGCAGATGAGGTGTTTTCGGTTTTGATGGGGGACAAGGTTGAACCAAGACGGGAATTCATCGAAAAGAACGCTCAATATGTGAAAAATCTGGATGTTTGATACCCCACCAAAACGGCGGCGCTTATATAGGCTTGTGAGCGGCAAAAAACTTGACAAAGGGGAGACTTAGCATGGCATACCAGAGACCCCATAAAGCGGAATTTGTTATCAATCCAACATTAGAAGAATATACCGCCGCCTCCCTTCTTGTCGAAAGGCAGGCAGGAGCGCTGCGAGCACTGCCGTGGGTTGTTGTGCTGTCTGCCGGACTGCTCTTTTTAGGGCTTTCGTCCTTCGGTTGGTTTAAGACAACCTACACCTCGATAATTATGCCCTTGATGATATGTCTGCTCTGCCCCTTTTTCCTGATTGTATTCTTTGTTATTCTGCCCGGGATTTTGAAAAAAAGGGCGGGGGGATATTATAAAACCTACGACGCTCTCATGAACCCTGCCACCCTCAGATTATATGCAGATAACGCCATAACCGAGGCCCAGAGCATAACCTTAACCGATCCCTATGCCCTGATGTCCGGCTGCATTGAGACACCCGAGCTTGTGGTGCTTATTAAGGACAGGGAACGCATGTTGATTATTCCAAAGCGTTGCCTGCCCCCCGAATGCGCCCAAGAGGTTGTTTCTTTTTTGAGAACGGTGTTTTCGCGCCGGCGGCGGGTTAGGAAGAATTGGGTATTTTAAGGGCACCTCTAAATTAATGACGAGATATGCAAGGCTAAGGCTGTGGGCGAAAGGGTGAAAAGTAAGTGGAACAAAATAATGTACTATCCCTCAGCGTTCTGGTGACGAGAGAGGAATACAGCGCGGCGGTTGCCATATCCAAACGAAAGCATCGAAGGAAGACCGCCCGGGTGACAATGGGTTTTGGCTCGTGGTTAATAATCTGCGGAGTGGCCGGACTGTTTTTCGGCAGTTATATATTATTGGCCCCCCCTGCCGCCATTTGCCTTGTTTTGGCGGGGTTGTTCCTGCTTTGTTATGATGGTCTTCTTGCCCCCATAATTGACAGGGCGGCCGCCGCTCGTGAATATGAAGAGAAGGAAGATCTGCATTTTGCCACTACTTACTATTTTTATGACGATAGAGTAGCCGTTCATAACGGGCGATTTCAAGGGGAGCTCCCCCTTTCCATCCTTACCGAATGGGGGGAAACCTCCGCCTTGTTCGGGCTGGAGGTTGGTCGGGAGCTGAGCATGGCAATCCCCAAACGGTTACTTGATACCCAACAGGAGGAACGGCTGAGAAGTATATTGGAAGCTGCAGCCGGAGGGGCAAAGATTGTATAATTGGTCACCTCTAAAAACCCCTTCCAGCGTCTTCCGGCACAATTTCCGCCGGACTGCGTCAACCCTCCTCGTAATGCGGAAACGCCCGCCGACGACAACAACGCTGTATGGCGGAAAACAGACCGCAAAGATGTCTTGTTTTTTACTTGAGAGCAGTATATGAGGTGACCAATAGTGATTCGTTCAGACTGGAGGAAAATTATGGACGATATAAACCAGCAGGGTGATAACGGAAGTATTACATCCTTTCCGGTGGATATAAACAGGGATGAGTTTGTGAAATTTAATTTTCTGGTCTCCAAAACCACCGGCTTTCTGAGGTTCAAACGCTCCCAGATGATATTATTGCTGATGTTGGGCGGTTTCAGCCTGTTTGCAATGTTAAACGAAGCAATCGCACAAAGTAAAATCGATTATATTTCGATTTTCTTGACGGTGGTTTTCATCCTGAGCGGTTTTTTCATCTTCATCGGCGCGACTTATTTTATAAAGAAAAACGCCGGTCGAGCATACGATCAGACCATGATGGGCGGGCAGTCATATTACGGTATTATCACGGTATATCCCGATTACATTCAAAAGGAAAACGACCACACCACCACCCGTCTTATGTTTGAAGACAATGCTGTTTATATAGAGGCGGAGGATATGATTGTCATTCTTTCCTCCCACACCCCTGCCATTGTGATCCCGGGGCGCTGTCTGACACCCGAATTTTGCGAAGGGCTAAGGCAGGCTGCCTTATCCGCCATCCCGATAGCCCGGCAAAAGGTGCAAAGCCGGATTGTTCCTTCGGCAACCCAGCCCATTCTCCCCCCCGAAATGACCCAAGTGGGTCAGGAATGGGAACAAGAGGAAGAGCTTAGTGTCGAGATAGACTATAAGCGTGAGGAAGTTGTTAAGATTGCAACCGATACGGCAATGCGTTCTTTTTTGAAGATGCTGCCGGTTTACAGTGTTATATCCATGCTGGTTGCCATGTATTTTGGGTTTCAGTATGGATTTATCACAGGAATAATATTATATCTGATTATAAACGCCGCTTTTATCGGCTTTCGGTTGTTGGCCCCACGAGTGGGGGCAGGCCGCGCTTTTGACAATATGCAGGAAAGCGCAACCATCATGGTTAAGCTAAAACGACCGGGGATCATCATAAACTCCCGCAAAAATCCGCGGGGGGTTCGGTTGGCATGGTCGTCCCTGACAAGAGCGGTAGAGCGACCGGACAGTGTCGATTTCATTTCACATTCCACCCTACTGCGAATTCCCAAAAGGTGTATTAAGGATTTCAAAGAGCTGAAAGACTTTGTTGACAGCCATTATGTTTCGAATAAAGCATAAAAACACGGAAAGGCATGGTTCATAAAATGGACGAGCAGAACACACAATTTGTTTCAAAGGTAATAAATGTTGACCTTAACAAGGAGATGAAGAAAAGTTTCCTTGAATATTCAATGTCGGTTATTGTTGCCCGAGCCCTGCCGGATGTGCGGGACGGGCTAAAGCCGGTACATCGCCGGATACTGTATACCATGCATGAAAACAATCTGACACCCGATAAAGCCTATCGCAAATGTGCCGATACGGTGGGCTCGGTTTTGGGTCGGTACCATCCCCATGGAGATGCCTCGGTATATGATGCCATGGTTCGAATGGCACAGGACTTTTCCCTTAGATATCCCCTGGTAGACGGGCATGGAAACTTTGGTTCCATTGACGGGCATCCCGCCGCCGCCTATCGTTATACCGAAGCGCGTATGAGCCGCATGTCCCTTGATATGCTGGCGGATATCGACAAGGAAACGGTTAACTTCCAATCAAACTATGACGACCGGCTTAAAGAACCGTCGGTTCTGCCCTCCCGTTTTCCCAACCTTTTGGTTAACGGCTCTACCGGAATTGCGGTGGGAATGGCCACCAACATTCCCCCCCACAATCTTCGTGAGGTTATTGACGGAATATGCTTGCTTATTGAGGATCCCGAGGCTTCCATGCCTGATATTATGGAGGTTATCAAGGGGCCGGACTTCCCCACGGGTGGCGTTATCATGGGATATGCCGGAATTCGTGCCGCCTATGCGACCGGCCGCGGCAGGGTTATCGTGCGCGCCAGAGCCGAGATCGAGGAATCTCATAAGGATCGTTTCCGCATTGTTATTTCAGAAATACCGTATATGGTAAACAAGCTGAATTTGGTAAAGTCGATAATCGAGCTTTCGGATGATAAGCGCATCGAAGGAATTGCTGATGTGGTCGACCATTCAAGCCGCGAAGGAATGCGGATTGTAATTGATTTAAAAAGAGATGCCAACCCGCAGGTTGTGCTTAATCAGCTGTATACATATACCCAAATGCAGTCAACATTTGGGGTTATTATGCTGTCCCTTGTAAACGGTATTCCCCGGATTCTGACCTTAAAGCAGATGCTGGAGGAGTATATCAAGTTTCAGTGCGAGGTAATAACCCGCCGCACCCTGTTTGAGCTGCGCAAAGCAAAGGAGCGCGCCCATATCATGGAAGCGCTCAAAATTGCCAGTGATTTTATTGACGAAGTGATTAATATAATCCGCTCCTCCCGAGATATTCCCCTTGCCAAGGAGCATCTGATTGAACGGTTTAGTTTTGATGATATACAAGCAGATGCAATTGTTAAAATGAGATTGGGGCAGCTGGCAGGTCTTGAACGCCAGAAAATCGAGGATGAGCTGGGTCTGCTTCTTGCCCGAATTGCCGAACTAGAGGAAATGCTGTCCGACGAGGATAAAATCAAGGAAATCGTCAAGGATGAATGCCTCAAAATGCGGGATAAATACGGTGACGAGCGCCGTACCGAGATTTCTCCTGTATCGGGCGAGGTTGATATTGAGGATCTTATTCCTATCGAGGAAAGCGTGCTTACCCTGACACATAACGGGTATATTAAGCGGCAGGCGGTTGATGTGTATAAAGCCCAGAGGCGGGGCGGGCGCGGAATCATGGGGATGACCACCCGTGAAGAGGACTTTGCCGAAACCATGTTTATATGCTCCAGCCATGATTATGTTATGTTCTTTACCTCTGCGGGAAGGGTGTACAGGCGGAAATGCTATGAGGTGCCCGAGGGGGGCCGCACCGCCAAGGGAATTAATGTTGTTAATCTTTTGCCTCTCGAGGCGGAGGAAAAGGTTACCGCCATGATTCATGTGTCCGAATTCGAGCAGGATAAATATCTGTGTATGGTCACCCGAAAGGGCATCATAAAACGCAGTCGTCTATCAGCATATTCCAACGCAAGGAAGAACGGACTTATTGCGGTCACCCTGGATGATGGAGATGAGCTGGTTTGGGTGCGCGTGACCGACGGATATCAGTCCCTTATTGTGGGAACGAGAATGGGTAAAGCCATCCATTTTGATGAGAACAATGCCCGGGTAATCGGCAGAACCGCCCGCGGGGTGAAGGCCATTGAGCTGGCCGAGGGCGACGAGGTTATCGGCATGTCGATCTGCCGTGAAAACGGACTGTTGCTGACCGTGAGCGATACCGGCTTCGGGCGGCTCAGTGAGATAAGCGATTACCGTCTGCAGTCCCGCGGCGGTAAGGGGCTTATAAATTACCATACCCAAAGGTTCGGGGAGGTTGCCGCCATAAAAGTGGTCGACCCGAGCGATGATATAATATTGATTGCGTCGGATGGGATAATAATAAGAATGGCAGCAAGTGAAATTCGCCTTTGCCGCCGTCCGTCCAAGGGAGTTATTGTAATGAGACTGGAAGGGGACGCACGCATTGTGTCCCTTGCAAGGGCTCCCCTGGAGGAGGACGATGATGAGGATCAGCCCCGTGAAGCACCCCAACTCATACGCGGGGATGACATGGATGAGCTTATGGATGATTTGGAGGATGAAGAGGGCGAAGAGGAACAAGAGGACCAGCAGGTAGATACCGAAAAATCAGAGGATGAACAAGAATAAACCCGAAAGTCGGAGGGAAACAGCTTATGCGAATACTGTCTTATATTTGCAAAACTCTTATGTGGGTTTTCTGTGTCATATATTTACTGTTTCAGGGGCTGACCATATATTCACTCACATATTACAATGACAAAGCCATCAGCTTAAAACAGCCCGACCATGTATATAATCCGGTTGCACTGATTGTGGCGACGGCGCTTATGCTTTTGGCGGTAATTCTGTTTGTGGCTATGAAAAAGCGTAGATATATCGGCATAATCATGGCTACGGTTTCGGCCTTGGTTATATTAGTTGTTGCCCTGGATCTCGGGCGGGAATTTCCGGCCGTTATCGGCACCGGAGGGATGGACACGGGCCTTAATGCCTGGAAACTGATATGGAGACATATCGGAATTTCGGTTGTTCCGATTTTCATGCTGGGCGGCTGGCTGGCTGAGAGGGCGGCCGATAAAGAGGACAAAGCTTTATTTGGAGATAAAAAGGGATATGATTTGTCGGGGGCGATCTTATTTAAGGACGACGATGACGAGGACAGGGATCCGTTCCTGCAAATCAAGCCTAAAAGATCGGTCAGAAAAAGGATGGAAAAAGATAATAATTCCATCGAGAACGAGAACAGATAAAGGGGAATATTCGACATGTCAGGTCATTCAAAATGGAGTAATATTAAAAGAAAAAAAGAGAAAACCGACGGCCAGAGGGCCAAGGTGTTTACTAAAATCGGGCGGGAGATTGCGGTTGCTGTGAAAGAGGGAGGCGGTGGCGATCCTGCAAGCAATTCCAAGCTCAAGGATGTTATAGCCAAAGCAAAGGCAAACAATGTACCCAACGATAATATTGACAGGATTATCAAAAAAGCGGTGGGGGACGGAAACGCCGACGATTACGAGGCTATACAGTATGAGGGATACGGCCCCAGCGGAATTGCCGTGATTGTTGAAACACTCACAGATAACCGCAACAGAACGGCGGGGGATTTGCGACATTATTTTGATAAATGCGGAGGAAATCTCGGGATGACCGGCTGTGTCGGATATTTGTTCCAGCGAAGAGGGGTACTTGCCATAGAGGCAGAGGGGCTGGATGAGGACAAGGTTATGGAAGATGCCCTAGAAGTGGGAGCGGCCGATTTTAACACCGATGGTGATGTTTATGAGGTCCAAACCGAGCCGGATGATTTTGCGGCGGTTCGGGATGAACTTCAAACAAGAGGTTATGAGTTTATATCTGCCGAAATCGAGCAGGTTCCGGATGTATATAACATAATCGAGGACGAGGAGCTTGTCGTAAAGATGGAAAAGTTGATCGAGCTTCTTGAAGATAACGATGATGTGCAGAATATATGGCACAACTGGGAGCAGCCCGAAGAGGATTAGTATTATACTGCTCTCAAGTAAAAATCAAGACATCTTTGCGATCTGTTTTCCGCCATACAGCGTTGTTGTCGTCGGCGGGCATTAGTATATGGTCGCTGTCAATGGGGAGCCGGACGGTACGCCGGAAGGCGGGGGTTCGGCCGCTGTGGACGGCGACTTTTTCAACCGGAGGAGTACAATGAGCAGAGTGATTGCAGCAATATCCACCGCCGCCGCTCCGGCAGGCCTCGGAGTAATCCGTCTGTCTGGGGAGAATGCGATCGAGGTGGCTTGTCGTTTTTTCAGGCCTCGTTCAAAGACAAAAACCCTTGAAGAGGCGGGGGGGAATACCGCCCTTTTGGGATGGGTTTTTGACGCAGATGGTGATATTGACGAATGCGTTGCCCTGGTATTTCGTGCCCCACATAGCTTTACAGGTGAAAATGTGGTGGAATTATCCTGCCATGGCGGGCTTTATATACTTCAGCGAACCTTGCGAGCCGCCATACAGGCCGGAGCACGACCGGCACAGGCGGGAGAATTTACCCGCAGAGCTTTTGTAAACGGTAAAATGGATTTAACCGGAGCAGAGGCGGTTATGGATTTGATTAGCGCGGGGGGTCGGCTGGCGGCAAAGTCTGCCCTTGTCACCCATGAGGGGGCGTTATTCCGCCGAATGCAAGGAATTTGCGGGCATCTAACCGAGGCGGCGGCAAATCTTGCCGCCTTTGTGGATTATCCCGATGACGATATTCCGGAGCTGCAGCCCCGAGAGCTGGAAAAGGTATTAAAAAAGGCCGAGGCCGAGTTATCCGGACTGCTGGATCGCTTTGATGCCGGCAGAGTGGTTAGGGAGGGGATAGATACCGTTATTGCGGGACGGCCGAATGTTGGGAAATCCACCCTTATGAATTTGCTTGCCGGCTGTGAGCGCAGCATAGTTACTCCGGTTGCCGGAACCACAAGGGATATAATCGAGGAAACAATTCGTTTGGGGGATGTGGTTTTGAGGCTGGCGGATACCGCCGGACAGCGCAGCACCACCGACGAGATTGAAAGTATCGGGGTTAACAGGGCCCGAAAGCGCATGGAGAGGGCGGCACTGGTTTTGGCTGTTTTTGACGGTTCTCAACCCCTTGACCAGGATGACCGAATTCTTGCTGAAACGGCGGCGGCCACCACCTCGATTGCAATAATCAACAAATCTGATATGGGTAAAATGATTGACGAGAAGTATATACGGGGACTGTTTAAACACACAGTAATATTATCTGCCCGGGTAGGCGAGGGGCTGGATGAGCTGGAGCGGGCGGTTTTGGAGGTTTCGGGGGTTGCTGCCCTTAATGATACCGATCTGCTGCTTGCCAACGAGCGACAAAGAGATTGTGCGTGCCGTGCCCTTGAGTGTGTAAGGGAGGCGGTTTCCTCTGTAAACATTGGAATGACCTTGGATGCGGTTGGGGTGAGCATTGACGGCGCGATTTCAGCTTTGCTGGAACTTACGGGGGAGAAAACCACCGAAGCGGTGGTAAACGAGGTGTTTTCTCGCTTTTGCGTTGGAAAATGATAAACTAATAGTATAAAATATAAAAGATATACCAAGAGTGTACGATAAAAGGCGGTTTTCCGCCACCTAATAGAAAAGGCTACCGTCCGGATAGGGCGGGCATAAACCCGGGAAGGACATGGTTCCTAGTATGAGATTTTTAGCAGGTCAATATGATGTGGCGGTAATCGGAGCAGGACATGCCGGCATAGAAGCCGCCCTTGCGGCGGCAAGGCTGGGGTGTTCTGTAATAATATTTTCGATTAATTTAGATTCGATAGGCAATCTGCCCTGCAACCCCTCGGTGGGCGGAACCGCCAAAGGACATCTGGTGCGGGAGATAGATGCGCTTGGGGGAGAGATGGGTAAGGCGGCTGATGCCACCCTGCTGCAATCAAGAATGTTAAACCGCGGCAAGGGTCCGGCGGTTCATTCCCTTCGCGCCCAGATCGACAGGCGGGAATATTCAAGATATATGAAGTATCGATTAGAGACCACCCCAGGCTTGGATATTCTTCAAGCAGAGGTGGTTAAAATCGAGCGCTGCTCTCAGGGCTTTAATCTTGTTACAAGTCTGGATGCCGAATACTCTGCAAAAACCGCAATTGTGGCCTCGGGGACTTTTTTAAAGGGCAGAATATATATCGGGGATGTTAGTTATGAGGGAGGGCCGGACGGTATGTTCGCTGCCACCTCATTATCCCAATCTTTAGAAGAACTTGGGGTATTCCTCCGCCGCTTTAAAACCGGAACCCCCGCCCGTGTCCTTGGAGCCAGCATAGATTTCGCAAAAATGGAGGAGCAGGAGGGGGAGGAGCCGGTCGTTCCTTTTTCCTTTGAGACAAAGCAAGGGCTTAAAAATCAGATTTCCTGCTATATGACATGGACAAATAGCGACACAAAAAGGATTATTAATGAAAACCTGTACCGTTCCCCCATGTACAGCGGGAAGATACAGGGGATCGGTACCAGATATTGCCCAAGTATCGAGGATAAGATTGTTCGCTTTGCGGATAAAGAGCGGCATCAGGTTTTTGTGGAGCCTTGCGGCCTTAAAACAGACGAAATGTATTTGCAGGGGCTTTCATCCTCACTTCCGGTTGATGTTCAGCTTGAACTGCTGCACACCATACCCGGACTGGAGGGGGTCAAGGTGATGCGGCCGGCATACGCCATTGAGTATGACTGCTGTGACCCGTTGCAGCTGAATGCGGGACTAGAATTTATGGATATTGAGGGACTTTATGGGGCGGGGCAATTTAATGGCAGCTCGGGTTATGAGGAGGCGGCGGCCCAAGGGCTGTTGGCGGGAATTAATGCCGCGATGAAGGTAAAGGGGCGCCCCCCCATGATTCTTGATAGGGCGGCAGGATATATCGGGACATTGGTGGATGACCTTGTGACCAAAGGCTGCACCGACCCTTACAGAATGATGACCTCACGGTCGGAATATCGGCTGATATTGAGGCAGGATAATGCTGATGAGAGATTGACCCCCATAGGGCGTGAAATCGGGCTGGTGGATGATGAGCGGTGGCAGAGCTTCTGCACACGGCAGGAGGCAAAAAAGGCAGAGCGCAGGCGACTGAGGGAGACTGTACTATCCCCGACCAAGCTGCTGAACACCATACTTGTTTCACGTGAAACAAGTCCGGTGGAGAGCGGTGTGCGGCTGGAGGATTTATTAAAGCGACCCCAGCTGAATTATGAAAATCTGACCCCGGTTGATGAGGGGCGGCCTGAGCTTGATCCCCTGGTGAGGGAGCAGGTTGAAATAGAAATCAAATATGAGGGATATATTAAACGGCAGCGGGCGGCGGTTGACGAAATGAGACGACTGGAAAACAGGCTGCTGCCCGAACAGGTTGATTATAAAGGCATTACCGGGTTGAGGAAGGAAGCACAGGAAAAGCTGGGCAAAATTCGCCCGAGAAGTCTTGGGCAGGCCTCCAGAATAAGCGGGGTAAGTCCGGCAGATATTTCGGTGTTGATTGTATGGTTGAACTCTCAAAAGGCTGAATAAAGCACGGAGGAGCGTAGTGCGCGTGAATGTATAGGCAGTATATCGGTTATTTCAGGATAATAGGAAAGAACAATATAACATGGTGGAAGGGGATGAGGCTAATGGGGGTTAGGATTGACCGCGATATGCTTGCCCAAAAGGCGGACGAGCTGGGGGTAAAGCTTCAGGAGCAGGCACTTGATAAATTTGAAATATATGCGGGGCTGCTGGTGGAATGGAATGAAAAAATAAATCTGACTGCCATAATTCAGCCGGATGAGATTGTAATCAAGCATTTCATTGACAGCCTGACTGTTTCCCCTTTTCTGCCCAAAGGGGAGATATCCCTAATTGATGTGGGTTCAGGAGCAGGATTTCCCGGGGTTCCCCTTGGGATTATACGGCCGGACATGAAGCTGACCCTGCTCGACAGCCTGAATAAACGGCTGGTTTATTTAAAGGAGCTTTGTGCAGCCTTGGAAATTCCGGTGACCCTGATTCATGCCAGAGC
>JAQWBK010000022.1 GCA_028706415.1 Oscillospiraceae bacterium | reverse complement strand
TTCCAGTTATATCAAGCTGCAATTTGATTTGGTGTCTTGTATCCTAATATTCTGCGTGGATAATTGTTCATCCAGTTTTCAATGCGTTTCACATCTTTGTTTGTTAGTTTTCCGATATTAAAGCCTTTGGGAACAAAACGGCGGATCAGTTTGTTTTGGTTCTCATTGCTTCCACGCTCCCAACTGCTATAAGGATGCGCATAATAACAAGTAGTCCGCTTTGTTCCTGCCTTAAGGCAGGAGCGTTCAAGGCTTTCCATATCCAAAAATTCACTTCCGTTATCCATTGTTATGCTATTGAAAATCTTTTGGAATTTTGATTTGTACCGTCTTTCTAATTTGTCTATAACATCAATTACACATTTTTGGGTTTTTGATGACATCTTAAAGATAAGTTCTTTTCGGCTCATTCGCTCAGTTAATACCAATAAACAGGCTTTTCCCTTTCCAACTACACAATCCATTTCCCAGTGACCGTATTCCTCACGTCTTTCTATTTCAGGTGGTCTTTCTTCAATGCTCCGACCTTTCGCATTGTTCAGAGCAACATTACGAACTTGCTTGTATTTGCGCTTTTTTCTGTCTTTCTTTACCGGTAGATCTTTGTTGGTAAGGTTTAGGAAAATGCCTTTATCTATCATATTATACACCGTTTTAGTGCATATGCTAGTGTCAAACTTTAGTCCCTTTTCGTTTATTTCGCCAATCACTGCATCTGGTGAATACTTTTCCTCTACTATCTTTTTTTCAATGTATTCAGCCAGTCTGTGGTCATGTCCTATTTTATATCCTCTGCCTTTGATTAGGAAGGATTATTGTATCCTGTGTTATTGCTATTTTATGCCGGTCGCTCTCTTCATTCATCGATTTACAGATGAATTTCCTCACTGCTATCGTCCGGGTAGTAAAAAACAGCGGCATAACATAAAAATACGGAATCAGAAAAATGCAGGCAGCAAGCCATCCTCCAAAGCCGGTAATCAGCTGGAAGGTATCTATAATATGTCCTTTCATAATTTTTGATGATGTTCGAATAATCCTTTTAGGGTATTTTTTATCCCGATTGTTTATTACAAGATAGGCGGCAGGTAGCTTTCTCAACATAAGTGTTTCGCTGAAAAGCAAGCCGGCCAGGAAAAACAAAGTCCCAAACAGGGTGCAAAACATTATGATAACATCCGAAGCAGGGGTCATTGAGCCGCTCGCCCTTACCGCCTTGGCGACACCCGATGCAAAGGCCGCCGGCAGCAAACATACCGACCAATATAAAAGTCTTCGAATCTGGATGGACAGCCGCCACCGAAGAGCATGGCTATATCTAATCACATAGAACTTAAAAATGACCCGTACCTTAACCTCATCGCCTGCGGCAATATCCATATAAAATGCCAGTCTTCCGAGCAAAAGTGGGGATATAAGCAGCCAGTCCAGCGCAAAAAGCCCCACCGTAATAAGCGCATAATACCATTTATTTATTAATTCAGAAGCATGTATCATTCTTTCGGCACCCAGCCCGCTTAGGCGGAGTACCGTCAGAGAAGCAATAGGTACAAGCATCCCTGCCGCAACGGCGATGAATTCGACGGCAATCGCTTTCAGCCGGTGACCCTTAAGACGCTGGCGCGCCTGCTGTACCCTTGTCATTACATCGCCCCTGCCGCATTATTATACTCACATAATATTATGCCCCGCGGCCGGTCGGAATATGCTGATATCGATGGACTTATCAATAGTTATACTGTTCTCAAGTAAAAGATGTCTTGATTTTTATTTGAGATCAGTATTATACAAACATTTTTCGGAGTAGCCGTGCTGCCTCCTGCGGGGTAAACCCGCCGGGCGAGCGGGTGAAGTTTCTGACCCCCTCCCAGCGCGGCATATAGCCGCTAATCTGCTCGGTTGTCATGTGGACATCATGTTTAACAAGTGAATCCAGTATCGAATCAACCCTCTGTCTACCTCCGCAAAGCTTATAAAGCCCCCGGGCTTGTTCGGGCAAAAACTCTTCCGCTCTTTTTAAAAATTCAGGCATAAAAACGGCACAAGCCATACCATGCGGAACATTAAAATCCTCGGTGAGGATATAACCCAGGGTGTGGGGGAAGGCGGTTCCGGTTGCATTAAGCACCATCCCTGCCCAAAGAGAGCCGTAATACATGCGCTCTCGCAGCTGGGGGCTTGGAAGGCCTTCATTTTCCATAAGCCATGTAAGCCCCTCCATAATCAGGGGCAATGCCTTTTCGCCAAACGAGGTAATAACATCCCCGCGGCCGGGGGAAAACCACCCCTCAACCGTATGCGCAAAAGCATCAAGTGCGGTCGAAACGGTGGTGTCACGGGGCACGCTGTGGGTATATCGCGGATCCGCAAATACGATTTCGGCATAACAGTTCGGGTCAACGATACTTTTCTTTTGCCCACTTTGGTCCATGGTTAGAACCGCCACCGCACTCACCTCACTGCCTGTTCCGGCGGTTGTTCCGACCAAAACCAAGGGTAACGGGGGATGGCGTAACCTGCCCTGCATAAGGCGTTCACCCGATGAGCCGGGATTTGTCGCCAACCATGCCGCAGCCTTGGCGGCATCCAAAACCGACCCCCCGCCGATACCTATAATAAAATCGGAGTTACAAATATCTGCGGCGGCGGCGGCCGCCTGACATTGGGATAATAGCGGATTGGCGCTGATTTCCGAGAAGATGGTAAAATCAATTTTTTGGGAATCAAGAGACGCACGAATATCGTTAAGTGCGCCGCTCTTGATAGCCGCCTGCTTGCCCGTCATTATTAGGCAACGCCGCCCAAGCTGACCAAAAAGTTTTCTGTTTTTGAGGATGCAGTCCTCACCGCTGATAACCCGCACCGGCATATAAAGGTTAAAATCCATTTGTATCTTCCCTTTCAATTACACTAATTACCAGACAAATCCATTATTATCGCCAATATAAAGCAGAAGTATCTTTCCTCTTGTATTTTACCATAAAATATTATATTATAAAGTCCGTGTCTAAATTAACTAAATCATCCCGCAAGCATCTAAAGATGTTGATAAATATTTAACAAATTTTGGGTGATATTATTTTCTTAATTATCCGAATTATTTTCTGCATATATTTTATCGGCAAGACTTTAATGAGATGTATATAGGAAGGATTTTGATAGCTATGAGTTTAAAGGAATGGCTGGGTATGCAAACCCGCGGTGGGGTACATGCCCCCCATCTCAAACATACCGCCGAATGCGAAACAATCGTCATGCCACCACCCGAACGGGTTATAATTGCCATGTCGCAGCATATTGGCGCCCCCTGCATCCCAACCGTCAAGGTAGGGGATACGGTTTTGGTCGGACAGGTTGTGGGGGATAGTGATAAACCGGTATCCGCCCCTATACACAGCGGTGTTTCGGGCAAGGTTACGGCAATTTCAGAGCTGCTGCTGCCGAGCGGAAAGAAAACCGCCACCGTTGTAATTGAAAGCGACGGCGAACAGCGTATACACCAAAGCGTTAAGCCGCCGGTCGTTGAAAGCTATGATGACTTGGTGAAGGCGGTGCGCCAGTCCGGATTGGTCGGGCTTGGGGGAGCGGGCTTTCCCACCCATATTAAGCTGCAGCCAAAAGACCTTGACGGTGTTGATACCGTCATTATAAACACCGCCGAATGCGAACCATACATAACCTCCGACTATCGTGAGTGCATTGAATACCCACAGGATATAATATCCGGCGCCGAGACGGTAATGAAATTTCTGAACGCCGCCAGAGTAATCATCGCAGTGGAGCGTAACAAACCTGCCGCCATATCAGAGCTTTCCAAGATTGCGGCAGAGGTTACCCGTCCGGATGGTGAGTTTCTGGTAAAGTCACTGCCTTCTCGTTATCCACAGGGGGCGGAAAAGGTTCTTATTAAAGCCTGTACCGGCCGTATTGTACCGCCGGGTAAGCTGCCTGCTGATGTGGGCTGCCTCGTTATGAATGTAAACTCCATCGCATTTCTGGCGCGTTACCTGAAAACCGGAATGCCCCTTGTTGATAAGCGTTTGACGGTGGACGGGTCGGCCATAGCTCATCCGAAAAATGTACGCGCTATTATCGGCACCCCCATCCGTGATGTAATCGAATTCATCGGCGGGACAAAAAGCAAAATCAGCAAGCTGTTGATGGGCGGTCCCATGATGGGGCTTGCTCTAATGGATGACGAGCTGCCTGTTTTGAAACAAAACAATGCAATCATTGCCATGGCAGAGGACGATGTAAAAACAATCGAGCCCTCGGCCTGTATCCGTTGCGGCCGTTGTGTCAGAGCCTGCCCGATGAACCTCGTTCCGCCCTCTATCGAAGCGGCGTTTATTACCGATGACGCGGCTTTGCTGGAAAAGCTGGGGGTAATGACCTGTATGGAATGCGGCTGCTGTTCATTCGCCTGCCCCGCCTCCCGCAGGATAGTCCAGACCATGCGATTGTCCAAGGGGGCTGTACACAAGGCTAAAGCATAGGTATAAATGTCTGATTTCAGATTTTATAGCATATATTATCTAACTCTAGAAAGGGTGACCGGGTGAATGGAAAACCCATTAGTAATAACATCATCTCCTCATCTTCATTGCGGGATGTCAACAAAAGGCATAATGTTGGACGTGCTTATCGCGCTCTCTCCCGCCGCGGTCGTATCGGTTTTGCTGTTTGGATGGCGGGCTGCCGCCGTAATAATCGTTAGCGTTGCCTCTTGCGTTACCTGCGAATATCTCAGCCGAATAGTTCTTAAAAAGCCCCAGTCGGTGGCGGATCTGTCGGCGGTTGTAACCGGAGTTTTGCTGGCATTCAATCTTCCCTCCTCCATCCCGCTGTGGCAGGTTGCTATCGGCGGTGTTGTGGCAATTGTTGTTGTAAAGCAGATGTTCGGCGGCTTGGGATTTAATTTCGTAAATCCCGCCTTGGTCGGCCGTATTGTATTGATGTCAAGCTTCCCAAAGGAGATGGACAACTGGGTGATGCCCCTTCTGGGGTCGGGCGTGGATGCCAAAACCGGGGCTTCGCCTTTGTATACATTATCTCAAGGCGGGGAAATACAATACAATCTGAAGGATCTATTCTTTGGGATCCGGCCGGGCAGTCTGGGTGAAACATGCGTACTTGCATTATTATTAGGCGGCACCTATCTTGTTATTCGCCATGTTATATCCCCCACCATACCGCTGATTTATATAGGTACAGTTTTTATTCTGACCTGGCTGGTCGGGGGTGACCCCCTTGTTGGCATTTTATCGGGCGGATTGATGCTGGGTGCGATATTCATGGCAACCGATTATACAACCTCCCCCATAAACACAGCGGGCAAGGTGGTATTTGCCGTGGGATGCGGTCTGCTGACCGTGCTTATCCGCGAGTATAGCTCATTACCCGAGGGAGTATCATTCTCAATTGTCATTATGAACATTCTGGTTCCGTTAATAGAGAGGGCAACAAGACCTCTGCCCTTCGGTGAGAAACGGAGGCTTAAACATGAGTGAGAAAAAAAGCGGCATTAATTTTAAGGAAATCTTGGTTTCAGCGGCGGCCCTCGCCATTATTTCGGGTGGAGTTACGGCGGCACTTGCTGCCACCAACGCCATGACAAAAAACAAAATAGCCACAAATAAGATTAATAACGAGACGAATGCCCGTAAGATGGTTATCAAAGCCGATTCCTTTGAAAGTCATACCCTGACCATAGACGGCGAGGAAATAGTCTATTTCGAGGCCAAAAAGGGCGATAAATCGGTGGGCTATGTATTCACAACCTCCTCGGTCGGCAAGAGCGCCGGGATGGTTGTTATGACCGGCATCTCAACAGACGGCGAAATTACCGGAGTCAGGATAACCGATAATAACGAATCTGCCGGATATGTCGACACGGTGACAAAAACCGACAAGAAGAACAACATAATAGGCCTGCCTGACCGATTTATCGGGAAGAAGGCCGAAAGAAAGTTTGAGCTGGGGGTTGATGTTGATGCGGTATCTCAGGCGACAAAAACATCAAAGGGCATACTCAGCGGGGTCAACCAAGCGGTTGAAATCTATAAATCAATTGGGAGGGAGGGACAGTAACCATGGATGTAAAATATCGTGAAGCCTATACCAAGGGGCTCATCAAAGAGAACCCAACCCTGAGGCTGGTTCTGGGAACCTGTCCCACCTTGGCAGTGACCACCGCCGCCATCAACGGCCTTGGTATGGGGGTTGCCGCCACATTTGTGCTTGTCTGTTCGAACATTGCCATTTCATTAATGAGAAAGATGATCCCCGATAAGGTTCGCCTGCCTGCCTTCATCGTAATTATTGCCGGATTTACGACAATTGTACAGATGCTGGTCAAGGCATACACCCCCTCAATTGATAAGGCACTGGGAATTTATCTGCCCCTTATCGTGGTCAACTGCATAATCCTCGGTCGTGCCGAAGCATACGCAAGCAAGAACAGCGTGGGGTTATCGGCGCTGGATGGTCTTGGAATGGGTTCCGGGTTTACAGCCGCCCTTTTACTTATGGGCGGAATACGGGAATTTCTCGGCAAAGGAACCATATTTAACTGGCCTAATGGGGGTCTCATTCCTCCCATAACCATCTTTGTATTACCCGCCGGCGGCTTCTTTGTATTTGGTATGCTGATTTGGCTGGCCAATCGCCTTTCTGACAAGTTTGATGATGACGCATCAAGGCGAGAAACAAATGAAAATGTCTGTGCCGCCTGCCCTAGCGCAGCCTTTTGTCATCAGACGGTCGAAAGTGAAACTTCGGGATTGGCAGCTGCCGCTATAACCAAAAAGGAGGCGGACAACAATGAATAGTACCGGTTTATTTGCCATTCTTATCGGCAGTCTGTTGGTCAACAACTTTGTTTTGGCTCAGTTTCTTGGAATATGCCCCTTTTTGGGAGTATCAAAAAAGCTGAGTCCGGCTGTGGGAATGTCGGTGGCGGTTATTTTTGTAATGCTTATGGCAACGGCGGCAACATATCCGATATATATGTTTGTGCTGATTCCGGCCGATCTTAAATATTTACAGACGATTGTGTTTATCCTGATTATCGCCGCCCTTGTTCAGCTGGTTGAGATTGTGCTGAAAAGATATGTGCCCCCCCTTTATAAATCCTTGGGCATTTATCTGCCTCTAATAACAACCAACTGCGCGGTACTGGGAGTAGCCATACTCAACATAGATAAAGAATACGGATTTGCCCAAGCCATGGTCAACTCATTGGGAGCGGGCTGCGGATTCCTGCTTGCCATGGTTATGTTTGCGGGTGTGCGGGAACGGCTTGAGGTTGCCGAAATACCCAAAGGCTTAAAGGGACTGCCCATCACCCTTGTCGCCGCCTCCCTTGTCTCTATGTCCTTTATCGGTTTCCAAGGTCTTTTCGGTCTATAAGAATTTATACTGATCTCAAATAAAAATCAAGACATCTTTGCGGTCTGTTTTCCGCCATACAGCGTTGTTGTCGTCGGCGGGCGTCAGCCCGCTCTCCTCCTCCGCCTTGCATGACGAAAAACATCTTCGCAAATTTTGTCTCACCTTTTACTTGAGAACAGTATTACTTTTGAGTTTTATATAAGGAATGATAATATTATGACTTCTATACTTACGGCTGTGGGCATTCTTGCCGCACTTGGCCTTGGTGCGGGGTTGATACTGGCGGTGGCATCGGCAGTGATGGCGGTGCCGCGAGATGAAAAGGTGGAACTCCTCAGGGAAGTCCTGCCGGGTGTTAACTGTGGTGCCTGCGGCTATTCAGGCTGTGACGGATATGCCGAGGCTATGGCACATGACGGTGCAAAGGTGGGCTTATGCTCTCCCGGAGGGGCCGAAACCGCCGAAAAAACCTCCGAAATCCTGGGGGTTAAAAATAGCGGGGTGGAAACCATAACCGCACTGATACGCTGTGGCGGTTGCGAGGAGCATACCACGCGCAAGCTGGAATATCGGGGGCATCCAACCTGTGCCGCCGCCAGTCAGTTTTACGGCGGTGACCTGTCCTGCAGCTATGGATGTCTTGGCTATGGGGATTGTGCAAGTGCCTGCGAATACGGCGCGATAACCATTGAAAACCGGCTTGCCCGTATTGACCGCTCCCTTTGCACCGGATGCACAAAATGCACCGTCGTTTGTCCCAAGGCCTTGATCATTATGGCTCAGGACGAGGCCCGTGGGGTTGTGCGCTGCATGAATCGGGATAAGGGCGGGGTAACTCGCAAGGTTTGCAGCGTGGGCTGTATCGGGTGCATGAAGTGCACCAAGGTTTGCGAATACGATGCAATTCATGTTAATAACTTCTTGGCAGAGATTGATTTTGAAAAATGTGTCGGCTGCGGAGCGTGCGCCGATAACTGTCCTGTGGATTGTATTACAATTTTCGGGTATGAGCCAAAAAAATAAAAGACGGTGGGTAATACTGTTCTTAAATAAGAAGGTCACTTTTTTTATTGAGATTGATATAATCAAAAAATTAAATAGAAGGTGAAACGATAACCGTTCACCTTCTTTTTTTATATTCATTTTACAACAACCAGACGTTCAAAACCAAAAAGTTTAAGTTTTTCTGCTGCTTGGGCGTCAATAATTTCACCCGGCACAACTACCGCAATTCCCGGGGGGCAGGGGCAGACCGAACGGGCGGCAATACGGCCGACGGCATGGTCGGCATCCACCGTCTCGCAACCGGCAAGCAGAGCCTCTCTAGGGGGCATGGCGGCTTCAGGCAGGGGCATTGCATAATTATAATCCGGCGGGGTTCGCTTCTTGCCCGGGCGCCAAAATGCCCCACGTCTAAAGGCAACGGTCAGTCCCTTAATGGTGGCCCTCAGCCGCTGGATTTCGTCCGGCGTATTAAACGGAGTGATTATAAACACAACATACTGCCCATCCGAATATTCCGGCTCACAGCCCTGTTCACGAAAATATTTTGCCGCCATCATACCGTCTATTCCAAGAATGGAAGTATCAAGAGTAAGACGGGATGGGTCGCGCAGCCCCCCAGAGCAAACGCTTATGCCCTCCCGCGTAGCGAGCTGTTCCAGCCCGGCCACCGATTCGGCGGCAATCCCGTATGCCTGTATACCCGCCCTCTGCCACCAGTCACGGGCTAGATCAAGGGAGGCCAGAATTATAAACGAGGGAGAAGTGGAACCAAACATCGACATGGCGGCCTTGGCGGTTTGGCGGTCGGTAGCACAAGGCTCTCCCGCCCGCCCGATATGAAGCATCGCCCCCCCCGTCAGTACCGGCAGAGTTTTATGCGACGAGTCGGCGGTCATATCAGCCCCCAAAGCAAGGGGATGAAGCCCGAATGCGCCTAAATGACCCCCATGTGCGTTGTCAACCAGAAGCTTTGCACCGGCCGCCCGGCACAGTCCGGAAATAGCGGAGATATCCGCCAGATTTCCGTAATAATCCGGACTGGTTATATAAACGGCGCTGATATCCGCCTCCACCTTTAAAATATCGCGTATATCCTTTTCGGTTACCTGTCCTTTATTACCCGTGGGCATAACCCATACCGGTGTTATACCCAGTATGGCAGCGGCATTTACCGCACTTCGGTGGCAATTGCGGGCAAATATAACCCGTCCGCCTCCACCTGCACAAAGCAGCAGCATTGTCTGTATACATAGGGTGCACCCCCCCGAACTAAACAAGGTAAGGGCTGAGCCAAACGCTTGGGAAGCCAGTTTTTCGGCCTGTTCAATAGCGTCTCCGCCTCCAAAAAGATCGGCCGTATCCGGAAGCTCGGTCAAATCGAGAGTGAGGGAAGTCAGCCCTTCCAGCAGGCCGGCATGCCCCTTATGCCCCGGCGTGTGAAAGGATGCCCTTTCCTTGGTGGCATATTTCAGTAAAGCACTATAAAAAGGTGCCGACTCGGACATATTATCAGCCTCCTATAATTTAAAACCAATGGTTGAGACAATAATAACATACTTTAATTATTGTCTCAACCATTGGTTTTAGGCGGTTCTTTATCTAAATTTTTTAAATATACTGCTCTCAAGTAAAAGGATCGATAAAATTGTCGCTCAAAAATTCTAATGGTCAAAATAGAGAAAATGATAGAATAGCCTTAACATTTTTCCTATAATATGCTAATATATGTTATTATAAAGTCATCTGAAGTCGGCCGGAAGCCGAAAATTATTTCAATAAGTAACGGCGATCAAACATAGGGAGTGAGTGTAATTGGCATTGACGGTAAGCAATGTTCGAAAATCCTTCGGCGATAAAAAGGCTGTGGACGGGCTGAGCTTTGAAATCGGTGAGCCGGGGGTGTTCGGCCTTTTGGGAACCAACGGGGCTGGAAAAACCACCACCATCCGAATGATACTCGGCATCATGAATTGTGATGAGGGTGAGATATTATGGGATGGCAAGCCGGTTAATCGCGAAAATGTAAAATATGGCTATATGCCCGAAGAGCGAGGAATATATCCCAAGGTCAGGGTGCATGACCAGCTGATTTATTTTGGACAGCTGAGGGGGATGAGCTGCCACGATGCATCCAAAGCCGCCACCCTCTGGCTGGAACGACTGGGGGTTTCAGAATATGCGCGGATGAATGCAGAAAAGCTTTCTAAAGGTAATCAACAAAAAATCCAGCTTATCACTGCCCTTATCCATGACCCCGAGCTGATTTTCCTTGATGAGCCATTTAGCTCGCTTGACCCGATTAATACAGATATGTTTAAAAGTATTATCGGCCAGCTTATCGCCGATAAACGCACCATCGTGATGTCAAGCCATCAAATGTCGACCGTTGAGCAATACTGCCGTGATCTTGTAATACTCGATAGGGGGCGGTCGGTGCTTCGGGGCAACCTGCATAGTATTAAAGCGGGCTACGGACACACCAACCTGACGGTGGGATGTGATGCCAAGCTGTTCGAGAGGGTTATTCCAATTGCACAAAAGCACGGTATTAAGTTTTTGGAGCAGAGGGCAGACAGCTGCGAATTTAAAATTACCTCGGATGAGTACGCCCACGCGTTTTTGCGGGAGCTTATCGACAGCGGGATTTTCCCGGATAGATATGAAATCCGCGAACCCTCGCTGCATGAGATATTTATTGAGAAGGTAGGTGCTGCGGTATGAAGGACATAATGGTGGTATTTGCTTTTACATTTAGGGATAGCATCCGTAAGAAAGCCTTTATAATTTCCACGGTTATGGTATTGATACTGATATTTGCGGCAAGCTCCATTCCTGCTATTATGAATAATTTGAAGGACAAGACACCAACCGACGATAAGAAAAGCAATACCTGTTTTGTGGTGGATGCGGACGGTCTTGTGCCGTCAGCCCTTCCGGCGCTTGAAGCACAGTTCCCCAAGATAGAATTTGTTGCGGGAGATCCTCAAAAGTCAGGCGACTATAAAAAGAGCATTGAATCGGATAAAACCAAAGCCATGGTTGAGATACTTAATAATGAAGGGGTTCCCTCCCTTAGGTTCACCATAACCGACTTTCTTAGCGGCACCCCTACCGGCGAAATGACCGAGCTGCTTAACAACATGATTGTAAGCGATATATTGTCGAAAGAAGGGGTTTCCGAGGCTACCACAGGCATTGTATTATCCGGAATTGCTAGTGAGGTTGTCCCCGCCGGGAGGGGGGGCGCCGATGGCAAGATGGATATAACCGGATATGCGCTGGGTATTGTGCTCACCGTGGTAATGTTTTTTTCAATATATTTTTATGGGTACGGAGTGGCAATGTCGGTGGCTTCCGAAAAAACATCTCGGGTCATGGAAACGCTTATTGTATCCACAAAGCCCTCCCGCATATTGATTGGAAAATGCATCGGTATGGGGACGCTGGGGCTTCTCCAGCTCGCGATATTTATTCTTGCTGCTGCAGGCTCATATAAATTCATTGTGCCCGACGGCTTCACCATTGCAGGCGTTCCCCTTTCTCTTTCCTCGTTTACGCCGTTTTCTGCTATAATGGTGCTGGTTTATTTCCTGTTAGGATATTTCTTATTTGCCATGATAAACTCTGTTTGCGGCGCCACGGTCAGCCGGGCAGAGGATCTTCAATCTGCCATTATGCCCTCGAATATTATCAGCATTATTTCATTTTATGCCGCTTATATCGTCCTGTTTATGCCCGACACCGAGATTCGGCGCTTAGTTAGTTTTATTCCGTTTACTTCGGCCTTTATCATGCCCTTCCGCCTTTTAAATGAAAGCTTACCGATATCCGACATCATAATCTCGATTAGCCTTTTGATTGTTTCCATTGTTATCGTGGCAGCACTATCCATAAGGCTGTATTCGGCCTCGGTGCTTCACTACGGTCAGCGGCTAAAGCTTGGTGACCTGTTCAAGCTTTCGACCTAATACTGTTCTCAAGGTCACCTCTAAAAACCCCTTCCGGCGTCTTCCGGCACAATATCCGCCGGACTGCGTCAAACCTCCTCGTAAGGCGGAAAGCCTTGCTTCGTCGGCTTTCCTTGTCCGACAAAAATTCTGCTCGGAATCCGTTCAAAACAGGTTTTTAAAGGTGACCTCAAGTAAAAGGTGAGACAAAATTTGCGAGGATGATTTTAATCAGGGATTAGTATAACACTATAAACAAAACCCTCGGCCTTCAGCCGAGGGTTTTGTTTGGGGTATTTCTGAAATATTTATTATAAAATACAATGAGCAGGGCAATTGCCATCAGGGAATATACTCCTACGCTTGTATATGCCACCCCTATGGCGCCGAAACGGGGTATCACCTGAATATTTATAGCCACCTGCATCAAAACCCCCGCAAGGGAAATATACATATTATATTTGACCTGCCCCATGGATGATAGGAGATGGGCGTTTGTATATCGTATCCCGTTGTTGATAAATGCGGCTATCAGCAGCACCCTCATTACAGGGACCGCATCAATATATTTTTCCCCATAGAGCAGGCTTATCAGCGGTTCGGCAAAAATATAAAGCACCAGAACTGCACACAAAACGATGCCGGCCGTGGCAAGATAGGTCTTTTTATACGCTTTTCTCACCCATGGATAATCGCTTTCCCTCCGAACGAAAAACGGGGCTACCAACACGCCGATGGAGGTGCTTATCAAGGAGAGATTGCCCGGGAAAACATAGGCAACCTTATAGTTAGCAACAACCGAAGCAACCGAAGCATCCTTGGTAAGCCGACCTAAAAGAAATATGTCATTTAACATAAATAATGCCCAGATGCCGTTGGTCACCATATATTGCAGCGAATATTTAATAACCGTGTTTTTTTGCTCTCTAATCAGGGGGGGAGCCTTCTCAACCCCGGCAAAGAACCGGCGGCGAACGGCCAGGCAGAGGACAACCGCGACAACCGAATAAACGGCGAGTGAAGCAAAGACAGCCCCGGGCAGGCTGAAAAACCTTGCCAGAATGTATTTAGTCACAATTATGGATGAAGCCGTTATACAGGTTGCCAAGGCAAACCTCTTATTATTAAACATGGCTCGATATAGGCAGGTGTTACTGTCAACCAGGGAATGGAACGGCAAGGATAAAAGCAATAGGGGTAAAAGAAATGTGGCGGGTTTAAATCCTTCGGGATGGGGGTACAGTATGGCAACAACACAGGCTATTGCAACCAGAAAGATATTGAAAATAAAGCTCCTGGAGATGATATAGGAGTAATATTGCTTTTTTTCCTGGAGGGTATCTGCCAGAACAACATATCTTAACAGTGCATTTGTCATTCCCAGACCGGCAAACAAATACGCATAGCTGAACAGGTTTTCAACATAGCCCAATGTCCCGTATTCATCCTTGGAAAGTATTCCGACAATAAAAACCGAGCCAAAAAAGGCTATAAACTTGATGGTGAAATTCCCAAAAAATATATAAAATGCGCCTTTATCCTTTATGCTAACGAGCTGGTCTTTTAATTTTTCATATATCGAGCCCATTAGTCTTTCATCTCCCGAAATGGAATAATACTAAATAGCCATATGCTAATACCATCTTTAATGAGTGTTTAGCATAAGATCATCAACCACACTCTCCGCTTTTCTGATCCATAGATTTGCCTGCCTTGCCGTTATGCAGTTTTTTGCATATCCATCACGGAGTTTCTTATCCTGGATCATTCTCTGCATCCCGTCGGCAAAGGCCTCGACCGAATCCTTTGTAACGATTCCGATTTCGTTTTGGGTGACAAAGGTTTTCATAGGTATGGTTTCGGTCACAACCACCGGTTTTAAATATGACAGGTATTCCATGATTTTAACCGATATGGTTATGTTGTTATAGGAATTGACCTCATGCGGGCAGAGTGCGAAGTCTGCCTGCGCGTATTGCTCGCGCAGCGCATCATCCCCGCTTATGTGCAGAACCTCCAGCCAGTCGGGTATGGTGGTAAGCTCATTCTCCTGTGCAAAATGAGTCCATTCCGCCTGACGGCAGATAAGCTTCAGATTAAAGTCTATCCCCTTGGCATGAATAAGCCGGGCTGCCTTTATCATTTTCATTGCACCATATAGCTCTGCCAAGCCCCCGATATAAATACCGGTGGGCACCTTTGCGGTATCGGATACCCGGGGAGGGGCAGCATTAAAACAGCCGGGGGGCAAGGCTTTAGCCGGGATGGCGACATGGAGCATATCGGCCATTGAAAGGGTGGGGAAATATATAATGCTGAGGGTTTTCATAAAAACACGCCAATCCCGCTTGTGCATCATTTTTATGATGAGGCCCTTAATTCGCGTTGTCAAACCCTTCTTCAGGCTTCCCAGCCCAAACTTCCAATACATATCCCGATAAAAAAGCCCTATTGGTATATTCATGGCCTTCAGTTTTTTTAATAATTTATGATCAATGCCGTTGAAAAAAGGGCCTGAGGGGGGCTCGATATAACAAATATCGGGACGATTAACATCGAGCCATTCCAATATATCCCTGACCTTTTCTCTTCTTCGGGCTCGGTGGTTCTGCTGCCCTTCAAGCAGCTTTACCTCCAGCCCCATTTCCTTAAATGCCCCAAACATTTTCTGGGGGCGGACAGACGAGCCGGAGGCACTATTATTAAAATCAATAAAGGTAATATAAAGAAGCGTCAAAAAAGACCCCCCGCTTTCATCTCATTCTTCTGCCGGTTTCGTCTTTTTTGAGGGGGCATAACAAAGGCTGTATGCAATCCCAAACAACAATATCGGCTGATTCCAAACGGTGCCGCTTATCATCAGATAGCCGAGATAACCACATAAAAGCACCAGCATGAACCCCATATTCACATCCCTTTTACAGTAGCCAAACAGTTTGACAAAGCACACAAGAATTACAAGCAGAACAGCCGACCCCATAATAAAGCCCAGATCGGTAAACAGCTCCAGAATAAAATTATGCGGATAATTCCCATATTTAGCCATAAACCCAAACGGCCCCATACCGGTGAGCGGTTTCTTTACCGCCTCTTTCCATGCAAGATTGTAAATTGTAACCCTGTCTTTGATGGTGTGGCCGATAATCCATGCGTCATCCTTGGTTTTGTAATCTACCCCCGCATTTTCCAGATCGACGGCATAGGTGGGGGAAAGGTTGTTCACAAGGTTATCCAGGCCATATTCATTGACGCTGGGAGAATCCTTGGCTGTTTCAACCTCTCCGGATTTAAGCGATTCGGTAAAATGGTTTACCCTTTCCAGCCTCGCCAACCCTTTTGGGGTAAAAACATAGGTGAAGGCAACAAGCTGTAAGACGATTATTCCGAACACCAAAACCAATCTTTTAAAACTTGCCTTATTGATATGAACTGAATATATCGCATAAAAAACCAATAATACAAAAAACACTAGAACACATAGTATTGTGCCCCGGGTCGCACAACCAAGAATAAGCATCCATATCAGCACAATTAAGACCATCCGAATAATATTCGACTTTTTCTGCCCCTCAATCCATAAGAAGGTGGTTTTCCCCCTTACTATCTGGATTGCAAGAATAAAAAGCAGGGGCATATATGCATACGACAGATGCATATAATTCGCAATGCCTATACCCCCGTTTGTGTAGGGGCTGGTATCGGTAAACAGCATGGTTACATAGTTAATGGCAACCGGAAACGAAAACACGGTAAACCATTCCGCCTTGTCAAAAAAATCTGTTTCCTGCCTGCTGACACCCAGCAGTCCGCCGACAAGAACGGCGGTCGGGGCAAAAAGGATGCAAGACTTTGCCTGCCGAAGCAGACCGGAATATGAACCGTAACGGGCAAAGGCAATCAAATAGCAGGCGGAAAAAAATATGATCACCGGTATAATCCTGATTAGCTGACGGCGGAAACCACTGTTGTCTATCCATAGCTTTAAAATAGAATAGGCAGCCCAAACAAAGCATATAAAAGACGCTAAAACATTCAACGCTGTGTATATTATGTTGGGTTTATACAAAGAGCCCAACAGAAAATGCAGATTAATCATCAGAACGGACAGCATGAATGGGATGGTGTATATAAACGATTGGTATTTTTTTGACGCATCGGTCAACCGGTTTTTCATTGTAACCCTCCAAAAAGCGGCGTTCTTTATATTACCTGACGGCAATTTCCCTTATCAGGTCGACTTCCTTCATAACAGTGTTTTCTGCAAAGTATCTGGGATCCTTTTTATACGGCACACCTGATGTTAGCTTGTCAAGCAATGGCTCAAGGTCTTGTGATGTGTCCTGATTGGATATCAGTGCAACATTTTCCATGCCGTCAAAAACCTCATGGCAGATTTCAATATCTGAAGTGATAAGCGGAATCCCGTAAGTGGCAAACTCACAGCTCATAAGCCCTTGAGTATCTTGGCGGGTTGGCATCAGCCCGCAGCGGCATTTATTCAGCGTTCGGACTATTTCATCATGGGGCAGGGTACCCTCTATCCATGTGAGGTTGGGCGCCTTTTCAACATGAGTAAAAAACGATCCTTTGCCCACCAACAGAAATTTTAAGGCCGGATTGCTAAGGGCAAGCTTATTTATTATGTCAACACCATATGTCGACAGGTCAAAATTACTTCTGAGAGTAAAGAAATCATATTCCTTGGCGGCCTTTGGGTCATAACTTTGGTTTTCAAAAGCAGCCCCGACGGCATTGCTGATTATCCTGTCATTATTTATCAGACTTTGGGGTTTAAGTCGGGTATTGCGGAAAAACTCACGCTTTATCCAACCGCTGACAAAAACATAACGGCTCTTTTTGGCGAGCCCGGGCAGATAACCTTTCCAAAGCCGCAGCTTTATGCCGTCATAAGCATTTTGGGCAGCCCGCCATATTCCTGTTGCATTTTTCATGAAAGGAAAAGGCTTGGGATATGCGGCGTTTAACCTCAAAACCTCATGCCCATGAAACACAAAAATAATATTTTTAAACCGCTTTTGATATTTTATTAAAAAACAATAGTGGTTTCTAATATTGGGTGCATGACAAATAAGAACATCGTATTGTGTTTCGTCCGCCTGATAGTCCTTTAAGGTGATGACCGGTATCGATTCCAGGGTATATGCTTTATCGGCCCGGAAATTAATCACGGCGACATCAATCCCGTGCCCAAGGTAATACATATTCCGCATGTGGATATAATGCAGCTTTATCCTGCCATCGGGATGTGAATAATCCGCGGCCAAAACCAGAACCTTTATCGGGTTTTCCACGCATTACACCTCCC
>JAQWBK010000119.1 GCA_028706415.1 Oscillospiraceae bacterium | reverse complement strand
CTTAGTTGTGATATATTCCTGAGTTTCTTCGCCGTCGGCATAACCGCCAAGCATTTTAGCTGTGGCATGTCAAGCTTTGCGGAATGATTCGCAGCTACTTTATTTTCAACCCTGGTTTTATTGAATTCTTGTGTGATAATAATTTTGCCAACATTTACTTGACAGATACTAGTGTTATATGCCCCTTGTATTTTTCACTCATTCTGGTAAAATATAAAGAATAGGGGCTGCCCGTATTTTGGCAGTGTCAGGAGGGCTTGTTGTGAAGAAAGAGAAATTTTATATTACCACCGCCATTGCATATACATCCCAAAAGCCGCATATCGGCAACACCTATGACCCGGTGCTTGCGGATACCATTGCAAGGTATAAGCGAATGATGGGATTTGATGTGTTTTTTCTTACCGGTTCGGACGAACACGGCCAAAAGATTGAGGAATGCGCGAATGCAAAAGGCCTTAATCCAAAAGAATATGTCGATGGGGTTGCCGCCGAGATAAAAGCGGTATGGGATTGCATGAATACCGATTATGACCGCTTTATCCGCACCACCGATGCCGAGCATGAGCAGGTTATAAAAAAGATTTTCAAGATACTCTATGATCAGGGCGATATATACAAGGGCGTATATGAAGGGAAATACTGCGTTCCGTGTGAGGCATTTTTCACCTCATCCCAGCTTAAGGACGGCAAATGTCCTGACTGCGGGCGGGAGGTGACCGATGCAAGCGAGGAGGCATATTTCCTCCGCCTGGGCAAGTATCAGGATCGACTGATGGAATATTATAATACCAACCCCGACTTTTTTATACCGGATTCCCGCCGTGCCGAGATGGTGAACAACTTCTTGAAACCCGGTCTGTCCGACCTGTGCGTATCAAGAACCTCCTTCAAATGGGGTATTCCGGTTGAATTTGACCCCAAGCATGTCACCTATGTATGGCTGGACGCCCTGTCAAACTATATCACCGGCATTGGTTATGATCCGGACGGCAGCAGCCCGCTTTTCCATAAATACTGGCCTGCCGACCTGCATGTTATCGGCAAGGATATCGTCCGCTTTCATACCATATACTGGCCGATTATTCTGATGGCGCTTGGTCTGCCTCTGCCCAAACAGGTGCTTGGGCATCCGTGGCTTTTGGTGGGCGAGGACAAAATGAGCAAATCAAAGGGCAATGTCCTTTATGCCGATGATTTAGCCCGCCATTTTGGGGTGGACGCCGTAAGGTATTATCTGCTGTCCGAAATACCCTTTGCCCAAGACGGCTCGATAACCTATGAAAGCCTTATTGCCAAATATAATTCCGATCTTGCAAACACGCTGGGCAACCTTGTCAACCGCAGTATTGCCATGGCAAACAAGTATTTTGATGGACGGGTAAACCGACCCGAGACTCCTGCCGATGCCGATAAAGATCTGATTTCCACCTCGAGCGAGACGGTTAAGAATTTTATTAGATATATGGACGCCTATCGCACGGCAGATGCCGCCGCCGCCGTTATGGAATTTACCCGCCGCTGCAACAAATATATTGATGAGACCACCCCTTGGATTCTTGCAAAAAGCGAGGATACCCTGCCGCGGCTCAACCAAGTGTTGTATAATTTAATGGAATGTATTCGGATTTTGGGCGTACTGTTTAAGCCCTTTATGCCTGCCACTGCCGAAAATATACTGGGGCAGATAAATGTGGCCGAGGATATAACCACCATGGCTTCGGTCACCGCCGGTTTCGGCAAGACAGACGGGTACATGGTGGGCACCCCTGTGCCTATTTTCGCAAGAATTGATGCAGAAAAGCTGCTTGGAGAAATTGCTGCCGAATCGATCAGTGAGGATGCAGAGCAGCCCCAGGCGGAAAATATCGCTTTTCTCGACACCATAGGAATTGAGGATTTTGCAAAGATCGACCTTCGCGTTGCCCAGGTTACCGATTGCGAACCAATCAAAAAGGCAAAAAAGCTGCTGAAGCTGACCCTTGACGACGGAAGCGGTATCCCCCGAATTGTTTGTTCCGGAATTGCAAAATGGTATAGTCCCGACGATCTTAAAGGTCGCCGTGTTATTCTGGTTGCCAACCTCAAGCCGGCCGTTCTGTGCGGGGTAGAAAGTCAGGGGATGATTCTTGCCGCCGATGACGGGGAGGATGTTGGCGTTATTTTTGTGGACGGAATTGCTCCCGGCAGCAAGGTAAGGTAAATTTATTGTCTCAACTATTGGTTTAAAGCCTTCGACTTCCAGCCGGTGGTCGAGTAAAATACTCCTTGAAGGAGCTTGATTATATTGTCGACAATATTCGACACTCACGCCCATTATGACGATAAAGCTTTCGATGACGACCGCGACGGGATTATTGCATCTTTACCCGAAATGGGTGTTTGTGCTGTGGTCAATGCTTCAAGTGATTTGGATTCCGCACGGACAGGCATAATGCTTGCCGAGAAATACCCGTTTATATGGGCGGCCGTCGGTATTCATCCCCACGAGGTACACCGTGCGCTCGATAATTCCGAAAAGGTGCTACGCACCCTTTTGGCAAATCCTCGGGTTGTTGCGGTGGGGGAAATCGGGCTTGATTATCATTATGATTATTCGCCGCGTGACCTTCAGCTTGCTTGGTTTGAACGGCAGCTTAAACTAGCTTTGGAGCTGGATAAGCCGGTCATAATCCACGACCGTGAAGCACATGAAGATACCATGAGAATGCTGAAAAAATATCGTCCCCGCGGTGTGGTGCATTGCTTTTCCGGCAGTGTGGTGATGGCGCGGGATATTGTAGAACTGGGATTATATATCGGGCTGGGTGGGGCGGTCACCTTCAAAAACGCCAGAAAACCGGTGGAGGTGGCAAAAATGCTCCCTCAAGACCGCCTGCTTCTCGAAACCGACGCTCCCTATATGGCTCCGGTGCCCTTCAGAGGGACCCGCTGTCATTCCGGCATGATTGAAAATACTGCAAAGTTTATTTCGGAGATACGCTGCGTATCGGTAGACAATCTGCTTAAAACCACCTGCGAAAATGCATGTAGTCTGTTTGGAATATCCCTGTGATATATTCATTTTGGTTGATTGTGTCTTTCCTTCCCCTATGGGACGGCACGGAAAGGTATGATATATATGAAAAAGGCAGCTAAAAAGTATCCCCGTCGTTTCGGAGACCGTCCGGATGGGCGAAAGCTTAGATCCCTAGACCCGCTGTACTGCGTTTCGCCCTATATCATGAAAAAAAGGAGCTCTTCCTCCAACTTGTTTTCGGGTACATTGGATATTACCGAGGTGGAAAAGTACATTCGCACGAAACGCGCCGAAGGCAATCCCAAGCTTGGGATGCTTCATTTTTTCGTCGCCAGCTATGTGCGAATTATCTCCCAACATCCGGGGCTAAATCGCTTTATATCCGGCCAAAAAATATTTTCGCGATTCGGCATCCTGGTCAACCTTTCGGTTAAAAAAGAGCTCACTATAGACGGACAAGAAACCACCATAAAAGCATATCTTGAGCCGGAGGATACTATTAATGATGTATATGAGAAGCTGCAAAAAGAAATAGCCGAGGGCAAGAAAATAGGGGATACCAACGGCACCGACAAAACCGCCAGAATTATTAAATTCATACCCGGTTTAGCTCTAAAATTTGTTATATGGTTTTTGGAGCTTCTTGATTATTTTGGTTGTCTTCCCAAGTCGTTATTACATATTAGCCCGTTTCATGGCAGCATTTTTATATCCGACCTTGGTTCCATCGGGATCCCCCCGGTTTTTCATCACCTATATGACTTCGGAAACATCCCGATTTTCCTTTGCTTTGGGACAAAAATTCGCCGGATGGTAACCGATCGGGAAGGTAAGACGCAGGAGCGGGTGTTTATGGATTTCACCCTTGCTATGGACGAACGGATTTGTGACGGCTATTATTTCTCCCGCGCTCTTCGTACCTTTAGGCATATATTTAAGGATCCCGCGGTATTAGACCTTCCGCCCGATAATGTTATTAATGATGTAGACTAGCCTCCTTGATTATAAGGTAGAACTTTTGATGCTAATTTTTTATTAACGCCATGAATATACTATATTATCATTTTCGAAAGAAGTGTGAAGATTATGAGACTTGTTAAACGGCGTTCTAATGCTTTTAATTCGTTATGCACTTTTTTCGAAACTCCGTACGCACGGCTTTTGTTTCATATCACTTCTTTTGCCTATCTTGAACTGCTTTTCAGAATATGGATTTATCATTCACTCCTAAGCATAGGGGTATTATATTCACTTCTTTATGCAATACCCGCCGGCACACTGGTTTTTTTATTATCCTCATTTTTTCCTTTAAAGATAAACAAGCTTTTATCCTGGTTGTTAATTTTAGTTTTTACACTAATGTATG
>JAQWBK010000118.1:2479-4429 GCA_028706415.1 Oscillospiraceae bacterium | reverse complement strand
TTTAGCAAAATTGAGGATGTTCCTGAGCACGCTCTGACACTGACCGTTCCGGCGCTGATATCGGCAAAAAGAGTATTTTGCATGGTTCCCGCATCTACCAAGGCGGTTGCTGTGCGCGAAGCCGTTTTCGGCGAAATTCGAGAGATGTTGCCTGCCTCGGTGCTTCGTATGCATTCGAATGCAACCTTGTATGTGGATAAGGACAGCGGAAAGTATATTCTGAATAACTTCAGCACTCAATCACAAAAAAAGGCTATGGACATAAAAGCAAAAGCATAAATCCACCTGAATGAGTTGTTTTTTGACTTAAAGTCGTAGGGGCGGCTGTTTTGCAGTAATTAATACGAATTTTATAAATTTTATCTAATAAACTATTTAAATATAATTGAAAGGTAGTATAATATGAAAGTAGCGATTATAGGTTGCGGAACGATTGCTAATGCTTCACACATACCGGCATATATGAAAAACACCGAAGTAGAAATTAAATATTTCTGCGATATCATACCCGAGAGGGCAAGGAAATTGAACTGTAAATAGGAAAGAAGGATACCAATGAAAATAGGGTTTATTGACTATTATCTTGATGAATGGCATGCCAACAGCTATCCTGAGTTTATCAGAAAAGCGACCGACGGTGAAGTGGAGGTTGCATACGCTTATGCTATGATTGACAGCCCTCGCGGAGGCATGACCACGGCGGAATGGTGTAAAAAATATGAAATCACACGGTGCGAGTCTATCGAGCAGCTCATAGAACTAAGTGATGCAATCGTTGTGCTGTCTCCGGATAATTGCGAAATGCATGAGCAGCTGTGTCAGTTACCTCTTCGTTCTGGCAAGCCCGTTTATGTCGATAAAACCTTTGCTCCTGATGCGGCAACCGCACAGCGGCTATTTGCTATCGCGCAGGAACATGACACGCCCTGTTATTCCACATCTGCTCTTCGATATGCTACGGAATACAAAGAGGTTGACATAGATACTGTTAGGGCAGTAAACTTATGGGGCAGCGGCAACTATGAGATATACTCCATCCATCTAATCGAGCCGCTGATGATGCTGATTAAATCGCCGGCAAAACGAGTGATGTACCTGCCCGGTGAACGCTGGCTTGCCATGGTGGTTGAATTTGAGGACGGAAGAACCGGAACTATTTCTTTGTTTGAGGATGGATCGCCCTATATCACCAATGTGTGCTGCACCGGCGGCAATAAGCTGCTTAATATTAAGTCGAGCTTTTTTGACGAATTCATTCTTGAATTAGTGGATTTTTTCAAAAACAAAACCGAGAAGGTTTCACATGAGGAAACCATTGATATTTTGACAGTCCGCGAGGCAGGAAATCGGGCGCAGAAAACTCCCGGCGAATGGGTTATGGTGTAAAAGTATACGGAGGAATCAATTATATGGATGCTTTCAAAATTGGGATAATATCAGACTGGCTTAATCTGCCTTTTAAAGAAAGTATGGAAAAATGCGCCGATATGGGTGCAAACGGGGTACAGATTTATGCGGTGCAAGGTGAGATGGCGCCTGAAAATCTGACAACATCCCAAATTGCTGAAAAAAAAGGCATAATTCAAGGCTACGGACTTGAGGTTTCGGCTTTATGCGGAGATCTTGGAGGTCATGGGTTCACAATTAAGAAGGAAAATGAGTGGAAGATCGAAAAGTCCAAAAGAATAGTTGACCTTGCACTTGAAATGGGCAGCAACATTATAACCACTCATATCGGGGTCATACCCGAGGATAAATTAAGTGAATCCTATCTTGTGATGCAGCAGGCATGTAACGAGCTTGCTGAATATGCCCATTCCAATGGTGCATTTTTTGCTGTTGAAACCGGTCCTGAACCGGCAGAACGATTAAAAACCTTTTTGGACAGCCTTGATACAAAAGGGATTGCTGTCAATCTTGATCCTGCCAACTTTGTTATGGTTACAGATG
>JAQWBK010000118.1:0-2379 GCA_028706415.1 Oscillospiraceae bacterium | reverse complement strand
TAAGGATGGTAAAAGGGAATGGATAAAGTTCGTATCGGCATTATAGGAATAGGCAACATAGGCAGTGCTCATGCTAAAAGTATTGCATCCGGCAAGGTTCGCAATTTAGAGCTGACAGCTGTTTGTGATATCGACAGTAAAAAGCGGGAGCTAGCAGGGGCTATTGCACCCACAGCAACCTTTTTTTCTTCATACGAGGATTTACTGGATAGTGGCTTGGTTGACGCTGTAATTATCTCGGTTCCGCACTATATCCATCCGGTTATCTCTATTAAGGCATTTGAAAAGGGACTACATGTTCTCACCGAGAAGCCGGCAGGCGTTTATACAAAGCAGGTATTGGAGATGAACCAAGCTGCCAAAAAATCCGGTAAGGTGTTTGGTATTATGTTCAATCAGCGTACCAACCCCCTGTTCAGGAAAGCGCGGGAGATGGTCCGCAGTGGTCGGTTAGGGCATACAAAACGCCTTGTGTGGATTATCACCAACTGGTACCGGACACAGGCATATTACGATTCGGGCAGCTGGCGCGCTACATGGGCGGGGGAGGGCGGCGGTGTACTGCTTAATCAAGCTCCCCATAATTTGGATTTGTGGCAGTGGATATTCGGGATGCCTTCCCGTGTGCGTGGGTTTTGCACCGTTGGAAAATATCATAGTATTGAGGTGGAGGATGATGCCACCATCTATGCCGAATATGAAAACGGTGCAACCGCTATGTTCATAACGAGTACCGGAGAATATCCCGGCACTAACCGGCTCGAAATTTCCGGAGAACGAGGCAAGATTGTAATCGAAGACGGCAGGCTGCGCTTTTGGGAGCTTGGTGTATCCGAACGCGAATACTGCTATGGTAAAAACGATGTTGAAATAACAACTACATATCATGAAATTGTTCCCGAAGAAGTTGAAACAGCTCATACGGGTATCCTGCAAAATTTTACCGATGCGATTATAAACGGCACAGAACTATTATCCCCCGGATATGAAGGTCTGAATGAATTATCTATTTCAAATGCCGCGTACCTTTCTGCCTGGACGGACGAATGGGTGAACCTGCCTATTGACCAAGATGAATATTTAAAACAATTAAAGAAACGGGCGTTGGCTTCCAGGGAAAAGAAATTGGTGAGCAAAGATAATCTAACCGTCGGTCAGTATCACGACCGCTGGAGCATAAATTGGTAGTAGATTGATGCAACAAAAAAGTTAGGCGTACAGGCTTGTACGATTCAGGGTAGGATAAAGAACGCGGTTTATTTTTAAAAACTTAGGTTAAGGTCACCTTTAAAAACCCCATCTGGCGTCTTCCGGCACAATTTCCGCCGGACTGCGTCAAACCTCCTCGAAAAGCGGAAAGCATTGCTTCGTCGGCTTTCCTTACCCGACAGAAAATCTGCTCGGAATCCGTTCAAAACAGGGTTTTAAAGGTGACCTTAATAAAGAACAGGTGTTGGCGTTAAGCCAACACCTGTTCTTTGCTGTAGGTTTGATGGTAAATATATTTGATACTAATCCCTGATTAAAAACGTTCTATAATTTGCGAGGATGTTTTTTGTGTGTTAAGGCAGACGACGCAGGCGAGCTGTGGCGCCCGGCAAGGAGGATAACGCAGACAGACGAAAAACAAACCGCAAAGACAGGATGACTTTAATTAGGGATTAGTATGATGCTTACCGGATAATAAATTGCTTATTAATCATTAAGCATGACTCCTGTGAATAAGTATATACAAAAGGTAAATCGGGGAGGTGCAGCATGTCTGAAAAAATAACAAGTGTGACAAAGCAGAATTTTGACGAGATAGTGATGGAGTCCACCATTCCGGTTATGCTGGTTTTCTGGTCTGTTAAATACCCCAGTTGTCAGCGCCTGCTTTTAACGGTTGACACACTTGCGCAGCGATATTGCGGGAAAATATTATTCGGCATTATTGATGTGGATTCGCAAATTGAGCTTACCAGCCAGCTTGGAATTGGCGGCTTGCCCTGTGCTATTGTACTTTATAACGGTCGTCTTTATAAAAACATCGGGGGAGAGTTGCCCTTAAACCACTATCGGGTAATAATCGAGGAAGTGCTGTCAGAACCCGAAATTAAAAAGAAGATTAAAAATAATAGAAAGAGGAAGTTCCGTAAAAAAGATAAATAACTAACCGGTACAAGTGGGATAAAAAGGGCAAAAAACGGACATACAAATAAATATTCCCCCGAAATTCTTCGGGGGAATATTTATTTGCATCAACCACCCTTGGCTCTCATTTGAGGGTGGAATCCAATGTTTCACCATTTATAACCTGTTTGATTTTATTCTTGGCTTTTTCTATCGAAGAGTTATCCGGAATTATTACAGATAGCTTTCGAGACCCCATAGAATAAG
>JAQWBK010000117.1 GCA_028706415.1 Oscillospiraceae bacterium | reverse complement strand
GGCAATGCGGGGGCTAAAAGGTGCCGCTTCCCTTAGAAGCCGAGCGGGGCAGATATCCACCCTTGAAGATTTAAAAGCCCTTTGTTTTCTTGTTTGTCAGGAGAATGACAATATATGAATAAATGATTTTCAAATTAAGCTGCCTGATTTTGTAATAAATATTAGTCTTTATTACTATTTATACTTGAATTGTGAGCCGGCTGATAGTATAATAAAAACTAATTTTATCGCGAGAATACAGTGCGGAACCAAAAACCATTTTAAATTGGAGGGTATTATATGAAAAAAATGCGAATTGTTTCTCTTCTTATGGTAGCAGTCATGCTGACAGGTGCTTTTGCAGGATGCAAATCAAAGAAAAGCGACACTATTAAAATTGGTGGACTTGCTCCCTTGACCGGAGGGGTTGCACAGTACGGTCAGGCGGTTGATAACGCCGTTAAGATCGCCATCGAGGAGATCAACGCAAAAGGCGGAGTCCTGGGCAAACAGATCGAATATAAGAGCGTTGATGAAAAGGGCGACCCTACCGAGGCCGTCAATGCATATTACAGTCTGGCTGAAGAGGGCATTGTGGCACTTATAGGTGATGTTACCTCCAAGCCGTCGAAATCCGTTGCGGAAAAAGCGGCAGAAGATAATATGCCCATGATCACCCCGTCCGGTTCAGAAGAAAGCATCACGGCATCGGGCACCAATGTTTTCCGCACATGCTTTATTGACCCCTATCAGGGCAAGCTGATGGCAACATATGCAAACAAAGAGCTTGGGGCCAAATCGGCTGCCATCCTTTTTGATACCGGCGACCCATATTCAACAGGTATTGCCGACGCCTTCGAGGATACCGCAAAAGCACTTGGTATGACGGTTACAAACAATGAAGGTTATGCCTCGGGCAGCACCGATTTTAAAACACAGCTTACAAAAATCCAGAAAAGCAAACCTGATGTTTTGCTGCTCCCGGTATACTACAGTGATGTGGCTCTGATTGCAGCTCAGGCAAAGCAGCTTGGCATTACCGCAAAGCTTTTGGGCGGCGACGGCTGGGCAGGGGTTTTAAATCAAATTGATGAAAACAATATTGATGTGTTGGCAAACGCATACTTCTGCAATCAGTTTGATCCAACCAGTACCGATCAGGAAATGCAGGACTTCCTGAAAAAGTATAGGGAAAGGTATGATGCCGAGCCAATAATGTTCTCTGTTCTCGGTTATGATACCGCGTATATTCTGGCGGCTGCTATTGAAAAAGCCGGTTCAACCGATGCTGATAAGATTATTGCCGAGCTTAATAAGACCGATTATGATGGCTTAACCGGTAAAACCGTCTTTAATGAAAAGCGTAACCCTGTACGCCAGGCTTACATTACAACATTTGACGGAAAAAAAGAAAAAGTTCTTCAGAGCTATTCGGTAGACTAAACAAAGAGGACTATATCCCATAGCAATCCGGGAAAAGAGGGTGAAAGGCTATCACCCTCTTTTCGGATTGTTTTGGTAATAATTTGGAAGGTGCGGCAATGGATTTTACAACTCATGTTATAAACGGTTTGGGATTGGGCAGTATCTATGCCTTGGTAGCCCTTGGCTACAGCATGGTTTATGGTATTGTTCAGCTGATAAACTTCGCCCATGGTGATATTATCATGGTGGGGGGATATTCGGTTTATCTTATTATGGTGATGAATGGTCTGCCGGCTTGGATTGCAATTCCGGCATCTCTCATCATATGTGCGGTTATGGGTATGTTGATTGAAAGGATAGCCTATCACCGGTTACTGGTACATAATGCGGCGCGTATCTCATTGCTTATTACCGCGCTTGGTGTCAGTATGTTTTTGCAAAATTCATTTATGCTGCTCTTCGGCTCCGAGCCTAAGGCCATGTCAATTTTCGATTCTCAACCGATTAACCTCGGCAGTCTGGTTTTGGATTTTTCAACCTTGCTTAATATTTCGGTGTCGGTTGTAATGATGATCGGGCTGCAGCTTTTGGTCAACAAGACGAAAATCGGCAAGGCCATGCAAGCGACCTCGGAGGATGCCGGCGCCGCCAAATTAATGGGTATCAACACAAACAATGTTGTTCTTTTTACCTTTGCGGTCGGTTCGGCTCTTGCCGCGGTAGGCGCCGTGCTTTACTGCAACACATATCCGCAGATTAAACCCGACATGGGAAATCTTCTGGGATTAAAGGCTTTTGTGGCCGCCGTGCTTGGGGGTATCGGTTCGATACCGGGCGCCATGCTGGGCGGATATGCTCTGGGCGTGGCCGAAAGTCTTACCAAGGCATATATCAGCACCAGACTTACCGATGCTATTGTTTTCAGTATTCTAATATTGATGCTGTTGGTCAAGCCAACGGGATTGATGGGTAAGAACAGAAAGGAGAAGGTATAATGGGAGGCACCAAAAAAAGTATCGGGGTATCCTATATAATCAATACCACACTGGTTGTTCTTCTCTTTTTTGTGCTCTTGATTTTCATTAATACCGGAGTGATCGGCCGGTATAACACCCAGGTTTTAACCCTTGTGTGCATAAACATAATTTTGGCAGTCAGTCTTAACCTTGTCACAGGGGTTTTGGGGCAGCTTGTATTGGGACATGCGGGATTTATGCTTGTTGGGGCGTATGCCTCCGCCCTGTTTACAAAGAACATAGGCTTGCCGCTGAGCATCTCCTTCCCCATAAGCTTGCTGCTTGGCGGATTGCTCGCCGCCTTGTTTGGCGTGGTCATCGGAATCCCGGCACTTAGATTGAGGGGAGATTATCTTGCCATAATAACATTGGGATTCGGAGAGATAATCCGTGTTGTATCATATAATCTTGAAATAACCAACGGGGCTAAGGCATTAAGCGGGATTAAGTCTTTAAGCAACCGTCAAAATCCCAGTCCCATGTTTATATATGCATTTCTGATTGCGGTTTTTATTATCGTTATATTGTTTACATTTGGGCGTTCCCGACACGGTCGGGCGGTCATTTCTATTCGTGAGGATGAGATTGCCTCCGAATCAATGGGCATCAACACAATATATTATAAGCTATTTGTTTTTGTTTTTGCAGCCTTTATCGCAGGCGTGGCAGGCGGGATATTTGCACATAATTACGGCACCATCGATCCGGCAAAATTTGATTTCAATCGCTCGGTAGAAATATTGATCATGGTGGTTTTAGGTGGTATGGGTTCAATCACAGGTTCGATCATTTCGGCCGGTTCGCTTACCATACTATCCGAAAAGCTGCGGGATTTTTCCCAGTATCGTATGATCCTTTATTCGGTCATTCTGATTATAGTCATGCTGTTTAGGCCGTCCGGCTTGCTTGGACGATATGAAATTTCGGTACCCAAAATTTTGAGATATATTAAAAAAAGAAGTTCAAATAAAAAAGTGCCGCCAGAAGCAAGGGAGGAATGACATAATGCACCTCTTGGAAACAAAGGATTTGGGAATTGTATTCGGTGGCCTGCAGGCTCTTAATGAGCTGCATATGGTTATTGACGACGGGGAGATAGTGGGGCTTATCGGGCCTAACGGTGCAGGTAAGACCACCGTTTTTAATCTGCTTACCGGAGTTTATGTTCCGAGTGGGGGGGCCATCCGGCTGGAGGGCAACAGCATAATCGGTAAAAAGCCTTATCAGATTAATCGTATCGGAATTGCCCGAACCTTTCAAAATATCCGCCTTTTTAAAAACATGACGGTGGCGGATAACATCAAGGTTGCCATGAATCAGAACATGAAATATAAAATTCTCACCGCAATGTTCCGCCTTCCCGGGTGCTGGAGACAGGAGCGGGAGGTTGACAAAAAGGCAAGAGAGCTGCTGAGGATTTTTGATATGGAGGACACGGCTGACCAGATGGCGGCCAACCTTCCTTACGGACAGCAACGAAAGCTGGAAATATTGCGCGCCCTTGCCTCCAAGCCCAAGCTGCTGCTTCTGGATGAGCCTGCCGCCGGAATGAATCCCACCGAAACGCGGGATTTAATGGAGACCATTCGCGATATTCGGGGGCGATTTAATGTTGCCATCCTTCTTATCGAGCATGATATGAGCCTTGTTATGAATGTATGTGAGCGGCTGTATGTGCTGGATTACGGCACCCTGATTGCCGAAGGGTCCCCAGATAAAATACGAAAGAATGAAAAGGTTATAGCGGCATATCTCGGCTGTTAAACCCGGCAATAATTGAGCGGTTTAATAACCGATACAATATCGGCAGCGAAATTCGGACGGAAAGGCGGGGCATACATGCTCAGCGTAAATGATATTAATGTATACTACGGCGCAATCCATGCGCTTAAAGGGGTGTCCTTCCATGTTGAGGAGGGAGAGATCGTTTCCCTCATAGGGGCAAACGGTGCGGGAAAAACCACCGCCATGCACACCATATCGGGACTTCTCCGTTCAAAGACGGGGGAT
>JAQWBK010000116.1 GCA_028706415.1 Oscillospiraceae bacterium | reverse complement strand
CGCATTTGATAAAACGCCATGTAATACTGTTCTCAAGTAAAAGGTGACCATAATAATCTTTTCGTAACTATACGGACACGCAACGCGTGTCCGTATAGTTCGCCAGCCGTTATAAACCGAGGGAAAGTATATTTAACAAAATAGCGGGATGAAGATTGCTTTAATCTAAATCAGAAATGCCATATATCCCGTGCATAATCGCGGATTGTGCGGTCGGATGAGAACCCACCGCTGCAAGCCGTGTTGAGCAAGGCCATCCGCCCCCATTTGAGCCGGTCTTTATAAACATCTGCCGATAGCTTTTGGGCACGCGCATAATCCTCAAAATCGGCAAGCACCATATACGCATCCCCTTGGATTAAGGAGCCCGCCACCTCGCCGTATGCCCTTCCGCCAAAGCCCTTGAATAAATAATCAATTGCTCGGTGTATCTTCATGTTTGAGTTGTAAATCGCCTGGGGGTTATACCCACCGCGATTTTTCAGCTCCTCCACCTCTTGTGCGGTCATGCCGAACAGAAAAATGTTGTCTGTCCCCACCGCTTGGGTGATTTCAACATTGGCGCCGTCCAGTGTTCCCAGGGTAATTGCCCCGTTCATCATCAGTTTCATGTTGCCTGTTCCGCTCGCCTCGGTTCCGGCAAGAGAAATCTGCTCGCTGATATCGGCGGCCGGCATAAGCAGCTCTGCAAGGGTTACGCGGTAATCCTCCAGAAACACCACCTTAAGCTTATCCCTTACGTCAGGTTGGTTTTCTATTTCCTTGCCAAGGGCATATATAAAAGAAATTATTTCCTTTGCAAGGTAATACCCGGGTGCAGATTTTGCTCCGAACAGGTAGGTTCGAGGCACGAAATCCATGTTGGGATTTTCTTTTAATTCAAGATAGGAATGAAGTATATGAAGGGCGTTAAGGTGCTGCCGCTTATATTCGTGCAGTCGCTTCACCTGCACATCAAAAATCGAGTCTGGGTCAACACTTATCCCATTATGCTCCTTGATATATGCGGCAAGCCGCTCCTTATTTGCCCGCTTAATATCCAGGAATTCCTCGAGAGCCGAGCCATCATCGGCATACGGCTTCAGCTTTGACAGCTCGGATGCGTCAAGCACAAAACCGTCTCCGATTTTATCCTTGATAAAGCTCGTCAACCCCGGATTGGCCTGACAAAGCCAACGACGATGTGCAATTCCGTTGGTGACATTGAGGAACTTTTTGGGCATCAAGGAATAAGCATCACGGAATACATCATTTTTTATTATCTCGCTGTGAAGCTGGGACACCCCGTTTACCGAATGGGCTGCGGCAACGCACAGGTTGGCCATTTTTATTACTCCATAGCTGATGATTGCCATCCTGCTCACCTTATCCCGGTCACCACCGGTGAGCTCCATGATTTTAGCGCTATAGCGATCGTTAATTTCTCGCACAATTTGATAAATCCTCGGCAGTCTCCTGCTGAAAAGGTCTTCAGGCCAGCACTCCAGCGCTTCCCCCATAACGGTGTGGTTGGTATAAGCAACCGTCCTTGAAACGATATCCCACGCCGAATCCCATGAATAACCGCACTCATCCATAAGAATTCGCATAAGCTCGGGAATTGCAAGGGTGGGATGGGTGTCATTAATGTGTATGGCGGTCATATCGGGCAGCGTGTCAAGTGTACCGTATACATCAAGATGACGGCGCACAATATCCTGAACCGAGGCCGAAACCAGAAAATACTGCTGTGATAGGCGCAAAGATTTACCCTCACGATGATTATCGGCGGGATACAGAACCTGGGTGATAACCTCGGCCATAGACTTCTGCTCCATGGCGCGCATATATTCCCCCTGATTAAAAAGTGACATATCCATACCCGGGGCGGTGGCGCTCCATAGCCTCAGGGTGGAGACCCCCCGCCCATCCTTGCCCGGCACCATCATATCATAGGGCTGGGCAAGCACTACATTTGCGTTTTCATGTTCAACATGATGGTGCCCGCCGTCCCACCATTCTCTAATATTTCCGCCGAAACTGACCTGCTTTGTCAGTTCGGGCCGTGGCAGCAGCCATGCTTCACCACCGGGAAGCCAAAAGTCGGGCAGCTCGGTCTGCCACCCGTCCACCAGCTTTTGACGGAAAATACCGTATTCATAAAGCAGCGAATAGCCGATTGCGGGAATGGACTCGGTTGCCATGCTATCAAGAAAACAGGCTGCAAGCCTGCCAAGCCCGCCGTTCCCCAGCCCAGCATCCGGTTCCAGTTCGAAAAGTGTATCCAGCTTTACATCATACTTCTCTAAAACGGTGCGAGCCACATCGGATATATTCAGATTGAAAAGGGTATTTTTCAGTGAGCGCCCCATCAAGAATTCCATGCACAGGTAATACACCTGGCGGGTGTTGTTTTTATGGGTCTCTTGGATATATTTGACCCGCTTTTGACGCATAATATCACGAAGCACCAATACCAGTGCGTTATAGAAATTTTCGTTGGTGGCATTTTGGGGTTGCACCGAAAAATTATGCAACAGCTTGGAGGTAAGCAGACCGGATAATTCCTCTGCCGTAACCCCGCTTATATTTTCTGTATTCATATAAAATTTTCTCCTTCAAAAAGGTAATGACAAATTAACTCAAGCCCAGTATTTTTCATTGCTACTACATTATATATTGAAATGTCGTAATATGCAACGATTTATCATTATTGCCCATATTTAAAGGTGATTTCTTCTGTATTGTTAATAATTTTAGTCTTTATATACAGATTATCCATAATATTTTAGTGTAACAAATATTTATAACTTTATTTTATAAATTCTCTTGACTTTTTATAGTTACTGTGATATTATTGCTTTACACCTTGAGAATATTATTGAGCGATGAAGTCTGAAAAATAATTTTTTCAAACGGCAAATTTGTGCTTTTCGGTCGAACACCGACCAAAATTTCGACACAAGTGTCGAAACCGCACAAAGTTTGCGGACTACCCGAAAGGAATGGTCATAAAAATGAAGAGTACCTATACCATCCCTTGCAATATTGCCCAAACACTTAATCTCATAGGCGACCGATGGACAATACTTATCCTGCACCGGCTTCTCAACGGCAAATCCACCTACAAACAGTTGCAGGATAGTTTGAATGGTATACCCAGCAACCTTCTGTCCAACCGTCTTAAATCACTGGAAAGCGACAATCTGGTGGGCAGCGAGCTTTATCAGGAGCACCCACCGAGATACCGATATACCTTGACCAATAGCGGTACCGATTTAAAGGATGTATTCAACGCACTTTTTTTATGGGGCGATAAGCATCTGACAACCTGTTATAAGCAGCTGGTGCACAAAAGATGCGGTTGCAAGGTAGAGCTGAGGTATTATTGCACCGCCTGTGGTGAGACGGTAATCCCCCAAGAGCTTGAAATTCGGGATGGCCAGGAGAAACAGGGAATAAATCCGAAGGGAGAATGACCATGAGTGTATCAACCGATATTGTAATAATCGGAGGGGGGCCTGCGGGCATGTCGGCAGCCGTCAATGCCGTCGCCAGGGGGAAAAGTGTGCGGCTGCTGTCCTCCGAAGGTAACAACCTGGAACGCGCTGAAATGGTAGATAATTACCTTGGCTTTTATAAGCTTACCGGGGCTGAACTGATGCTGAAGTTTGCCGAACATACCGCCGCTTTGGGAATAACCCATGAGAAAGGGCGGGCTGCAAATATAATGCCTCTGGGTGATTATTTTATGGTAAATTTCGCCGGTGACATCATAGAAGCAGCCACCGTAATTTTGGCCATAGGGGTTGCAAAGGCTCGGGTTGTCCCGGGCGAGGAGGAGCTTCTTGGCAGGGGCATCAGCTATTGCGCAACCTGTGACGGTATGTTATATCGGGGTAAAAAGGCAATGGTGTGGGGGCTTGCTCCCGATGCGGCAGAAGAAACCAATTTCCTTAACAGCATTGGTGTTGATGTCAAAATGGTTGCCAAGGGTGAACGCCCGTCAGAGCTTAACCCATCCATTCCCTTTATTTCCGGGGCTTTAAAGGCTGTAATCGGGGATGATTCTGTTAAGGCGGTTGATTTGGGGGATGCCACCCTTGAGACCGACGGAGTATTTATCCTTCGCAACGCCATCGCCCCCTCAACCCTTGTTTCGGGGCTTGAAACCGAAAATGGATTTATCAAGACTAGCACCCGCATGGAAACAAACATCCCCGGCCTGTTCGCCGCAGGCGATTGTACCGGCTCTCCCCTGCAAATATCCAAGGCGGTGGGGGAAGGCCTGATTGCAGCACAGCAGGCAGCAAAATATGTGGATAAAGCCAAATTATAAAATATAAATCATCATTTGCATAGTGTTGCAATTCGTACTATACTAATACCATACAGAACATGGTATGGAGGAGAGTATGAACCGCAGCCGAAAAAGTGAATCTCGTAGGATAACCGCATGGGAAGGAAAGA
>JAQWBK010000115.1 GCA_028706415.1 Oscillospiraceae bacterium | reverse complement strand
AGTGCAAGACTTTCACGACAGTTATCTTCTGCTTTTTACAAACACCTGGAACATCAACTGGGCGTTGGAGCATAACAAAGGCTTGCAGCTTTCAGATTTCGGGATATAATACTGATCTCAAATAAAAGGTGAGAACAGCATAAAACTCTCCCCCACCTTATTAAAGGCGGGGGAGAGTTTTTCTATTATACTAACCACTCATAGAACCACTCATAGAAAATATGAAAAATTCAATGAATGATTGGTATTATACTAATATCCGACTAAATCCTTAACATCTTTCCGGTCATTTTTGCACCGGGTTTTGTTCTCCTCCTTGCCGGGCGCCAGCCCGCCTGCGTCGTCGGCCTTGCCCGACACAAAAAATCCTCGGAAACCTTATCAATATTTTAGTCGGATATTAGTATTAGATTACTGATTAGAGGTTTTTTTTTGCTTGCTGATAAAAAGCGTGACCGAGAAAATCATGATTGCAAACCCTATTTGTATTAGCATTGGTATGAGTATCTTGTTAAAATCAGCTTTATAGCTCAGGTCGCCTATAGCATTATTAACGCTTATATACCAATAGGCGGGCAGAAAGCTTGCAAAGCGGAGAACTGTTTTTCCCAAAATAGCCTGGGGAACAAATACCCCGCATATAAAGCTCATCCCAAGGGAGAGAACATTTACAATAGCCGCCTGCACATTCTGGCTCTTAATCAATACCCCAACCAAAAAGCCAATAGAGGTACATACGATTGTAAAAACAAACGAATTCAGTATTAACATCGGCAGAAGTCCTGAAGAAAGCAGTGACTCACCATATATGACAATACCGAACATGACCGTGATAAGCCAGCAGGCTACCGAGTATATAGCGCTTCCAAGTGCAAGCTGATAGTTCATGCTGCGAAGCTTTAAAGGAGAACACAGATTGCGTCGGCGCAGGTCGGGCTGATTAAACACCATCATTATGGTGCTTATTCCGAGGATGCTTATTGCCAGTATCACATACGCAAAATAATTATAGTAGTAGATATATCCGATAAATCCGTTTGAGGTAGTCTTTGAAAGCATTTTCACCTCTGCTTTTGCAGCCATACTTTCAGATACCAGTCTCGCTTGATTGTCTGCATCCAGTCGGCTGTAGCTTGCGGTAATACTAGCAGTATGCAGATATCTGTTAATGTGCATATCTATATATCTTGAAGTGGTTGAACCGGGTACAATTACCTTTTCAATGGGTTTACTTCCTCCGGCTTTAAAATCCTCCGAAAATCCCTTGGGAATGATGGCAATATATTCAACCCTTCTGAAAAACAGCGCATCCTGCAGCTTTTCGGCATCATCCTCAATATCCACGATGTTGTTTTTTTGGGCAAGGAAATCAATAAGCCCTTGTACCACAGAGGAATCAACATCACGGTTTATTACTGCAATCCTTGTTTTAGATTCGGTAAAATCGGTGCTGGCCGGTTGGGTGCTGTAACGCGAAATCAGAACTGATATGGCTAGAAATACAACATAGTATATAATCAGCGAGGTACGGGTTTGAGAAATAATCTTGAAATAGGTCTTAAATACTTGCATATTTTTCCCTCCTCACCAGCATATAGCTTGCAACCGACAAAAGAACAGACAATGAACATAATAACCCAAAATTGAGATAAAAGCGGGTAAGCGATTCATATATATTTAGGCTATAGAAAGCATCGCTTAACAATGCCGCAGGGTTAATATACGACAGCAACGGGACATTTTGGGCAACAATATATTTCATTTCTATAAACATCAGTCCTGCCAAGAAACTCATTGAAAGCGAGATACCATTAAGCATTGCGTATTTCACCTTCTCATTTTTCCTGATTGCAGAGCCCACAAAGGTTCCCAAGGAAATGCCGGTAACAGAACCGACAAAACAGATCAGCACCACCAAACCACCGCGTTTTCCGAAATCAACCCCAAGAACAAATACGAGATAACAAATGGTAATCAAAATCTCAGCAAAGTGTATGGTCAGTGCTGCAAGCTGGTCACATACAATTGAAGTCAGTTTATGGGTGGGAGAAACGCTACGGCGGGCCCCGAGTGGTGATAAATTAGCCTGAATATCGATAACATTTCGCAACCCCCAAAATGAACCGTAAAGGCAGGCCATTGCAATCAGGGCATAGAAATAGGCAAGAAAGGTATCGGGCTCGGCACCGCTGAAGGATATTTCATCGGTATAGTTCCGGCGGTCTGCAAGAGAGTTAAAAAGACCGTTTTGTACGGCTGACGGATTGCTTTCAATTATAGCCCCAGCCGTTTTTTCTATTTGAAGGTATTCATCCAAAAAGGACTTTATCAGGCTTTGATATAATCCCGTGTTTATAACCCTGAGGTTTATACCGTCCGATACGGTTATTATCCCTGAGATTTCACCCTCTTTTAGCTTTTGTTCTGCTTGGTCTTGGCTTAAAACCGAGACCTTGAGTAAAGGTTGTTCCCCCGATGAAACTGCTTTTAACGCCTCTTTAAACGGCACGTTATCTTGATATGCCTGGTTGTCTATAACCGCAGTGGCAACAGGGGAAAACATTTCGGTGGCACTCGTTATACTCCCAAAGGCTATATTAAAAAGCGTTGCCAACAAAATGGGAAACAGCAGCGTCCAAAACACCGTTTCCTTATCCCTTAACAAGCATTTCAGCCTGTTTATGTAATGAAATAAAAGCAAGGTGTCTTCCCCTCCTAATCTCTAAGCTCTTTACCGGTGATTTCCAGGAACACATCATTAAGGGTTGGGGGTTCCGAGAACACCTTCCCAAATGAAATATCCCGCTCCTTTAATTTGTCAAGCAGACGGATAAGGTTATGCTTGCCTCCGGAGCAATGGACCCTAAGCCTGCTGCTGTCGTATGTCACTTTGGTTACATGCGGCAGTCCGCGTACTTCCTCAATATCCCCATCGGTCAATGCAAAAATCTCGGCTGTTATGGTTTCCCCGGTTTTTATCATGGATTTAAGCTCATCCTTGGTGCCGGTTGCCAGGGTCTTGCCTTTATCAATAATCGCAATACGGCTGCAGATCTGCTCAACCTCCTCCATGTAGTGGGAGGTATATACTATGGTCGCACCCTCGCGATTAAGACGCTGAATACCTTCAAGTATGTTGTTTCGGCTTTGGGGATCAACCGCAACTGTGGGCTCATCAAGAAAAATGAGCTTGGGTTTGTGGGCGATGCCACAGGCAATATTAAGTCTCCTTAAAAGACCGCCCGATAGCTTTTTAGGCAGAAATTTCCTAAAATCCTGCAACCCGACAAAATCAATTGCCTGTTCGACCAGTTCACTTCTTTCCGCCTTATCCGAAATGTACAACCCGCAGAAATATCGGATATTTTCCAGAACGGTAAGCTCGTTGAACACCGCGACATTTTGCATCACGACGCCTATATTCCTTTTGGTATCATAGGCATCAGGAGACATGGGTTTCCCGAAAATTTCAATGGTACCTTTATCATATTTTAGCAAGGACAGCATACAGTTAATGGCAGTTGTTTTCCCCGAACCGTTGGGCCCCAAAAGCCCGAATATCTCCCCTTCCTTGATTTCCAATCCAAAATGGTCAAGTGCCAGCAAATCTCCATAGCGTTTAACCAGGTTTTGTACACGAATAATCATATATGTGACCATCCTTTCGCCGAATGAATAATGAAATTGCTTTCCGTGCTTCTCAAACCAAACTGATTTTAATGGTTATATTTTAGCCCATTATTTCGGTCCTGTGTAGTGAATTATATCACAAAGCGATGTGACAAATGTCATTATATAACATTAATTGAATAATAATGTTTTTGCTCGCACTTTGTCTACTTTTCTAAATCGGGATTGGTACAAAAAAATAACGGATTTCCTTATGGTCACCTCTAAAAACCTGTTTTGAATGGATTCCGAGTAGAATTTTTGTCTCACCTTTTACTTGAGAACAGTATTATTTATTAAAGTTCCATCTACTTATTTCTCTTGCAAATTTCAACATTTTGCATAATTATGACCATTCCTTTCGGGTAGTTCGCAAACTTTGTGCGGTTTCGACACTTGTGTCGAAATTTTGGTCGGTGTTCGACCGAAAAGCACAAATTGCCGTTTGAAAAATTTATTTTTCAAACTTTGCTCTTTCAATCAATGTGCTATTAGTACATCCGGCATTTCGAGCCTATCCAAAACCCACCGGCTTTTCCGATATAATTATGCCAATGAAAGCGCTAATAACACTACAAGACCATATCAAACTTTTGAAAATTTTCAATGCTGTTTTAATGAAGGCTTTGTTGACATACTATATTCTATAAATTATACTAATATGAAAACCGAATTAGGAGGGAATAATATGTCACGAATATATAAAAGTCTGATTGAACTCATCGGGAACACCCCCCTTTTAGAACTGACAAATTATGAAAATAAGCATGGATTAAATGCACACATACTCGGTAAGCTTGAA
>JAQWBK010000114.1 GCA_028706415.1 Oscillospiraceae bacterium | reverse complement strand
GCGGGGTACTCAATGATAATAATATTTTTGAGATAATTCCGGAGGGCGGGGTTGAAGCCGCCGACCTTCTTGTGAGCGGTTTTTTCACATCCCATGACAGCAGGGAAAGCTTGGGCTTTCGGGTTGAGACTGGGGACGGGCGCACCATTACGGTTGCCACCGACACCGGCTGTATAACCGACAATGTTCGTGCCGCCCTGCAGGGATGTGATCTTGCATTGATTGAATCAAATCACGATGTCCAGATGCTTGAAAGCGGGGGCTACCCGTATTTTCTCAAGCAACGAATACTGTGTGATACAGGCCATTTGTCAAACGAATGCTGTGCCGCCGAGCTGCCTTGGATGGCCGAGAACGGCGTAACCAGATTTATACTGGGTCATTTGAGTGCTCAAAACAACCGACCCGAGCTTGCATATAATGCGGCATTGGCTTCACTGAACAGGGCGGGATTAAAGGAAAGCCGAGATTTTCTGCTGTGTGTCGCTCCCCGAACCGCCACAATGCCGGTAATGATATTATGAGAATGCTGCATTTAATACTAATCTCAATAATAAAATCCGATAAAATGGAGTGATGCGTTCTTTAAAGAAGAACGCGCCTTGAGTGACAATTTTCTCGATCCTTTTACTTGAGATTAGTATTAGATTGTTTAAGGCGGCCAAGGAGGCAGGGCGTTGAGAAGTATGACGGTTGCCTGTGTGGGCAAATTAAAGGAAAAATGGCTCAGGGATGCCTGTGCCGAATATGCAAAGCGACTGGGTGGCTTTTGCAGGCTGACGGTCATCGAGGTCGAGGAGGAGCGAATTCCGGACAAGCCCTCGGCCGCCCAGATTGAAGCGGGGCTTAAAGCTGAAGGCGTACGACTTATTTCAAAGGCAGGCAGCGGCAGCTATCGCTGCGCCTTGTGCATAGAAGGAAAAGGTATGTCCTCAACCCAGCTGGCCGACCACCTTGATAATCTGGCGGTCAACGGTCAGGGGGATGTCATCTTTTTTATTGGGGGCTCATGGGGGCTATCCCCCGAGGTAAAGGCTGCGGCCGATTTATGTCTGTCAATGTCGGTCATGACCTTTCCCCATCGGCTGGCGCGGGTTATGCTTTTAGAACAGCTATATCGCACCCGGCAAATTTCATCCGGCGGGAAGTATCATAAATAACACATCCTTATAAAAACAGGCATATATGCAATTTGCCTCTATGCCTGGATTGAACCCGAGATCCAAACAAAAGGGGGGACTGTTGGTGGTAAAACGCAAGGCGTGGGAACGGTTTTTATCACTGCTGTATCCCGAACGATGCTGCTGCTGTGGTAAACCGGTGGTCTGCGGCAAGGTGGTTTGTACCCACTGCCGCCCCCGTTTAAAGAGTATTCTGCCTCCCCTATGTCCTTATTGCGGGTGTGCAAAAAAAGATTGCAGATGCGGGGGACACAGGCGGCATACCGACCGATGTGTCTCTCCGTTTTATCATGAGGGGGCAGCGCGGTCTGCCCTCCACCGTCTCAAATTTGATGGAAAAGCATATGTTGCCGAAATGTTCTGCCTTTCCATGGCAAAGACGATACAAAGGGAATATGGGGAGGTTGTGTTTGACTGTATTGTTCCGGTTCCCTTAAGCCGCGCCGTTTCTAAAAAACGCAAATATAACCAGAGCCTTGTATTGGCAAAGGGGCTGGCCCCCCTGCTTAAGGTTGATTGCAGGGAGCTGCTTATCAAAGAATATGAGACGGCACCGCAAAGGGAGCTGCCCGCATATCGAAGAAGCGGCAATGTTCTGGGGGTATTCTCGGTTCCGCCTGACAAATTCATACATAAAGGCTGTACAATCCTGCTGGTGGATGACACCATTACAACCGGAGCCACCATGGATGAATGTGCCAAAATATTAAAAATCTATGGTGCAAAGGCGGTTTATGCGGTTACTGCCACAGCTTCCCGCTTGTCAGAATCATAGAAATGATGTATACTTTTAGCAAATTAAGTCGGCAATACGAGAAAAGGGGGATCACCACATGCCGGGTATAAGTTTAGGGATTGATTTGGGAACATCTTGGGTAACAATATATGTTCCCGGTCGAGGTATTGTCTTGCGTGAGCCTTCTGTAATTGCTGTTGACAAACAAACCGATAGGATGATTGCCTGCGGGCAGGAGGCCTTTGATATGCTGGGGCGCACCCCCGATTCCATATTAGCTCTTCGGCCTTTGACGAAGGGCGTTATATCTGAATATGATTATGCAGAAATGATGCTGCGGGCCTTTGTGCGGCGGGTTTGTGCATATAAAGTCATTAAACCGCGTGTCGCCGTCAGCATACCTGCCACGGTTACCGAGGTGGAGCAGCGCTCGCTGGTAGAGGCGGTGCTGGCCGCCGGAACACGCCGGGTTTTGCTTATTGATGAGGCGGTTGCCGCCGCGGTTGGGGCGGGAATTTCAATTGACCTGCCCCAGGGCTCCATGGTGGTGAATATCGGGGGCGGAACCACCAATATCGCCGTGCTTTCCTTAAAGGGAGTTGCATCTTCACTGTCGGTACGAGTGGGGGGCAATGATATTGACGAAGCCATTGTGCGGTATTTACATAACCACAATAACCACATAATCGGTTTACAGACGGCCGAACAGGTCAAGTTTAAGCTGGGATCCGCCTTGCCCTCGGAGGAGAACTTGAAAATGCAGGTTAAGGGTAGGAATGTAGTCAGCGGTTTGCCCTGCCTGCAGGAGGTCAGCGCAAATGAAATATTTGATGCAATCGGTGAGCCGGTTGGTGAAATTCTATATTCAATCCAGCGGGTGCTGGAATCTACCCCCCCCGAGCTTGCAGGGGATATAATGGTTAGCGGAATCTGCCTGACAGGGGGCGGCTCAAAGCTAAACGGTATTACCGACGCAGTATCACGATTTACCGGGGTTGAGTGCAGGGTTGCCGATAATCCATCCGATTGTGTTGCAATAGGTACCGGCAAATCGCTTAAATTTGCCGGAAATATGTTCTCGGGTGTGTTTGATGTCGGGCAGCTCAGCTATCCGCTTTCCGATTCCGCAAGATTGTAATACCATTCTAAAATAATACTAATATCCGACTAAAGCATTAATACTAATATCCGACTAAATCCTTAACATCTTTCCGGTCTTTTTTGCACCTGGCCTCGTTCTCCTCCTCCACCTTGCATGACGAAAAACAGACCGCAAAGATGTCTTGATTTTTACTTGAGAGCAGTATGAGGTCACATTGAGATTATCATTATGGTCACCTCTAAAAACCCCTTCCGGTGTCTTCCGGCACAATTTCCTCCGGACTGCGTCAAACCTCCTCGTAAGGCGGAAAGCCTTGCTTCGTCGGCTTTCCTTGTCCGACAAAAATTCTGCTCGGAATCCGTTCAAAACAGGTTTTTAGAGGTGACCTTATATTATAATATAAACGGGCGGGGATTTACCCCGCCCGTTTTTTTATGGTGTTTTCATGTTTTCCTTCAACAATTTATATGCCCTTTCAAGATTATAAACCGTCTTTTCATCAATATAATGCTCTATTTTTTCAACCTGTTCAAGCTGGTCCTTCGAATTATTGATTAAGCAAAAGAAATCCATCAATATATCATGCCTGAGCAGCAGGTAATTGCCCAACAGGCTGCCTTTTTCGGTCGGTCTTATGCAGCCGTACTTTTCAAAATTGATATACCCCAATTTGCTGAGGTGCCCCACCATTTTGGATGCGGAAGAAGGCTTTACATTTAAATTTTTCGCCAAAAGACTAACCCTTACCAGGGGCTGAGTTTTCAGCATCCTATAAATCATTTCAAGATAATCCTCCATGGAGGCTGTCATTTGGGATTTGTTGATAAGGTGATACCCTTTCATTGTGCGGAAATTCGACTTATTATCCATTGTTATTTACCCTTTTCATAAATTAACATATACCGAGGCACGGCCATATAATGGCAGCAGGAAATGAAGTTTCCTTATCCTAATACTTATCTCGATTAATGGGTTATCAGTATAATATCTATTTAGAGGGGCCATGATTTATGAATTTTTATAATTCCTTGAGTGAATTGAAAAGGGGTCAAACCGCAAAAGTTAAGGCACTATCCGTAACAGGAAGCATGAGAAGAAGGCTGCAGGACATAGGGCTGATTGAGGGCACCCGGGTTGAGTGCCTGCAAATGAGCCCGGGCGGGGACCCGATTGCTTACTTAATCAGGGGGGCGGTTATTGCCCTGCGTTCGGAAGATTCTTCAAATATTCAAGTCTATGAGTAAAACTCATCCCTGGAATTTTTATATAGAGGTGGCTGAGATGGGGTTAACAAACCATTCCATGGGGATAAAGGCGGTTGATTCCGGCCTGGTAATAAAGAAAACCACTCCCGAGGATAAGGTGGTTGCTTTGGCAGGGAATCCGAATGTGGGGAAAAGCACCGTTTTCAACAACCTGACCGGTATGAATCAGCATACCGGCAACTGGCCGGGTAAAACGGTGACAAATGCCCAAGGGTACTGCTCCCATAACGATAGGAACTATGTTTTGGTGGACATTCCGGGT
>JAQWBK010000113.1 GCA_028706415.1 Oscillospiraceae bacterium | reverse complement strand
AGTCCCTCGGCAATTTTATCTGCCCATAAATCATCAATATTTATTATGGCATATTTGCACCGACCAAACAGCTTTCTTTTTGCCTCCAGATAGTTTTCCATCGAACCATGGTAATCCAGATGATCCTGTGTTAGATTTGTGAATATGGCTGCATCAAACTCAAGGCTTCCCACCCGCTCCTGATCCAGCGCGTGTGAGGAAACCTCCATAACTGCATAGGTGCAACCCTCCGCCAACATAAGGGCAAACATGCTTTGAAGGTCATACGGGTCTGGGGTTGTATGGCCGGACGGCAGAATTCTCTCCCCTATCATGTTCTGAATGGTGCCAATCAGACCTACACGATAGCCACAGGATTCCAACAATGCCTTGAGCATATAGGTCGTAGAGGTCTTTCCGTTTGTTCCGGTCACCCCCACCAGATGCAGGCGAGAGGCGGGATTACCAAACCAGTTTGCACACATTATCCCCCATGCTTTTCGTGTTGAAGGCACAATAACCTGTGAAGCACAGCCGGTATCCTGCTCGGCTATTATAACGGCGGCCCCCGCTGCCTCAGCTTGGGTTGCAAATTTATGTCCGTCCACCGCAGTCCCCTTGATGCACACAAAAGCCCAGCCTCGGGTAACACGGCGGGAGTCGCAGGTAATACCCACTATATCCCTTTCAAGCCCTTGGGCTTGGGGTATTCCATTCATCAATTCTGATAGCTTCATAACCAACCTCCCACCGTATTTAATGCGACTAATACTAATATATTATTATCAATATTGTTTATTCTATTTCATCCGTGTATACAAAGTTTACCTTAACCACCGTACCAAGCGGTACGCGTTTCCCCGCTTCAATACTCTGACCTGCTGCTTTTGCTTCTCCGCTGTCTGTATTCAAACCGCTCATCTGAATATTTAAGTTGGCATTAGAGGCTGATACATTTGCCTGCCCCATTGTTTTGCCTTTAAAATCGGGTACTATTGTGGTTTTGGAAAGCTCATTTTCGTCTGTATATAGGACCACCCTGCCGTCCTTGGGGATGCCCTCACCTTTTTCGGGGATTTGTTTTATAACAGTATCGCCGCTCCCTACAACATAATACCTGAGATTGCTGTTTGTCAGCAAAGTCTGGGCGACAGATATTTTTTTATCGGTTACATTCGGGGTGGTGCGCTCCATCGCAGCAATTTCTTCTTTTGTGTACTTAGGCTCCACACCCAGATAGGGCAGCGCTTCGGTCATTATCTTTTGAGCGACCGGAGCTGCCAGAGTTCCGCCGAAACGAATAGCCGTATGGGGTTCATCAAGCATGACGAGTATCACATATCTAGGATCATCCGCCGATGCATATCCCGAAAAAGAGGCAACAACATCCTTGCCACGATAGGTCTTATCAGAGGTGCCTGTTTTACCCGCCATACGATATCCCGCAATATAGGAATTTCTGGAGCCTCCGCCGATTACCGTATCTGCCAGCATCTTATTGACGCGGCTGGAGGTACTCTCAGAAATAACCTGGCGTTTAACCTTGGGCTGGGTGTTGGATATTAAGTTGCCACTACCGTCCAGCACCTGCTGGACAATATAGGGCTGCATAAGCTTACCCTTGTTTGCAACCGCCGCCATGGCTGTTATCATTTGTATGGGTGTAACCTTAAAATTTTGGCCAAAGGATGAAGCCGAAAGATTGAGTATATTCAGTTCGCTCTCATCAAAATAAAGCTGGTCTGTTACCTTGGACTCGCTCAACATATCTATGCCTGTGCGGTCAATAAAACCAAATCCCACAAAATATTTATAAAACAGACTGGCTCCCAGCTTCTGCCCTATCTCCATAAAAACCGGATTACATGAATTCGACAGGGCTTCTGAAAATACCTGGGAACCGTGTCCACCGGGTTTATGACACTTCATAATACGATCTGCAACCTTGAGATAACCCCTGCAAAAGAAGGGGGATGTTTCATTAACAACACCTTCCTCTAAAGCCATGGAAGCCGTAAACACTTTGAATACCGAGCCCGGATCGTAGTAATCCGAAATGGGTTTATTCACCCATTGCTCCTCCCGCGCCTTTTTAACCGCGGCAGATCTTTCATCTCCGGCCAGAAGTGCTATCTGCGCCAATATATCTGGGTCTGTAATGGTCATCGGTTCGTTAGGGTCAAAATCCCCCTTGGTCGCCATTGCAATAATCGCACCGGTCTTGGCATCCATAACAATAGCCGAACCGCGGTTGGTGCAGCCGGTTTCTTTAACCGCTATTTCAAGGTGTTTTTCAGCGTAGTATTGTACGACACTGTCGATTGTGAGAACCAGACTGTTGCCGTCCTGTGCTTCAATTGTTTTCTCAAATTTGAGCTTAACATCAAGATCTTCGCCCCATCCGTTTTTGGCAGTGACAATGCGCCCCGGCTTTCCGGCAAGGGTCTTTTCGTAATATGCTTCAAGACCATAAAGCCCGTTATTGTCTGTTCCGGTGAAGCCCAAAACGGCGGAAGCCAGATTATTAAGAGGATAATACCTCTTGTAATCTTCAATAATGCGAAAAACTCCTGCAAGCTGGTTTTTCTGAACCCAATCAGAAAGGGTTTGAGCAAGAGGATGCTCAATTTTCGCCTTAACTATCTCATATTGAGAATTTACTTTGAGTGTTTTTTTATAAAGCTTTTCTCTGTCAACATCCAGAAGCTTAGACAATTCATCGGCGATTTTTACCCGCATATCCTCTGCCTTAATGCTATTAGGGGACATAATGACCGTCCAAACGGTCGCCGACTGTGCAAGCACCGTCATTTTAGAATCATAAATCGTACCCCGTTTGGGAGAAATGGGATTGTCGCTCATCTGCTGTTCGACCGCTTTTTCGCGCCAGAAATCCGCCTGAGCTATCTGAATAACCGAAAGCTTGCCCACAATACCTGCGCACATGAGAAAGAGCACCGCAATAATAAATGCAGAACGCCGCCACATTTGTCGGGTGGGGGCTTTCGTGGTAGCTTTATTTTTTACTGCTTTGGCCATGACCGGATCCACACCTTTCCACGCCTTACCGGAATAAAGGAACTCTATCATTTATGGTGAGCAAAACAGAATCAGTCCTCATTGAAAGAAAAGAGAGTCAAGATTTAACCATCCCAACTCTCAGCGCTTTCTGTGAGAACTCGCTGAACTGCCCTCACCTCATACTTATTGAATCATTCAAACAGGTATGCCAATCCAGTGAAAAAATTTACTATGGCACTTCCTGCCGCCTCCAGTACATTTTTGTCTTCTTTTTCAACAATAACCGCTTTATCGGTGTTATTCGAGGCAATATATTCAATTTGGGATGATTCGATTTTCTGCATGCCTAATTCGTTATACGCGTATTCCTCAACACTTTTTGTGGATGTTTTGCGTGACAGCTCATCGTTAAGCCGAATCTGTTCGCTTTTAAGCACCACAAGCTGTTTGTCAATATCCTTAATTTTGTCATCCATCTCGGTCAGCCTAATCCTGCTGAATATCAGCATGCCTACAACCGAAAGTGCAATGGCTGCCACACACAGTGTCGCCACCGTGTTTAGGAGAGACTGGATGACATTTCTCCTTTGCTTTTCTCTTTGCACTTTTTTATTTGTTTCCAATGCAACAATTTTTGCCGGGCGCTTCTCAAACAGTGAAAGGTCATACGCCTCGGTCCCTCGGTTTACTGCCATTTCATTCTCCCCCTTCTTTAATCATGCCTGCTTGACAATAAGTCAGTATGGTTTTCCTGCAACTTTTCAATACAACGAAGCTTGGCGCTTCTGCTTCTTGGGTTTTCATTAAGTTCTGTTTCGGATGCTCCTATCGGTTTACGGAATACCTGCTTGGCAGCCGGTGTCCTATTACATACACAAATCGGGAAGTCAGGCGGGCAGACACAGCCCTTGCAGTAACCGACGAAACGCTGTTTTACCATACGGTCTTCCAGCGAGTGAAAGGTGATAACCGCCAACCTGCCGCCTATTTTAAGATGAGCGAATGCGGTATCCAGCGCCTCGGACAGATAATCCAGTTCCTTGTTGACTGCAATCCGCAATGCCTGAAAGACCTTTCTTGCAGGATGTCCGTCTCGACGATATGACTGTGGAACCGAATTTTTAATTATTTCGGCTAAACGGTCGGTGGTTTCGATTGCTTGTCCGGTTCGTTCACGCACAATTGCCCGTGCTATCGAACGCGAGTATTTTTCCTCTCCGTATTTGAAGAAAATTTCCACAAGCTGCTGTTCATCAAGACTGTTTACCAAATCGGCAGCCGTCTCTCCTTTTTGGCTCATCCGCATATCAAGGGGAGCACCAGCATGATATGAAAAGCCCCGCTCCGGAGTATCAAGCTGATGCGAAGACACCCCAATATCCATTAAGATACCGTCCAACGAAGGGGTGGATTGCTCTTTAAGCACCCCGGCCATCTCTATAAAGTTGGCCTGCACCACGGTTGCCGGTAGTCCGGCAAGCCTTTGGGATGCCTCTCTTACTGCATCCGGGTCCCTGTCAAGAGAGATCAGCTTACCTGTTGTAAGACGGGAGGCAATAGCAAACGAATGTCCCCCGCCCCCTGCGGTTGCATCCAGATATATACCGTCTTGTTTTATATTTAATGCGTTAATAGTTTCATTCAGCAGTACCGGTATATGATAAATCGGGTTTTCCGA
>JAQWBK010000021.1 GCA_028706415.1 Oscillospiraceae bacterium | reverse complement strand
AAACTGGGAGAGAGCCGCGAAACCTTGCGCTGCGGCCTACGCTTACTCGAACAGCTTGAAAAGCAGCTTGAGCGTGTATATATGTATGCCAAGCTTAATATGGATGTTGACAACAGTGATTCCAAATATCAGGCTATGCACGACCGCATCCTGGGGATTTTATTTAAGATACAGGAGGCTATCTCTTTTATCACCCCCGAACTCACCGCGATGGAGCCCGATATCCTGCGCGAATGGGTTTATTCCGATAATCTGCTTACAGACTTCAGGCATATGATAGATGATATTATACGCAGCCGTGCTCACGTTCTGTCTGCAAGAGAGGAACGGTTGATGGCAATGGTTGCCCCCGCCCTTGAAAGTTTGGACGGTGCATATTCCATGCTTGAAAGCGTTGACTTGAAGCTGGGGGAGATAACCGATGAGAAGGGTGAAAAAGTTGCCCTAACCCACGGTTTGTTCGGCAAGCTGAGGGACAGCCGCGACCGGAGGGTACGCTCGGATGCATTTGCGACCTTACACGGGGCATTTGAAGGGATGGGAAACACTATTGCCTCCCTTTACGCCGGAAGTGTGCGTTCCGATGTGTTCGGCACCCTCGCCAGAGGGTTTGAAAGCAGCCTTGATAGGGCTTTGTTTTCTGATAATCTTTCCCGCTCAATCTATACCGGTCTTATCGATGCCGTTCACTCGCGTCTGCCCGCATACCACCGTTATCTTGAACTGCGCCGCCGTATTCTTGGTGTGGATAAGCTGCATATTTATGACACCTATCTACCCATTGTCGATATGCCCGAACGGGAATATACCTATGAGCAGGCATGTGATATTGTGCGCCAAAATCTTGCACCCTTGGGGGAGCAATACCTTGGTGATCTCGATCGTCTGCTTGAGGGCGGCTGGGTGGATGTTTACGAAACTCCGGGTAAGGCTACGGGGGCATATGCAACCGGGGTTTATGGTGTGCACCCATATATGCTTCTTAATTTCGTCAGTAATCTTAACGATGTGTTCACCCTGGCACACGAGGCTGGACATTGTATGCATACATTTTATTCAGATAAGCAGCCTTATATGAATAAGGATTATCCCATATTTCTTGCCGAAATTGCCTCTACGGTTAACGAAAATATCCTTATGAGGGGGATGATTGACCGGTGTGATGTCTCGACAGCCCAGGGGCGGCGTGAAAAGGCGTACCTTATTAATCGCTTTCTTGAGGAATATAAGGGTACGGTATTCCGCCAGACTATGTTTGCGGAATTTGAGCTAAAGGTGCATGAGATGGCCGAGCGGGGGGAACCCCTTACCGGTGAAACCCTGTGTGGTGTTTACCAAGAATTACTTTGTGTATATTTTGGCCCGGATGTCGAAATAGATGACTATATGCGCTGGGAATGGGCGCGTATCCCTCATTTCTATCGGGCATTCTATGTTTATAAATACGCAACCGGATTTTCGGCTGCAGCTGCAATATCGAGAGGGCTGTCTAAAGAGGGAAATGTCAAGCGATATCTGGATTTTTTAAGTGCGGGCGGAAGTGATTATCCCGCAGAAACACTAAAGCGAGCGGGCATCGACCTTACTGTGCCCACGCCGGTAAATGAGGCTTTGGATGAATTTGAGTCTTTGCTTGGTGAATTCGAAGGGCTTCTAAAGTAGATTAATAATGTTCTCAAGTAAAAGGTGAGAACAGTATACGTTAATACACGAAAAAACAGACCGCGCTTTAAAAGCCGGTCTGTTTTTGTGAATTTAATAAAATTAGAGTTCTAGTCGCTCTCGAATGGGAGCAGGGCAATGTGACGTGCACGCTTGATGGCAACCGTCATCTCGCGTTGATGACCTGCACAAGTTCCGGTTACACGGCGGGGGAGAATCTTTGCCCTTTCGGACATGCAACGGCGAAGACGCGCCACATCCTTATAATCGATTGAATCAATTCTATCCATACAGAAACTGCACACCTTGCGGCGACCGCCCTTACGAGCTCCTCCGCGGCGCTCTGTACGCTCAGATCTATCTGCTCTATCAGCCATCAAAATTGGCCTCCTTTACTAAAGAATCATTTGCTTAGAACGGAAGCTCTTCATCCCCGACTATTTCCTCGAAATCGCCTGAATCGGCGGTTGAGAAGGCGGGCTGAGCTTGACTAAACTGGGGTACTTGTGAATCGTAACCGCCGGAGGGGGTTCCACCGTCGCGCTTGGATTCACCAAAAAACACATTGTCGGCAACCACTTCGTATGAAGTCCGATTGTTACCTTCCTTATCGATGTATTTACGGGACTGGAGCGACCCATGGACAACAATCATTGAACCTTTACGAAAATACTTGCAGATGAACTCGGCCGTATTTCGCCAGGCGACAATATTAATCCAGTCGGTCTGCTTGTCCTGCCCCTTGGGCTGGAAGGTGCGGTCTACCGCTATACTGAAACTTGTGACAGCAATTTGCGTCTGGGTGTGCCGGAGTTCGGGATTATCCCCCAACCGACCCATCAGACATACTACATTAAGCATGATGCTCCTCCCTTACTTGTCATTGCGGATGATAAGCGACCGCAATACACCTTCGGTTATTTTGCAGACACGGTCAAGCTCTGCTGGAAAATCCGGAGCACTTTCGAATTTGTACATGACATAGAAGCCATCGGTCTCGTCGTTAATCGGATAAGCCAGCCTGCGCTTTCCCCATTGATCCACTACGCAATTTTCGGAATTTTGTTCGATCAGGGTCTTGAACTTCCCGTTGATGGCAACGATTCCGTCCTCTCCTAATGTTGTGGAAAAAATGATGACGGCTTCGTATGAACCTTTTACTGTGGGCATTTGTTGCACCTCCTCATGGTCTTATGGCTCCGGCTCGTTGTCCGGAGCAAGGATAATATGTGCCCAAGGGCACACTGCTCTTTATGAGCATCAATCTATGGTATTATAACAGCACATTTTACCATAGTCAAGCACTGATTTAAGCCGGACAGCAACGGGTAATACAGAATAACTATTGCAAAAAGAAAAGAAGTCGACCGAGAGAAATCGACTTCTTTTTAATCAATCAGATTGAAAATACTATTGGAGATTTACTGTGCCGAGATTGAATGCTTTCTTTTCATTGAGAAAAGAGCTATTGGTATCATTACAATTATCAACAGAATAGTCGTTGTGGGAATACTGTCGCCTGTATCTACCGATTCGGACGGTATCGTCGTATCTACCGGTTCGGACGGTATCGTTGTCTGAGGAGTCCCTATAATGCCGTATTCTGAAAAATGGCTGGTATTAAAAACTATATATCCGTCTTCTATTGTGCTGGGTATAATAGAGATGTTCCCCGAATCATCAACGAAAGTTATTTGCAGATTGCTGAAATCAAGCTGCTGCTCGCTTAGCTTTATTTTTACACGCACCGGGCCATCGGGCTGTACGGGCTGATCATACAACATAAGGCGAATATTATAAAGGTCTATCAACTCTTTACCGTCCTGCAAAGCACGGATTTTAATATTAAAATTATTTTTATCGGTGTTTGAAAGCGTATTTGTAATTTTCTCTTGTTCAAGAATGGTATTCTCATCAAAGCTAACACCGTCGGTACCTTCAATGATTACATCATCTTTCACAAGCTTGGTTAAACCATAGACTGCTTTCACGGTTAAATCTTCTTTAACATTGTCGAATGCTTTATCCCATCCTGAGTGAACATATCCCTCTCTTTGTGAGGTGGCAGGTGCAGTGGCAGAATTTCCGAGATAGACATTTTCTGTTTTTAGAACCGTATCATCATGGTCTTTGAAGGTTACTGTGAATGACTTACCAACCCCCAAATCCGTTAAAATCGGATATCCGTCATTGGCAGAGTCGTCTCTGCTCCAAACCTCTTCAAAATCCCAATCGGTAAAGGTGCTCTGATTTTTCATATCAGCTGATATTTTACCGGTTACCCCTTCAAACTGAGCCAGCTTTTTAAAGCCATTATTTCTTCCGGTAGTTTCTGTATCAAAATAACTGTTTTCAATAGTTATGCGATACATGGGCTCTTCAGGAGTCATATCACGGGCAAACCCTAAAAACCCTGCGTTAAGGCTTCTTGCCGGTGCGGGACCGTCTACTGTTACAGCACCGGTTGCATAACAGTTTGCAATTGTTGAAACGACAGGCTCATCTGGATCTTCGTAATATCTTTTAACCCCCATTTGGGTTTCGGGAATTTCCGAAAGCGCCATACCTAAGAATCCGCCGGATATAGCATAAGTGTCGGTAGGAGTATCCTCACCATCTTCTTCTGGTACAGTGGCAATGGCATGCACATTACCGGTTGAATAACAATCCATCACTAACCCTCCATAGGTTGCACCCAAAAGCCCTCCGGCAATTGAAAGATATATTTCGCTTTCATCGCCGGGGCCGCCGAAATATCCGCTGCGATCATATTCAACCTGTACATCCGCCTCGGAATAACATTGGGCGATTGTGCCGCCTTCGTTATTTAAAAGATCAATATAATCAAAAGAGAATACATAGCCGTTGGTACCAACAAGCCCACCGGCGTATGCCATAAAGTATTTATCCCATTTTATATCAATTTTGCCGCCGGTAACAAAGCACCTTGCTATAAGTCCTCCGTTATACCCGGCAACAGCACCGGCAGATTTTGCGGTCTCACCGTCGCCTATGATGGGGTCAATAAGCTCTAAGTTTACAATTACACCGAAATTCATACCGATAAAACCGATATAGGTGCTGTATGGATAGGAATATTTACATGTTAGATTACTGATGGCATTTCCCTGACCATCAAATATTCCCTCGAAATGAGATTTCATACCATATATTGAAATATCGCCGGGTTCTTCGTCATCAGAGTAATAATCATCAAAGTAACTATCATAAATATCAAAATTATACTGCCCTGCCGGAATCCATGTAATTCCTGACATATCAATATCGTTTGCAAGCAAAATATTACAATCTTTAAAGGTTACACCCTGGTTCACAAGCTTTGAGAAGCCGCATAGTTCCTCCTTGGTCGAAATTTCAAACTCCGTTTCCATGTTATCATACCAGTCTATATCCGCAATTTCATCGGAAAAGACAATGTTCAAATTTTCTAGCGAAATATCGGCAAGATAGGCTCGGTCTTCAAATCTTGAAACAGAATAATCCTTACTGTAACCAATATAGATTTTCTGGTCTTTTTTAATTAAGAGCGAAACATCGATCCAAGGTGTTTCCTCCAAATTATCGTAATACAAATTCTCGGTAGAATATATTTCTTCCGTATCTGTTCTGACAACCAAGTAATCACAATGTTCCTCACCGCTTATGGACGCTTTGAAATTTAAAAGTCCCGTAAACGGCATTGTAAAGCTTATTGCGTAGATGGTGTCGTCAAATAGGTGCACAGAATTGCCTTTATCACAGTTGGTGCTCATGATATAATCATTTTCACCCTGATATTCGTCTGTGCCTTCCACCCAGGTGTCTGCCATGGGCTCAAAAACAATATCCGTCATGTCGTCATACTCGCAAGCCTCGGTGGTGAAATCTATGCCGCAAAAATTTAAATTAGTGTTCTCTGCTGCAAACACGGTGCCCGCCGGCAAAAAAGCAAAAAGCAGACATACTGATAATAAGATCGCAAAAACTCGTTTTTTCATTTTCTTCCCTCTCTTTTACATAATTATGGGTGAAAATCTCTCGAATAACTAACTCAGCATAATATTACCATAGCAAGAAATGGAAGTCAATAATTTTAATTTAAAAGAGAAATTGCTGCATTTAAAGTAATAATTTCCGTGCTGGCTTCGGCTTGTTTTTCGATCGGCGTTCATGATTTCAAAGCACATTTTGACTTCCTCAACAAACCGAATGATGCCGCACTTTATTGCCCAATTTCTTAAAATATGCAAAATATTTCAGTATATAAATAATATGTATGTGGAAGCTGCAGAAATCGGTATTATTCAACAAGCCTTATTTAACACCTATCATTCTATTCTGCCTTTTCAGGATAATGTGCTTATAGTTCAGCAATTATTGTCTTAAGCCTGTATGTAAGAACTTCTGCATTCTTTCGATGCTTAATAACGGATGGGTGCCCGCAACCAAGTCCCTCGGTTTCCTTATCTCTATAGGCGATTTTCATGAACTCAGACCTGTCATCATTAAACCGCCCAACAGCATTTTGAACCCTTTCCATAATCGGGTGTTCAGGAATAACCAGTGAGCCGAGAATACAAACAATATAAGCGTTGGGATACCTGCTGCGTATTTCAGATAAAAAGTTAAAATATGCAGACTCAAACTCGTCCAGCTTGGTAGGTTCAGAGCCGGTCCAGGCGCTGTCATTTGTGCCAAGACCTAATACAACAATATCAGCCTGATTTTCTTGGAAGTTCCATTCGGTTAAGTCGGGGTCGTTAAGCGCATCTGTTTTGCTGTAAATGTCGGGCACGGTTTTTCCGTACGGGCTTTTGTAAACCGCCCAGCCGCTTAATGACACGAGGCTGTAATCCACCCCCAGGTTATTCGCGGTCAAAGCAGCGAAGGATTGAAAGCCATCCTCGGTGGATGTGGAAAACTCACCCTCCTCATCTGGAGATATGTTCCCGAAACCGCATGTTATGGAATCGCCGATAAATTCAATCAATAGCTTTCTTTTTTTGGGGGGCATCTCAACTAATTCCCCGTCACAAATAATCTGAGTAATTCCTGCGGTAGCATATTGGCACTCCGAAATCTTAAGCACCTTTATGCTGTGAGTTCCATAGGATAAGTTTTCAGCCAGAACATATAAGGCCTTTTGCTTATCCAACTTGATTTTGTGCCGGATTTCATTATCCGTTCCATAATCAACCAAAACAAGAAGATAGGCTGCAAGGCTATCTTCACTGTATGTTGAGACAAACTCCGCCTCAATTTTTGTCCCTTTAAACATAAGTTCAAACCCAGCACAGGACCAGTTAAAAAATAAAGCGTTATCATTCTTGTTAAAATATGTTCTGCCGTAAAACGCTATATTATTTACTGGAATCTCGTTAATTCGCATGTATACAACCCCTAAAAATGTATTAAAGTTAATAAAACCCTCTTCAATATGTTTTGGTCGTTATTGGATCCATTCATATTAAAGGGGGCTATCGGTCTTTTATTAAAATAATAAAACGGACAATTTGATAACGGTGTTTTTATAGAGCCTCATGTATTCACCATCCCCGAAACAAAAAACAATAATGAATGTGATTTTATCACATTCATCACTGTAATACAAACTGATTTGCCAAATTATTTCTTATGTATCTGTATATATATTAAACAAATACAATACACCAACAGAAAAATCAATTAAAGCTATTGGTTTAAAACCTTCGCCTTCCAGGCGAAGAATTTGAGACGGTGTTGACCGATAAATTTTTCGCGCCCCTTGGAAGCGTAGGCTTTAAATGTTCGGATGACAGCTGGCGCGCAAAGGTTAGTATATTATCCGACTAAAGCCTTAACATCCTTCCGGTCTTTTTGCACCGGGCTTGGTTCTCCTCCTTGCCGGGCGCCAGCCCGCCTGCGTCGTCGGCCTTGCCCGACACAAAAAATCCTCGGAAACCTTATCAATATTTTAGTCGGATATTAGTATTAGACGGCTTCCGGCCGCCAGCCGAACCCCTCGGCTTCCAGCCGAGGGTGGGTGAGTCATTATTTGTTACAATTTTGTATCAGAATATTTTAGGGTAGCCACTACCGCTTAATCCCCGTTGATGACAAAATATTTTTGTATATTTTATAGCGAAGAACAGATAATAAAAAACAAAAGAATAAGGGGAATAATTATGAATCCATTTGAACAAAAACCAATCAAAATTGAAGACGGTATAATGGATTGGGCAACCGTATACCCAACACCATATAATAAGCAAACCGTCGATCCTTACACTAAAATACGCATTATCTTGATGAACGGCATTGAGGTAGAATCTGCGATATTTAAACATCAGTTTCATCGTAATTGCCAGAATAATGATTTGCGTAGGGAGCTTGCATTGTCCCGCCGAATTGAACAACAACAGCAAAAGCACATCAACTGGCTCAAGCCCATCGATGAAACACAACTTGAAACAACAATTGGATATGAGCATGTTGCGGTTGATTTAACCGCCTGGCTGGCACAGAATGAACCCAACCCCTATGTTAAGCAAGCTCTGGATTTTGCACTCTTGGAGGATTTTGACCATCTTTACAGGTATTCTAATCTTTTAGATTTAGATTCTCAAATTCCGGCACAGAATCTGGTAAAAAGCTATGTGGATATCACACCGGGACGCCCCACTATTGCCGAGCATCGGTTTCCGTACGAGTCTGTAAAAAATCCGGTTGACTTTAAAACAGCAGACATACAAACCAAGCTGAACACACTGATTATCACCTCGGGTGAACAACAAACCATGAACTTTTATATGAACCTAGGTAATACCTATTATAACCATCTGGGGCGACAGCTTTATTTAGAAATTGCAATGATTGAAGAGCAGCATGTCAGTCATTATGGCTCTCTTCTTGACCCCAATTGTACCTGGCTTGAAAATCTATTATTGCATGAATATATGGAATGCTATCTCTATTATTCTTTCTATCAGGATGAGCTTGATGCAAATGTTAAATCCATTTGGGAAATGCACCTACAACAAGAGATCGCACATCTGCACAAGGCGGCCGATTTGCTAAAACAACATGAGAACAAGGATTGGCAACAGGTGATTCCCGGCGGTGCTTTCCCTAAACTGCTACAATTCCATGATACTCGTGACTATGTCCGTAAAATACTTGGAGAACAAATTCAGCTAACGGCTAATCGCGAACAATATATGCCCATATCTGATCTACCTCAAGATCATGAATACTTCTTTTATCAGGGTCGTGTGAATCATGATATAAATGCTGTCGCAAGTCACAATGTCATTGTCCAGCATCAGCAGAAGTATAATGTAGATTACCGCGCAGAAGCCAAAACAAATCCTGTACAAGAGCTTACCGATAGGATGGCGGATAACACCAAGATTGCTCGTTCCCCTAATTGAACGCAAAAACACCGCCCTGAAAATTTGGTCTATCAGATTACCACCAAACCCGCCGTTATTTCGGCGGGTTTGGTGTATGTATGCAAATATGTTTCCTTATTGATAGAACGGTGTAATACTGCTCTCAAGCAAAAATCAAGACATCTTTGCGGTCTGTTTTCCGCCATACAGCGTTGTTGTCGTCGGCGGGCGTCAATTGCAATCTGCGATAAAATAATATTAAATATTTCTTGTTTTTAGTTTTATGAATATTTTCTTTACATTGTGTTCATAATAACTCCGCGCAGGAATCGCAATTTATATTATGTTTTAATCTATTTGATCAATTCGCGGCGGCTCCTGCACGGCATGCCTACAGCACACACAAAGGAGTGAAACGTAATGCTGGACAGATTGGCGTTGATTCTTGTGGTCATCGGTGCCATTAACTGGGGCAGCATCGGATTGTTTCAGTTCGACATAGTTGCATGGGCTTTTGGTGGCCAAAACGCCGCCGTTAGCCGCGTGATTTATACGATTGTCGCTCTGGCTGGTATCTGGTGCATTTCTCTGTTCTTTCGTGATCGTGAGGAAATTCTTGAGCACGAATGATTATTTGCAAAACGAACAGCGGATGCTTAATCGCATCCGCTGTTCGTTTTTATAATAATATTTTTTATTTGAGATTAGTATTAATTGCCTGATATTATATTCATTGTGTCGCGGGCGATTACCAATTCTTCATTTGTAGGGATAACAAAGCCGCGCACCGTGGAATCCGGAGTGGTAATCTCGGCTTCCTGACCCCGCACATTATTTTTATCCATATCCACCTTAACGCCTCTGTACCCAAGTGATTCGAGAATTTCTTGGCGCAGGAAGCTCTGATTTTCTCCGATACCTGCAGTGAAAATTATGGCGTCAATGCCTCCGAGTGCAGCTATATATCCGCCGATATACTTTATAATCTCATAGGTGCGCATATCCCAAGCAAGCTTTGCCCGCTGGTTTCCATCCTCAATTGCCTGTGCAATGTCGCGGTCATCGCTGGAAACACCCGAAATGCCAAGCATACCGGATTTTTTATTTAATACATCATCCATCTCTTTGGGGTTAAAGCCTTCCTTGTCCATTATAAACGAGACAACCGACGGGTCTATCCCACCGGAACGGGTACCCATCATAAAGCCGTCAAGGGGAGTAAGCCCCATTGTGGTGTCTATTACCTTGCCATCCTTTAATGCCGCAATAGAAGAACCGTTGCCTAAATGGCAGGAGATTATGCGGGTGTCCTTACCCTCGGGATTACCGATCAGCTCAAGACAACGGGCTGAAACATAACGATGTGAAGTCCCGTGGAAGCCGTATCTGCGAATTTTATACTTTTCATAATATTCATAGGGAACCCCAAACATATATGCCTTAGGGGGCATGGTCTGATGAAATGCTGTATCAAAAACGACAACCTGGGGCACTTCCTTGCCAAAGGCTGCGGTAGCAGCGTTTATCCCCTGAACATGGGCTTTATTGTGAAGAGGAGCCAATTCCGCTAAATCATCAATGTCATCAATAACCTGTTGGGTTACCAAAACCGAGCGGTCATATTTATATCCACCCTGAACAATCCGATGGCCAATTGCCGCAACCTCGGACAAGTCATTGATGACCTTTCCCTCACCGCTCAGCAAAGCGTTTTTAACCACAGCAAATGCCGCTGTATGGTCCTGCATCTCAACCTCTTTGCTTAAAACTCGGCCATCATGTGTCTTGTGGGTAAATTTCCCACCAATACCTATGCGTTCGCAATTACCCTTTGCAAGAACAATCTCTCCATTCATATTTATGAGCTGATATTTGAGAGACGAACTGCCCGCATTTATAACCAGAATATTCATTAAATAAACTCTCCGTTTCAAGACTGATACTAACCTTATACAATATAATATAAATAACTCTCTTTTACAAGGAGAAAAACAATAATCCGACATTTATCATCTGTTATTAGTAATACATTTTAAATTTTAGCCCAAAATCCAACCTTTAATCCAAATCATTATCTTTATCGGCATTTACATCCAGATAAATCTTATATAAATCAAAACCGTCATCCGGTATATTCTCGCTGGACTTTTTCTCATCAGCCGTAGGAGGAAGAATTGCAGGCACCATTTCTTTTCTCTTTCGACGGGACAACAAAACCGAAACAACAAAATATACCATCAAAATGTCAAGGGCGGTTATCGAAATCAATAACCCGGATTTAAGCCCCGGTGTCATATAATTAAAGCGTATTATGGCGTTTTCGCCTGCCGGACAGAGCACCGCCATAAATCCAACATTCACAGGTATAATTTCCGCCTTCTTGCCATTTACCTGGGCAGACCATCCATCCTCATAAGGTACGCTGAAAAACACCAGATTATCCTCCGGCAGGGTGATGGTGGCCTTAAAGCCTCCGTTATCCGTTTTAAATGATGATGCCGATGTGGCCCTGCGCTGAGCACAGTCATTAATATACTCCTCCTCGGAATAAACGGTATCATAATAGCCATTCTGTTCAAAGTTTTCGAGATATTTTTCGTATTTCTTTACATCATTATCTTCAAGCACAATTGCCTTAAGCAGCGAAAGCTCCCGCGTTTTTTGATCCATTTCGTCATATCTGGTTCTTGTCATATAGCGGTCATATGTAAAGCCCATGGGTATAAAGCTGTCGTTTTTATAAATCATATACCCGTTTTGTTCATCATAATAGCTCCATGCGGGCATACCCCCGCTGGCCTCTCCGCCTTCATCGTTCTGAACGAAAAAGCTGCTGTCTGCCTTTAACTGTTTATTATCGTCATTGGTGTAATCAAAAAGCCATTCAACCGAAAGCAAGCCCCTCAAAGCATAATGTGAGGTGTCGGGACGGGAACCTACATTACGCTCCACCCCAACGGTAGGATAAAACTCCATTATCGAACCGGGCACAATACTGTGAAAAGCCTGAATGGACGGCCTCTGCCAGAACATCCCCAGATTATCAAGGTCGTTACAAAAATCGGTACGAGAAAACCCGTTGTCGGGCAGCTCTATTTTATCGACGGCGCCTATCGCCCGATCAATTATATATGAAGAGGTGAATCGCCCCTGATTTTTCCCCACCCCTATACTGTACCATCCGAATATTGTTATTACGGCGGTGGTTACACCAACAGACCACCTGAAAAACAGGTTGCGTTCCCGCCGGTGCAAAGCAACAAGAAGGGCGGCAAGGACCAAGGATACAGCCGCTATGGATATCGCGACCCAGAAAAGTGCTGGGTATTCGCGATTATAAAGCCCGAACACAAGTTTTCCTGTCTTCTCGTCCGGTTTCCAGGATTGGGGCATCAGGGCGACAAAAAGTGCCAATGCTGCGCTGATTCCTATGGCCCAGCCGAAAGCGCGTCTCCAGTTTATCAAAATATCGTCGTCATCCTGAAACGAGCGCATGGTTGCCAAAACAAGAATTATGATAAACATATAATACCAGCGTGCATAATACATTCTGTTTAAAAGCTGAAACAGGGCATTAAATCCGGGTATCAAGGTCATTATGGTAAGCACTACCATAATGCGACGTAGCCAGTCATTATGCTTACGCGACTGGAAATATGCAATTGCACCTGTGCAGCCGAATACCGGCAGCCATGCAGACATTGACGCCCACTTGTTATCCGAATCGGGGAAAAATGCGGCACGAGCCGGGATATCCTGCGGGAAGAAAAACGAGTGGATTATATCAAAAAACCTCTGGGGCTTTGAATAGATAAGCATGTCCCAACCCGCCAGCAGGTTTTCGGTTCTTGGGTTTTGCGTAACAGAATAAAATGCAGGAAGTAACAGCACCCCCGCCATGGCGGTACCCACAACCCCTTCAAAGAGTATTCCGAAAAAGCGTCTTCCGACTCGTTCCCAGTCCCCCGATAAAGCCCGTGCAATCCAATAAATAATTAAAAATACTACCTGCCCGATAAAGAAGTAGTAGTTTGAAAGGGCGCTTAAAAAAACGGTTAATGCAAATAAAAACCGTTTTCCCTCCTTCATATACAACTCCATGGCAAGCAGCATAAGGGGAAAATAGATTATCGCTTCATGAAAATGATTGAAGAATATGTTATATATCGAAAAGCCTGAAAATGCATATAATAAACCGCCCAGCATAGCGTAATCCGGCAACAAAAAACGCCGTAGGAACTTATATGCAAACAGTGATGCTAAAGCAAATTTCAAAATAAGCAGCGGAGCCATCAGAAAGGGCACCACCACGCTTGGAAAAACCAGGGTAATCCAAAAGAACGGACTGCCCAAAAGGTAAAAGGCATATGATCCGATAAAGTTTGCACCCAGGTCGGTGGTCCAGTTCCAGAATATATTTCCCGTGCGAACCGAATCATGGGCCATCTGATAAAAAGGAATCTGTTGAACATTGAAATCGCCGTAAAAGATAAAATACCCTCTGTCAATAATCAAAAAGGGGAGAAAAATGCAGACAGCCACAGCTAGTGCAAGAAGGAAGGACAACAGGGTGCGCTCTCTCGGCTTTTGCAACGGTGAAGCAGCAAGCATGTAAACCAACCTTTCAGATATAATAAATGCCTACCGGCATAAGCCGGTAGGTGCAACATTAAAGGGTGTTGACAAGCTCACGCAGATAGTCGCGAAAATCGCTTCCTACCTCCGGATGATTCAGTGCCACTTCACAGGTCGCCTGCAAAATTCCAAGTTTATTCCCCATATCATATCGCTTTCCGGTAAAGTCAACTCCGGTCATTCCCTCGTTCAAGGTTAGAACACGCATGGCATCTGTAAGCTGAATTTCTCCACCCGCTCCCGGCGCGGTGTTCTCAAGTATGTCGAATACGGAGGGAGGCAGCACACACCGCCCAAGGATCGAATATAAGGATAAAACACGATCGGGAGACGGCTTTTCCACCATATCGCTGACCGAATATATATTACCCCTAAGGTTTTCTACCTTTAATGAACTGTAACGCACAATCTGTTCAAGGGTGACCTTCTTAATCCCCACAACCCCTCGCCCATATTCCTCATAAGCCCGACAGAGCTGACCGCAGGCAGGATCCTCCCCGATTATCACATCATCCCCGTAAAGCACCGCGAAAGGCTCATCTCCGACAAAGGAACGGGCACAGCTCACAGCATGTCCCAAACCTTTTGTTTCCTTTTGGCGTACAAAATATATGTTTGCCAAATGAGTAATGGCATTGAGCTGGTCGAGTGTTTCCTGCCTGCCCGAGGCGGCAAGACGCTGTTCCAACTCAATTACATGATCAAAATGATCCTCAATAACAGCCTTCCCGCGGTTTGTTATTATCAGTATATCCTCAATCCCGGAGCGTACCGCTTCCTCCACGATATACTGGATGGCCGGTTTGTCAACAATCGGGAGCATTTCCTTGGGCATGGCCTTGCTTACCGGGAGCACCCTCGTACCAAGTCCTGCTGCCGGTATAACTGCCTTGCGTACTTTTTTTATTTTCATTAATAATTCTATACCTTTCCGACCATATCTTAAATTATATTCGAAATAGATATAGCCTAGGTTCAATTTATACTTAAAGCTACATTATTAAAGCCTGAAAAAGCGTCTGCCCAAACCAGACAATTCCGGCGGCAATTGCAACCAACACAAGGGAAACTCCCCCCTGTGTTGTAAGCTCGCGTTTAAAGTCTGAGGCAACAGATGTGTCCCGAGAGCCATTGTTACCGATAATACCGTTAAACCCGGTTTTTTCACCGATTTTTTTAATTCGACCGACCATGGTGTGTTTATATATGCTGTTTCCCATAACTCCGAACATGATACGAACCAGCAGGCTGATAAAAAGCAGCAGGAAAATAATCGTAAAATACAGATTATATTGGCCGCTGTTGACAAGTGTATAAATTGATTCGAACATGGCGGAATCGGTGGTGGTGTCAAGGGCCGGTTGAATGAATGTAAACATAATATAACTGTTGAGTATCGACTCTACTAAAGATAAAAACAAAACAATTCCGCCTGCAAGATAATTTTTCCTATAAAGCAGCCAGTATGGGGTGAACAGAAATGCTATCCAATTCCATGAAGTATTAGATCCGTCCTTCTGCATTTTATAAAAGCGGGGGAGGTAATATGCCGAATTCGGGCCGACAAAGGTTACTACATCCTCTGCTGCAATATCGTCGATTTTCTCATCGTGGGAAACACCGCCAAAGGGATCCATAATAGGCATATGATACGGTGCATATTCCCCATATCTACCTTGGAAAGGTATGCCGCCGCGGTATTGCGAACCCGAAGGGTTGGTATTTTGAGCGCCGCTTTTCCAATCGGGGGGCTTCAAGCCCATCCCGCAACGGGCACAAAATTCGGCAAATTCAGGATTAACCTTGCCGCAACGGGAACAGGTGCGAACCTGCCCCGTTCCCTCAACCGGGACATTCGGAGGGGCCTTGACGGAGGGTTCCTCAGGACGCTTCCATTGGCGGGTGGTCCCGTGATCCTGGGCATAACTACATTGACCCTCCTGTTTCCAGCAGCTTCTGTGATGAGGAGCGCCGCAGTCCGGACAGGCAACAATATCTTCTTGTTCCTGAAATTTTTGCTTACAAACGGGGCATACATATCCTTCATAAAAGAACATAGTCACCATTTCCTTTCGCACGCCAACAAAACCTTGCCCGCAGGGCGAAAAACTATCATTTTATTGTCTCAACTATTGGTTTAAAACCTTCGCCTTCCAGGCGAAGAATTTGAGACGGTGTTGACCGATAAATTCTTCGCGCCCTTTGGAAGCGTAGGTTTTAAACGTTCGGATGGCAGCTGGCGCACAAAGGTTAGTAAAAGGGCTTTAGACGGCTTCCAGCCGCCAGCTGAACCCCTCGGCTTTCAGCCGAGGGTGGTTGAGTTTCTAATATTGTACCTTTTTTTATCAGGAACTTCAATGAAATAGAATATCGTTTAAAAAAAATTAACGATTGCTGTAATTATCAGCTTCTTTATTCAATTCTATAAATAATAACTGTCCAAAGGGGGGTTAATCGCTTCCTGCCGATACTCAACCAAGCGAAACAATCCGCCCAGTGAAAACGCAATTATAATCAGGACGGCAGCCACCCCACATGAAATCCAAGCCAACTTACGAGTAGAGTTTTTCTCAAAGCCACTGCCAAATGAAAGAACCAGCCCTTTTATAAAAAAGGGTATTGGAAGTACCGATAATGAAATAATATTTATGTTTACTGCATTATATCCCTGTTGAGTAAAAGGTGTCTCCAAACCGCCGAAAACAATAATGGCCGCGACCGTTGTAATCATAAGGGCTAGTCCGATAAGTACCAACACTAAAGAATCACTTGCATGCTCGCGGTTGTGTCGGGTGTATGAAATATATGAGTATATTCCGCTCCCGAGCAATACCGATGCCGCCACAAACATATAAGAATTCGATCGAAAATATGCCGCTTCCATCGTTTGTGCAGAGTTCATAGATCGCACGAAATAAAATGATAAAAGCGTAATAATAATCACCGATATCATATATATCAGCACCTTGGCAGGTCTTGATATTTTAATTTCCATATAAAAGTCCTTTCTCATTTATTGCAAATCTATGTATTGCAAGTAATACTTTGAATTTCTATTTTATTTGCAATTTCATTGGCTGCATCCCTTGTTGTCAGCCTTGTCCCATCCAGCATAACGCTGGATGTTCCACATGCCGCAGCAAGGCGAACGCAATCCTCGGTTGAATTGCCCTTAATGAAACCGACTATGTAGCCCGCTAGAGAGCTATCGCCGGCCCCCACCGTTGACTTCACCTCTACCTTTGGCACGCCGACCCGCAAAACTCCCTCGTCTGATACATGCACCATTCCATCTCCCCCAAGTGAAATCAATACATTCTCGACCCCGACTCCATGAAGGGAATAGCCTGCCTCGACAATATCATCAATCGAATCACCGTTTAGCTTAACCATGCGGTGCAACTCATGTAAATTGGGCTTGATAACCCATGGCTTAACCGCACGATAATCCTCTGCGGTTAACACATCACTGTCGATTGCAATGATTGCACCAACATTTTTCACCGCAATAATAAGCTCGACATAATCCTTGATATCAACATTTTCGGGGAGACTCCCCGCAAAAACTACAACATCACCCGGGCGCACCCTGCTTTGTATGAGGGCCATCAGCGCCCCGATTATCATGGCGGAAATGGTTGGTCCTTTTCGGTTTATCTTTATGGTTTGAGTGCCGTTCCTGATGGTCAGGTTTTCACGCACAGAGCCTTGAATTTTTATAAACTCATATCGAAGATTCTCTTGTTCAAGGTGATCCGCAAATTCACGATAATTTTCCTTACCTGCCACACCGATGCATAATGTCTGTTGTCCAAAGGAATTGGCAACCCGAGATACATTAATACCCTTTCCACCAACCTCCCGCGTTTCTTGGGTAACACGGTTCACCTCATCCCCGTGCAGGCCGTCTGTCCAGATAGTGACATCAATTGATGGATTAAGTGTAATGCTAATTATACTTCTGCTCATTATTTACTTATCCCCTGTGCCATTTTATTCCCTGTGGTGTATCTTCAAGGACTATTCCCATGCCTTTTAATTCATCCCGAATTCTGTCGGATTCGGGCCAGTCTTTCTGCTTTCTGGCTTGGCTTCGTTTCTCGATCAAGGCTTCGATATCGCTGTCCAGTACCGTTTGTTTTCTGTCATAAAGGATACCAAGCACACCGGTAAGCTCGTTGAATAACGCCAGCGCATCTTCACAGGCCTTTTTTGAAGGTGGGGTCGAGGCTGCAATTGCCACATTAATATCCCGCACCAGTTCAAACAGGGTGGCAATGGCATCTGCGGTGTTCAGGTCATCCTCCATGGCCTCAATAAACTGTTGGCGGCGTTTCTCCAGCGTTTCAAAAATCCCACCGCCCTCCTCCGTCGTGGGCGGTTCGGCGTTTTTAAGTGCAAATTCAAGGTTTTGCCGACATGTATATAACCTATCGAGTGCAGATATGCTCTGCTCGATGATTTCGATACTATAATTAATCGGGCTGCGATAAGTTGAGGAAATCAAGAAAAATCTGATGGGCTCATATCCGTATTTTTCGGCAACATCCCGCACGGTAAAGAAATTACCCATCGACTTTGACATCTTTTTGTTATCTATACTTATAAAGCCGTTATGCATCCAGTAGCGTGCAAACTGCACCCCGTTGCAGCACTCGCTTTGTGCAATTTCGTTTTCATGGTGGGGGAAAATCAAATCCTGACCACCGCCGTGAATATCGATGGTTTCACCCAGATAACGCCGCGCCATTGCCGAGCATTCAATATGCCACCCCGGGCGGCCGTTGCTCCAGGGAGATGGCCAAAAAGGCTCTCCGGCCTTTGCCGCTTTCCACAGGGCAAAATCCATTGCATCCTCTTTAATGTCGCTTACATCAATGCGGGCACCCGATTTCAGATCTTCAAGTGGCTGATTAGATAGCTTGCCGTATTGGCTGAATTTCCCGGTTCTAAAGTAGACATCCCCATCCCGAGTAGCATAGGCATAGCCATTTATAATCAGTTTATCAATAATCGAAATTATCTCATCAATGTTCTCGGTAGCTCTAGGATGCTCGGTTGCCTTCAGGATATTTAACCCCTCGGTGTCCTTCCAAAACTCGTCAATATACCTTTGGGCGATCACATCATAGGTAACGCCCTCTTCATTGGCACGGTTGATTATTTTATCATCAACATCTGTAAAATTCTGAACAAACCGAACATCCCAGCCCCGCCAGTCCAGATAGCGATGCAACACATCGAATACACAAAGCGGACGGGCATTCCCAATGTGTATAAGATTATAAACGGTAGGACCGCATGCGTAAATCCGCACAACTCCTTCTTCCACCGTTTTGAGTTCTTCCTTTTGTCCTGTAAATGTGTTGAATATTCTCATTTTATTATCACTCCAGATTTGCATTCACCCTAGCTTGCAATCATTCCTGTTTTTCTTCCGAGCTCAGCAGCCCTTCAAGCTTATCAATTCGAGCCTCCAAACGGCAAAGCTCCTGTGATACCGGATCGGGAATATGCACCTGATCCATATCCATCATCTTTGCGCCGTTTCGGCGGGCAATACGCGCAGGAACACCAACCGCGGTGCAGCCGTCGGGAATATTATTAAGCACGACCGCCCCGGCGGCAATCCTGACATCATTACCTATTGTAATGGGCCCCAGCACCTTTGCACCGGCCCCCACCATCACATTGTTACCCAATGTCGGGTGTCGTTTCCCTTTATCCTTCCCCGTTCCGCCCAATGTTACACCCTGATAAATGGTGCAGTCATCCCCGATTATCGTGGTTTCACCAATTACAACTCCGGTTCCATGGTCGATAAAAAGACGGCGGCCTATTGTGGCTCCAGGATGAATTTCTATGTTTGTTTTTCGGACGCAGCGTTGAGAAAGCCAGCGGGCGA
>JAQWBK010000112.1 GCA_028706415.1 Oscillospiraceae bacterium | reverse complement strand
TCATGTTCATCATCCTTTTGTGATATCTTGAAATTCGTGTTTAAAAGCGGGGTTATTTGCACAGGCTGTTGCGTTTTTCGCCCTAAAATATAGGGTAAATATTAGATTTATAGCACATTAAGTATAGCATAGTGTGCCTAGTAAAATCAACCATTTGAGCCGTAGGAATTGACTGATTTCATATCCTTGCATGGTTTTTATATTCTGCAATAACTACAGGGGATGAATGCATATGTGCGTATAATACTAATATCCTAAATTAGTATAAGTCACTAAAAGAATAAATCACCGCGCTGCAATAGTGCGGTGATTTAAAATTATGATTAGTTTATTCTTTGGTAGCAGCTTTTTTTGTGGTTTTTTTCTTGGCGGGCTTTTTTTCGGCAACCGTCTCTTCTTCCGTGGCTGCTTCTTCCGCGGTGGCTGCTTCTTCCGCGGTGGCAGCTTCTTCCGCGGTGGCAGCTTCTTCCGCGGTGGCAGCTTCTTCCGCCGTGGCTGCTTCTTCCGCGGTGGCAGCTTCTTCCGCCGTGGTTTTTTCTACGGCTGTGGCTGCTTCTTCCGCCGTGACTGCTTCTTCCTCAGCGGATTCTACCAACGGAGTCTCTTCGGGTACGGCAACTTCGGCCATGACTTTTTCTTCGGCTGCTTCCGCCGCGACTGTTTCTTCCGCCGTGGTTTTTTCTACGGCTGTGGCTGTTTCTTCGGCTGTGGCTTCTTGCTCAATAAGAGCGCGCATTGAAAGGCTGATACGCTTTTTCTCATAATCCACATTTATGATTTTAACAGTTACCTCCTGCCCTATCTTTAACTCATCCTGTGGCTTTTCAATGTGGCGGTCGGCAATTTGGGAAATATGAATTAAGCCGTCAACCCCCGAAATGATCTGAGCAAAGGCACCAAAGGTTGTCATTCCAACAATTTTTGCTTGAATTACAGCACCAATAGGATATTCGGTTTTAAACTTCTCCCACGGATTATCCTCAGCTTTACGATAACCTAATGAAATCCGCTTCTTTTCGACATCGAGGTCGCGAATATATACATCGACCGTATCCCCGATACTGACAACCTCTGACGGATGCTTAACCCTCCGCCAGGAAAGCTCGGAAATGTGAATCATGCCGTCTACCCCGCCAATGTCCACAAATGCACCGTATGAGGTTAGCGATTTGACCACACCGGTATATTTATCGCCCACAGCAACACTTTCCCAGAAAGCTTCTTCTTTTTCCTTGAAATCATCGCGCAATGCCATTTTTATAGAACCAACCGCACGACGGCGGGGTTTATTAATATCAATAATCTTAAATCGCACAGGCTGTTTAAGCAGCGGAGTTAAATCCTCCATGCGTACGGTTGAAGAATGTGACGCGGGAATGAATACGCGAACGCCGTGCGTAGCTGCCAGAAGACCGCCCTTAATTACATCGGTAACAATCCCGTCCAGCACTTCTCCGCTTTCCTCGGCGGCAACAACGGTATCCCATCCTTTAAGCGCATCCACCCGCTTTTTGGAAAGCATTATTGTACCTTCCTGGTCGTTGGTACGCATAATCAAAAGGTCAAGCTCATCACCGATCTTAAGAATCTCTTCGGGATTGGCATTCGGGTCGGCTGAAAGCTCGTTGTTAGGGATGTAACCGGTCTGTTTACGTCCAACCACTTCGACTTGTATCTCATTGGGTGCAAAACCGACAACCACGCCGCGTACCCTTTCATCAGAAGTTAAACCTTGGAGAGAAGCTTCAAGTGCCTCTTCAAAGCTCATTTCCTCAAACGATTTTTCCGGAGCATTTTCCAAGCCTGCTTCAACCTCGATTACAGATTCTTCATCAACCTCGACTACGGATTCTGCATCAACCTCGGCTGTCGCTTCATTGGTGGCTTGTGCTTCCTTGATTTCGTTTTCGTTTGTGTTAATAATCTCGGACATGGTTGAAAGTACCTCCTTAATAATATCGGCAGGGGTGGAAGCACCTGCGGTTATACCAACCTTATTTACGCCATTAAACATTGAGGATGTAAGCTCGTCCGCTGTTTCAATAAGGACTGTGGGACAATGTTCCGAGCATACTTCTCTAAGCTTGGCGGTGTTGGAGCTTTCCCGTCCACCGACTATCACCATCAGGTCGCTTAACTTTGCAAGCGCAATGGCTTCGCTCTGCCTTTGGGCAGTTGCATTACATATTGTATCAAAGATAATAAGGTTTGTATAGAGTTTTTTTGCGATTTCAACGCATTTTTCCCATTTTGACTTATTAAATGTCGTTTGAGATACCATGATAATTTTATCATTTTGATTAATCTCATTATTTTCGAAAAGCAGGGCAAGCTCTTCTTGGGAGGATATCACCAAGGATTTTCCCAAACAATGTCCCCGTATCCCCGTAACTTCGGGATGTCCTTCATTACCTGCTATTATTACAATCGCACCGTCTTTGGATTCGCGGGATACAATTCTATGGATTTTTGATACATAAGGACAGGTGGCGTCACACATTTTCACGCCGGATTTTTCAATTTCATCATAAACATCATGCGAAACACCATGTGACCGAATTACAAGAACAGCATTCTCAGGCGTTTCCCCGGGGGATTCGACAATACGGACACCTCGCCTCTCAAGCTGTGCAACCGCTTGCGGATTATGAATAATCGGGCCCAAGGTGGCTACCTGCTCACCGTTATCAAGCAGCCGATTGACTGTATCCACTGCCTTATTTACACCAAAACAAAATCCGGCAGTTTTTGCAAGCAGTATGTTCACGCATCTTCCTCCATCATTTTTGCAATTTGCTCCATGATCATTCGAGAGGCATACCGTAAATCTGGCTTTTCGGAGTCCTGCGTATGCAGCTGGTCGGGGGGGACCGGCCTACCGATAAGAATATGAGTCTTATGGAAAAGACGAACCTTTTGGTTTTTTGCCTTGATTGCTACCGGAAGAACCGACGCCCCTGTGCGTGAAGCAATAAGGGCGGCACCCGATTTTGCCCGTCCCAGCTTACCGTCCTTTGAACGAGTTCCCTCGGGGAAAATCCCCATAAGCTTTCCCTCACAAACTATTTTTTCGGCCGTATCGAGGGAGCCGGTGTCCCCCTGACCCCGCCGAACAGGAAAAGCACCAAATTGCTTTTGAAAAAGCCAGACGGCCAGCTTATTTGAAAATAGCTCTGCCTTGGCCATATAAAATATGGGTCGTGATTTAAAAGCCATCAACAAAAAAACAGGATCAATGATTGATATATGATTGGAACAAAGAATTAGACGGCCTTCATTATTTTCGGGAATATTATTCAAACCTTTAACCTTATACGGAAAAAGTAAAAAGAACAGGGGGCGTAAAAACCATAACAAAAATCGACCGAATTTCATAATATCCTCTTTTCTTTGTCTGAATAAAATTTTAATTAACCAGGCAAATAACATTATATATTAATTGTTTCTCGCTTTTTGAATAATACCTTTTATTATTTCTACCGATTGCTCCAATGTGTTTCCGGTGGTATCAACCATAATGGAATTCTCCGCCGCTTTAAGCGGGGCAGCTGCACGGTTCGAATCGTTATAATCGCGTTTTGTCATATCATCCAGCACATCGGAATATGTTGTGCTTATTCCCTTTAACTTAAGCTCCTCATATCTTCGCCCGGCCCTGTCTTGAACCGAAGCGGTTAAAAATATCTTAATATCAGCCCCCGGCAGCACAACCGTACCAATATCACGACCATCCATAATCACATCGCTTTTTTGGGCCGTTTCCCGCTGCAAATCAAAAAGGAAGCGTCTCACCGCGGGTATTGCCGATACCGAGGATGCCGCCATGGATACCTCGGGTGTTCGTATAAGACCGGTAACATCCTCACCATTGATAAGCACACACTGCATATCTTCAATATATTTTAGCTCGAGATTGATTTCAGGCAATATACCTTCAACAAAATCAGAGTCGTTGGGCTTTCCACCACGATTTAATACCTCATATCCAATAGCGCGGTATAATGCACCCGTATCCACATAAATAAAGCCCAGCTCCTTTGCCAACAGCTTGGAGATTGTGCTTTTGCCGGCACCTGACGGCCCGTCAATTGCCACCGAAAATGGTTTGGTCATACTCATATCAATCCTTTATTACATGATTTCCAGCTGCAAAACCTGTCGAAAAAGCAATATGAAGGTTAAATCCTCCGGTATACCCATCCACATCAATTAATTCGCCTGCAAAGTACAATCCCTTTACAAGCTTCGATTGCATGGTTTTGGCATCTATTTCAGATACCTTAACCCCTCCAGAGGTAACAATGGCTTCTTCAATTGGTCTGAAACCTGATATATTTACCGTCAGCGCTTTGAGAAGTGTCCCCAACTGCCTTCTTTGCTGCTTTGTAATATTGTTGCATTTGGTATCCGGCTTAATTTCAGAAAGCGTCACAATAACGGGGATTAAAGAACGGGGTAGCAGTCCGCCCAGGGAATTTGAAAAATCGTGATTTTTATTTTCGGTAAAATCTCGGACAAGCCTTGCATCCAGCTGTTCGGGCGATAAAGCAGGTTTTAGATCAATCAAAATTTTATATTGTCCGGGCTGCATTGAACGCATATGTGCGCTTGCACTAAGAACCATAGGGCCGGATATTCCAAAGTGAGTAAACAGCATTTCGCCGAAATCCTTGAATATAATCTTTCCGCTTTGTAAATCCTGAACCTTTATTGCACAGTTTTTAAGGGACAAGCCTTGAACATCCGCACACCATTTATCCGATGAAATCAGCGGAACAAGAGAGGGTCGGGGCGGTATAA
>JAQWBK010000111.1 GCA_028706415.1 Oscillospiraceae bacterium | reverse complement strand
TGCTATCTAACTATAATTGTATTGCCATACTGTTGTTGAATAGTATGTTTTATTATTATAATAGCATCATGCGGATTATTATTAAGGAGGACTTTTCGTTGCCATTCATTAGGTGGGTAAAACAGCGCAAAACACTCTTGATGGTCCTTTTAGACATGCTTTTGGTTTCCGGCACTTATTCTATAATGATTATATATAAGGCCGACCACATAACCACAGGAAACAAAATTCTATCGGTTTTAATACCGATGGTTATTTATATTGGATCTCTTTTTATTTTTCAGGTTTACGGTAGTATATGGAAATACGCAGATGTTGAAGAGTTTTTTTATTGTGCTTCAAGCTCCATGTTGGCAGGTATTGTTTATGCTGTTGCATACGAGATTGTAATGGGCAACATACATATTTCAAATCATATTTTTGCAACATTTTTTATTACCCTGTCTTTGATATTTTATCGGTGCATTTATCGGCTCTATAGAATGAACCCGAAAATAGATACCGGAGGCGCCAAAAAGCGGCTTTTAATTGTTGGAGCCGGAATGGCTGCCACCTCCTTAATCAGTGAGATAAGAAAAAACCCCAACAATCGGTTTTTGCCCGTCTGCGTTGTGGATGATAATCCCGAAAAATGCGGCAAATATATAAACGGATTAAAAATAAGGGGTAAATCCGATGATATTCCGAAATTATGCAAGGAATATGAAATCGATACGATATTTATTTGTATTCCTTCTGCAACCTTAGATCAGCGCCGCAGAATTCTTGATATATGCGGTAAAACCGCTGCTTACATCAAGATATTACCTGAAGTGTATTCTGCAATTACCGATCCCGGAAAGCTTCAAAATATTATGAGGACCATCCGAATTGAGGATCTGATTGGCAGACAGGAAAAACATTTTGATCGCTCTTGTATTGACCGCTTTATAAAAGATAAAATTGTTCTGGTTACAGGGGGAGGCGGGTCAATCGGGTCCGAACTTTGTAGGCAGGTTGCATTGTCCGATCCCAAAAAGATTATTATCCTCGATTCATTTGAAAGCAATGCATTCAGCATTCAACAAGAGTTGGTTACATCATTTGGAAACAGCTTCGATATAGCGGTTGAGATTGCAACAATCAGAGAAGCAGAAAAGATGGACTGCCTGTTTGCCGAGCATCGGCCGGATGTCGTATTTCATGCTGCCGCTCACAAGCATGTTCCGTTAATGGAGCATAATCCGGATGAAGCAATTAAAAACAATATCTGGGGCACCATGAATGTTGTAAACGCTTCGCAGAAGTACAATGTGAAGAATTTTGTTCTGATTTCATCCGATAAGGCGGTCAATCCTACCAATATTATGGGGGCCACAAAACGATTTGCCGAAATGATTGTGCAAAGCAGAAGAGGTGTTTCATCAACCCATTTTGCGGCTGTGCGGTTTGGGAATGTACTTGGGTCATCCGGTTCTGTTGTTCCGATGTTTGAAAAGCAGATTGAACAGGGGGGGCCTGTCACCGTAACACATTCTGAAATCACGCGGTTTTTTATGACAATTCCCGAAGCCGTTCAGCTTGTGCTTCAGGCTGCCGTAATGGCCAAAGACGGAGAGATATTTGTGCTGGATATGGGTGAGCCGGTTCGCATTCTCCAGCTTGCCGAAACCATGATCCGGCTTTCAGGGCTGCGGCCTTATGAGGATATTGATATTGTATTCACCGGATTACGCCCGGGCGAAAAGCTATATGAGGAGCTTCTCATGAATGAAGAGGGGCTTGAATCGACTGCCAACAGCCGTATTTTTATCGGGCATCAGCCACATATCACCGTGCAGGAGGTTGACAGGATGTGCAAAATACTTGATGATGCAGTCAATAAAAACGATAAAAACAACCTCATGCAGGTAATGCAAGAGGTTGTACCGACATATAAACCAGATTTTTTAAGCTGTAAAAATAACCTTACATTGTTTTAGAAACTTCAACGTTAATTCAATCTGTTAGAAAAAATCGAGTCGCGTGAACGCACATTGCTCGAATAATAAACGCTTAATGCCACCCCGATACCCAAGAACAAGGTGGCAATTGAGCTCCCGCCCTTGCTGAAAAACGGAAGGGTTATGCCGATAACAGGCAATAAGCGCAAATTCATTCCAAGGTTTATGAGGGACTGAAATCCAATCATCGCCATTATGCCGCCGCATAAAAGCATCCCCTGTAAATCACGCGCTTTAAGGATCTGACGCAGCAGTGCCAACACGACAAGCACTATTAACGCAAGCAATAAAAGCCCACCGATAAAACCGAATTCCTCGCCAGCAACCGTGAATATGAAGTCGTTGTTTCGGGCATACAGATAATTATCTCCGCCTTGAATATAGCCAACCCCCCACAGACGGCCCGAGCCTATTGAAACAAGAGCATGCTGCTGTTGCCAACCGGTATTTTTGGCGTATTGCTCCACAAAAATAAGGCTGAGAAACCGGTTACGCTTATCATCGCTCATCATCTGCCACACCACCGGCACGGCGCCGGCTACACCGGTAAATGCAAGAATAAGATATAACGGCTTTAACCCCGCAATAAAAAGCATCGTAACAAAAATACACAGGAACACAATAGCTGTTCCGTCGTCCCCCTGCAAGAAAATAAGGCCTGCAGGTATCAAGCCGTGGATACAGACCGGTATTAATACAGATATTTCATTTAACCTCTCATGCACTTTTGACAGATGTGCTGCAAAAGATATAATGAAGGTAATTTTTAAAAGTTCGGACGGTTGAAAGGTCCCTATAATCGGGATTGACAGCCATGCTTTATCGTCGGCAACCTCAAGTCCGAGAGGGGTAAATGTGAGCAGAACAAGAATAAGTGAAATGCCGGACAAAACCGGCCATAATTTGCAGATTATATCATAGTCTATCTTTGAAATTAACATGGCCACAATCAGCCCTACGATGCAGGCGGCAAGTTGGATTATGAAATCACGATAACCGGCACCCGCTGTTTTGACTGCCGAATAAACCAAAGCCAAGCCATAACCGGATGCAGCCGTGCAGGCCAAAACAAGCAACCAGTCTGTGTGACAAATATAGGAGGAAAACCCCGCTTTTATTTTATTAACCAGACTCAATGAGCGTTCCGTTCCTTTCTGTATATCCAGAAGTTTAAGTGAGTCTATTGTAACAGTTTTCTTTTCACTAATCAAGAATAATAGAAATGAATGATTTATTCAGATATAATCGCAGTAAACTTAAGGTCACCTTAAGTATTTCCCATTTTATATTAACAGCGAAAGGAACCCTAAAATGCGAAGCATTGTGACTAAAAAGCCCTCAGAAACCCAAGCGATAGGTGCCGCCTTAGCCAAAGAGCTGAAGGGCGGGGATGTGGTCGCTTTATATGGCGGGCTTGGTATGGGCAAAACTGTTTTTGTCAAAGGGCTTGCGGCAGGTTTAGGGCTGGAGGATGAAGTAACCAGCCCTACTTTTGCGCTTGTCCATGAATATGGCAGAAATTCTCCCTTCGGCGGAAATTCTCCGCTTATACATTTTGATATGTATCGTGTTTCAGGGTGGGATGATTTATATTCCACCGGTTTTTTTGATTATCTGGATGGGGGAGGAATACTCGTTGTCGAGTGGAGCGAGAATATTGAAGGTGCATTGCCGGATAACACAATAAGGGTATATTTTGAAAAGCCGGATGAAGATTGCCGCCGCATAAAAATTGAGGGCGGCAAGAAAGGGTTGGATCAGATTTATGAGAATATTAGGGATTGAATCCTCTGCCGGACCTGCATCCTGCGCTGTTTGGGAAGACGGGCGGATTCTTGCCTGTTCCACGGTTAATACCGGATTAACCCACAGTCAAACGCTGGTTCCTATGGTTAACGACATGCTTAAAAATGCGGGTATCCCGCTGAAAACCATAGATTTGCTGGCGGTTGCGGCCGGACCGGGCTCTTTTACCGGTGTGAGAATAGGGGTTGCCGCCGTTAAGGGTATGGCCTTTACAGAAGGAAAGCCCTGTGTTGGTGTATCCACACTGGGTGCAATGGCACGAACGGCAGAGGGTACACTTTTTAACGGGATAATATGCCCGACAATGGATGCAAGGAGAGGGCAGGTATATACCGCGCTTTTTGAAATTCGCCGTGGAGAGGTTGTCCGGCTGACGGAGGATAGCGCGGTATCAATGGATGATTTGAAAAAGCAACTGGAGAAATATAAAAAACCTGTACTTTTAATTGGAGATGGCGCTGAATTGTGCTATAATAAATTTGTGAAAAGTTTGGGTGAGGTATTTCTCGCACCGCCGCATCTTAGATATCAAAGCGCGGTTGGGGTTGCATTAGAGGCAGCCGCTACGCAAGATCAGGCGGTTCCATCCGAAAAGCTGGTGCCGATTTATCTACGCCTACCACAAGCCGAGCGGGAGCTTAAATGCAAGCAATCAACCGGTAAATGAACATGAATTTTATAATTGGGAAGGACTTGGAGAAAATGTCGGACACATTAAAACCATTTATTACAGAGCACCCACTTATTCAACACAAGGTTACCTTGATTCGGGATAAAAACACCGGATCAAAGCAGTTTCGTGAGCTTATTCAGGAAATTACCGAGCTTATGTGCTATGAAGCAACACGCGATTTGCCTACTTGTGATATAGAAATTGAAACACCCATAACCGCCATGAAATCAAAGGTGATTGCAGGCCGCAAGCTGGCCTTTGTTCCCATTCTGCGGGCTGGCCTTGGCATGGTTGACGGTGCGATTGAGCTTGTACCTGCCGCAAAGGTTGGGCATATTGGTCTTTACCGCGATCCGGAGAC
>JAQWBK010000110.1 GCA_028706415.1 Oscillospiraceae bacterium | reverse complement strand
TTGTGAAAAAAAAGCAAACATCTCACCCCAAACAATCAGAAAATAATAACATGAGAGGCGGACATAAGTCCGCCTCGCCCCTGACAAAAGCAGAGGAATAATCACTCAACCGACTTAGTAAGTGTATTGGTAGACATCGATTATACTAAAGGGATGTGTAAGCCAGTTGATACCTAGATCTCCATTATATCCTTTTCCTTGTTTGAAGCGACATCATCAATTTCTTTGCAGTATTTGTCGGTCAAATCCTGTGTCCTTTTTTCCGCCGTTTTAAGGTCGTCTTCGGTAATTTCGCTCTTCTTTTTTAATTCCTTGAGCTTATCAATCGCATCACGACGAATCGAACGGATTGCAATCTTGCTTTCCTCGGCATATTTATATATACCTTTTACCAAATCGCGGCGGCGTTCCTCTGTTAGAGGGGGAAATAAAAGGCGAATAACACTTCCGTCGTTTTGTGGATTGATACCGATATCTGATGTTTGGATAGCCTTTTCAATAAGCTTGATTATAGATTTATCCCAAGGCTGTATCAAAAGGGTCCTGGCTTCCGGCACAGAAACTGCTGCCACCTGATTGATAGGTGTAGGAACATCATAGTAATCAATGGTCACCTTATCAAGTACGGCAGGATTTGCGCGACCTGCCCTGATGCCGGCATATTCACCGATAAGTACCTGTATGGTTTTTTTCATTTTCTCTTCTGCATGAGAAATTACCGCATTCATTTCTATTTTGCCTCCTTTACGATTGTTCCGATTTCCTCACCGCTTATAGCGCGTATTATATTTTCCGGATCATCAATATTAAACACAAGAATTGGGATGCTGTTATCCTTGCAAAGTGTTGCAGCAGTGGAATCCATTATTTTTAATCCGCGGTTAACCAAATCAAGATATGTCAGTGAATTATAGCGGATTGCATCCGAGTTTATCTTGGGGTCGCTGTCATAAACCCCGTCAACCATGCTGGCTTTAAGGATAATGTCAGCTTCAATTTCGGCAGCACGCAAAGCCGCCGCCGTATCTGTCGAGAAGAAGGGGTTGCCTGTTCCACAGGCGAAAATAACCACCCTGCCTTTTTCAAAATGCCGCACAGCCCTGTTTCGAATATAGGGCTCTGCAATCTGGTTCATTGTAATTGCTGTCTGTACCCGCACAACACAGTCTAGCTGTTCTAAAGCATCTGCAAGAGCCAATGCATTTATGGTGGTTGCAAGCATTCCCATGTGGTCGGCCCGCGTTCTATCCATCTGGCCGCTGGTTCTCCCCCGCCAGAAGTTTCCCCCTCCGACAACTATTCCGATTTCAACTCCGGAATCGGCGCAAACCTTGATTTGTTTGCATATCTTAAGAACTGTATCAAAATCTAACCCGAGTTTGCCATTTCCGGCAAGTGCCTCACCGCTGAGTTTTAGTAAAACCCGCTTATATACAGGCTGCATCAAGTCACATCCATTTCCTGTAATCCGAGATAAAATGTCGGATATATTAAATTTATTTTAGGGCTTTTTGTATTGGATATTTTTGCAAACCGAAACGATTAGTATTATTTTACACTATAACGAAGGTCATGTAAAGTCGGTTATGGTCAATGTTTAAAATATATTCATAAGAATATTTCGCTTTTCATACTTGAGAGCAGTATGATAAGAAAAGGGAGACTATCCTTACGGTTCGTCTCCCTTGTATTTGCGTATAAAAGTTATTTAATCATTCCTGCAACTTCGTCGGCAAAATTATCCTCGCGTTTTTGTAGACCCTCGCCCTTTTCAAAACGAACAAATTCAGCGACAGTCATCGAGCCGCCTGCCTTTTTAGCCATGTCTTGGACATATTGCTCAACCTTAATGTCACCGTTCTTAACGAAAGCCTGCTGTAACAGACAGTTATTCTCATAAAACTTGTTGATACGCCCCTCCACCATTTTGTTAATAATCTGTTCGGGTTTGTTTGAGTTTTTGGGGTCGATTTTAATCTGTGCGACAAGTATTCCCTTTTCCTTTTCAATAACTTCGGCCGAAACAGACTCTTTGTTCAGATATGTGGAACTGAGTGCTGCAATCTGCATTGCAATATCCTTACCGCATTCCTGAAGCTCTTCTGATGCAGCGGCTTTTTCATCAGCATCAAAACGAACCAGAACACCTATTCGTCCGCCGCCGTGAATATATGAAACGACATTTCCTTCATAGCGGACAAAACGGCGGATGCTCAGGTTTTCACCTATAACAAGAATTTTTTCACGAAGGACATCCGTAACGCTCATGTTGCCTTCATATTGAGCATCGAGCAGGGTTGCAACATCGGCGGGATTTATTTCAACTATGATTTCAGCCAGCTTTTTTACGAATGCTTGAAAATCCGCATTCTTGGCCACAAAGTCTGTCTCAGAGTTTACTTCGACAACAGCCCCGACCTTTTTATCACTATCAACATAGGCATAAACAAGCCCCTCGGCTGCAATGCGGCTGGATTTCTTTGCTGCGGCCGCAAGCCCCTTTTCACGAAGTATCTCTATCGCCTTATCCATATCGCCGTTGGCTTCGGTCAATGCTTTTTTGCAATCCATCATTCCAACGCCTGTTTTTTCGCGCAGTGTCTGCACATCCTTGGCTGTAAACGCCATGATATATCCATCCTTTCCATCAAAACAAAATGAAAGCCTTGACATAGAGCACCCATTTGTACGCATATCTCAAGGTTTTCTAATTTTTAAAATAAGTCTTAAACCCCCTCGGCTTCAGCTAAGGGGTTAAGACAAAAAAACAGCGATTATTTCTCGTCCTGTTTTGCGGGTTCTTTTCTTTTAGGGGCGGGCTCTTCAGCTTTAGGGGCGGGCTCTTTAGCTTTAGGGGCCGGTTCTTCAGCTTTAGCTTTAGCTTCGGTTTCGGCTGCTGCTTCCTCCTCGGGGGCGGCTACTTCTTCACCTTGATGGCCTTCAATAATTGCGTTTGCCATGGTTGCAGAAATAAGCTTAACCGCACGAATAGCATCATCATTGCCCGGGATGATATAATCAATCTCATCCGGATCACAGTTTGTATCAACAATTGCGACGACCGGAATACCCAGCTTATGAGCCTCTGCAACTGCAATATTCTCCTTGCGGGGATCGATTATAAACAGTGCACCGGGAAGCTTTTTCATATCCTTGATTCCACCCAAAAATTTCTCAAGCTTATCAATCTCATGGTTAAGCTTGATAACTTCTTTTTTGGGAAGAAGATCAAAAATACCTTCGGTTTCCATCTTCCTGAGCTGGCTGAGACGAGAGATACGCCCACGGATTGTGTTGAAGTTGGTAAGCATACCGCCAAGCCAGCGTGCATTTACAAAATGTGCACCGGCCCTAATCGCTTCCTCTCGAACAGAGTCCTGTGCTTGCTTTTTTGTTCCTACAAATAAAACTGTTTCATCATTAGCTGCAAGCTCGCGTATAAACATATACGCTTCCTCAAGCTTGCGCACCGTTTTTTGCAGGTCGATGATGTAGATGCCGTTGCGCTCTGTAAAAATATAGGGCGCCATTTTGGGGTTCCAGCGTCGGGTCTGATGTCCGAAATGGACACCGGCCTCGAGCAGCTGTTTCATTGATACTACTGCCATTTATTATTTCCTCCTTGGTTTAACCTCCGCAGAATCGAAGACAAAGCAACCGCAATAAACGGCACCAAAGCATAATTCTGCGTGTGTTTTTGTGACTGTGGTATTATAACATGCAAATATAAACTCTGCAAGCTAATTTTTCTCAAGTGTTATTTCTCGGCACTTTTAGGTGTGTTACAATATCTTGTTGCTTTTTATTTGTAATATGCGTTAGCAATTGGACTATTGTTTGTAATCATTATTATTTGCCGGTTTCGGGCAGTTGCAAAATATAATTACCTTTACCGTCTGCAACAATCTGGGGTACTTTACCATCCCACTTTGCTATGTACTTATCCATCAAGATGGCATCGGTTAATTCTTTGGTAAGTAATTTATTCGCTTCGGCTTCCGATCTTGCCTTAATGAGCTTGGATTCGGCTTCGGCCTGGGCCGATGTCAAAGCAACCTTCTTATCTGCTTCCGCTTTTTCCACGGCCTTCTGATTTTCTATTTGCTGTGTTTCAAGCATCTTTTGTGCTAGCTGCTTGTCTTCGAGTGCCTTGTTATAAGCCTCTTCAAAATCTATATTGCCGATATTTACAGCCACAATATTAACCGTGTTATCACCATACTTTTCGTCAAGGGTTTCTTGTAAGGTGTCCTTGACCATGGGCTCAATCAATCCACGATTAACCACCTTGTCGGTTGATAATTTAACGCTGCCGGTTTTTAATGCAGACTGGGTAAGGGTGTTGGAAACAAGATTGCTCTTATAATCGGCAACATTGGCAAAAACATATGCCGATTTTTGTGGATTAATACGATAGGATACCACAACATCCTCCATATACACATTGGTGTTCTCGGCGGTTACCGACCACACCTTGTCTTTAAAGGTAATATCCTGCTGCTTGTTGTTGACTTCTTCGATATTCTGTGCAAGAGGTATTTTAAAATGAAATCCTGCTTGAAGTGTTTTGTTATCAATCTGTCCGAATGTCGTTTTAACTCCGGTGAAACCGGTGGGAATTATAGTGAATGTTAAAGAGGTAAGCATCAAAGCAACACCAACTATTGACGATGCAATTGCAATTCCAAACTTGCCCTTTTTATTTTCATTCTTGGCCATAACCGCCGAAATAAAACCAAGCGTTATGCCAACAACCAATACTAAAAACCCGATGAGTGTAATCGCTAAATTCATTATCAGGACCATCCTTCCTAAAAATCATCAATA
>JAQWBK010000109.1 GCA_028706415.1 Oscillospiraceae bacterium | reverse complement strand
GGGTGTAGTCGTCAATAAATACAGAAAGGAAAAAAGCGAGCATAGGGGCGGCGAGGAAGACAATTACCGAACCTATACGGAATACACCACGGTCATCAACACTGACGCGGGCAAGAAAAAGACCATCGTGGAAAAGGACAGCGGACGGCATATGTACGACTATCTCTCCGTTGGTGACAGGGTGCGGTTTCATCCGAGGTTCGGTACATACGAGAAATACGATAAGTCCAAAGACCGAATCATCTACTGCAACGTCTGCTCCATGATGAACCCCATACAGAAAGATCGTTGCAAACGGTGTAATAATTTGCTGTTCAAATGAAGAACGAGGAGGACTTGGCAAAAGAGAAGACCAGAGCTATTGAATTTGGCAGGTATGCTCTCTCACATTGATAAACAGAAGTTATTAATGAAAGGATGAGATTTAGACATGTCTATTCGACAACAATTCAACACAATGCTGAATGCGGCGGAATGCGCCGTGACACGCTGCGGAAGCTTCCGCTTTGCCACTTCCGATGAAAAATACGACGCAAAAGGCCTGTTGGGGATTGCCGAGGTAAGCGATGCAGAAAATCCCGCAGACGAGGACAGCTTTTATGTGGTGTCTCCCGGCGGAGCGATCGGCTTTTGCGAGGACGGCGAGGATATAGACTGGCTGTTTCTGACGGGCACCAGTGAAGATGAGGATTTACCCGCCACCTATCAGGCCGACCCGCAAATAAATTTCTGCCCGAAATGCGGCTCCGGTGTTGTTTCCGGTGCTCGCTTTTGTGGAGCCTGCGGCGCGAAACTAAATCTGTAAAGTGGCTGAATGAGAGGGGTTATAGGGAGGTTGACGATGAATAAACCAAAAATGATTCTATTTGATTACGGACATACTTTGCTTTACGAACCAGGTTTTGACAGTTTGAGCGGGGAAGAAGTTCTTTTTAAGCATATAAAGAGCAACAAGAACAATCTGACACCTAATCAAGTAAATGATTTTGCACAAGAGTTGTTTGCTAAAATCGGCATTGTTCGAGAGATGGGCTTGGAAATCCATCAGTGGCAGTTTCAAAGGTTTCTGTATGAATATCTTGAAATCGAATTATCGATTTCACTTTCCGAAGCAGAGAAAGTATTTTGGGATAATACCTCAGCCGGAGCTATTATGCCAAATGCTGATAAAATAGTCGATTACATAAATAACAATGATATTAGAAGTGGAGTAATCAGCAATATCGGATGGTCGGGTTCAGCATTAACGGAAAGGATAAATCGTTTATTGCCAAGAAACAAGTTTGAATTTGTTATAGCATCCAGCGAATATATGTTTAGAAAGCCAAATCCTATGTTGTTTGAGCTGGCACTAAAAAAGGCAGGGCTGTCATCGGATGATGTATGGTTTTGCGGCGATAACATCAAAGCGGATGTAGAGGGCTCAGCTGCAGTAGGTGTCTTTCCTGTTTGGTACGAAGAAGGAACTGTAGAAAATCCTTGGCGTGCTCAAAATAAAGGAGAGTATCCCAAATGTGATCACTTACACATACACAATTGGGTGGAGTTAATTGATGTTTTGGAGGAGCTAAAATAACTAAAGAAATTTTAAACCATTCGAACAGTTAAAAAACGAAAGATCTTTAACACGTTTTTGCACCTTGACCCAAATTTAAACAAAAAGAATCCGACACTTTGCGGTCCTCAATTGTATTAGTAGTGAAGGGTGGTAATCCGATGGGGGAATCTTTGTTGCGTACGAACAAAGAAATAGAGGAGATCTATAAGCGCCATATGAAGACAGTCTATTCGAGTTTGCTTTGCCTACATGAAAAATTCTGCTGATACCGAAGACGCTGTTTCCGATGCGTTTTTAAAGATGATAAAATCAGATGTGGTTTTTAAAAACGCTGAACATGAAAAAGCATGGTTGATACGCACGGCTGCAAATGTATGCAAGAATACCCTGAAACACTGGTGGCGTAAAAATAATACCCTTGAAGAATTCGAGCATGTACGGGGAAGTGGAAACATTGAGATTGACAGCACTTTAGAAGCGGTTATGAAATTACCTGATAAATACAAAACGGTTGTGTATCTCTATTATTACGAACGCTATACCGGCGCTGAAATTTCCGACATCCTCCAAAAGCCGCATTCTACTATTCGGAATTACCTCCATGAGGCAAGAGCCATTTTAAAAAAGCAGTTAGGAGAAGATTTTTATGAGTAGCATCAAGGAATCCTGGGATAAAGTCAACCCGGATGAAGCAACGGAAAATCGTATGCTGCATCAATTATTAGACCGAGTATTTGATTCTCAACAGAATAAAAGAAACGTTATCAATATAAAAAGAATTGCTAAAATCATGATTCCTATTGCTGTCTGTTTATTGATTTTACTGGCCGGACCAATTATCTATAAAAACTTGGATCGCTCGTTCGACGACCTCATTGTTGATCCTGCCCCCTTATCAGGCGATATTAAGGGCCTTCCGGTAGATCATTTCAAGCTTTCCGAAATCCAAACAGACAATGAAACATTTAGATTTATTTACAAAAGTTTAGGTGACATATTAGAAATTGGTATGGCCGATTGCTTTTTAATGATTAAGGTAGTCAACACTGAAACCCTGAAACCGCAATATCATTTTCAAAAAGGTATTCAGCTCTCAGATGTAAAGGTGTTAGAAAACATTTATGGCGAGTGTGATGAGGATACGATTCAAATAAAACAATCAATCTATATAAGTAACATGGAGCCGGATTTAACCAGCCAGGCTCTGTTAAGAGAAGGCGGTGTATATCTGTTACCCTTATACCAACATTTTGATGATGACTTATATGATGATGGCTTAAAAGAAGGCTTTTACTATATTGAAGCCGTTTTTGATGTATTATTTGAAATTGATGACAACGGCCTCCTATACTCACACTCGGATTTCCCTGATTTCAATCGATTTGACGGGCAGAATTATCCTGCTCTCACCGATGAGATAAAGAGGATCAAACAAGGGAACGATGTCGCTGATGGTGAATCAGTGGAATTGAATGTGATGAAAGCATGGACAGGTGATTTTTCCGAAGAAAAACTTAAGCAGACTATAGATAAATATAAGTCTGATTATGCTCCTTTTAGGGTATCAAACAGAGAAGACGCTCAAAATGTAACATTTTATGTTAAGGATGATTTAGATAATTTTGCTGTTTCAAGAATCAGTAGTGTCGGCGAAAACTATGAAGAATTGGAAAGCTATATCGATTTGGCCATAGATGCTTCATATGATATGGATGCACACACAATAACAATTGATGTATCGTGGTGGTATGATGCATCGGATTGGGCACAAAATTACAAAACCTGGTCGTTTCTCATCAGAACAGTATTAGAAGAGCAACAAACATATTTTTATTATAGAATTGATTTTTCAGGTATTGAAGAGTAGTGCAATCAAACTGAGTCAAGGTCCCCTTACAAGTTATTTGTAAGGGGATTTCTGTGTAAAATTGCAGGAATTTGAAGGGATATGTAGAATTAAAATCCATATATAAAACATGTTGCCACACTCTTGACTATTCATTTCCTATATGGATGTTGAATAAAACTTAATGACAGGTTTTATGAGAGCTCGTTTTTTGTTCGTTCCAGTTCAAGGATCCTGACGGAAATATAATGAGTTTTCGTAGCTTTAAAAGGGGGAAAAGTCATGCTGATACCACACATACATTTCTCAGGTAACTGCGCGGAGGCAATTGCACTGTACGAGCAAGCGTTTAATACGAAAACTGACATCTTGTTTCTCAATGGGAATGGCGACGGAAGCATCGGTCATGCCGAAATGCGAATCCACGGCATTCGCGTGATGTTGAATGACCGTTTCGGAAATAAAGAGAAATCAACGGATTGCGCCGTTGCGTTAATCGTAACAATTGAGAATTCGGAGAAATTACTTGCATGCTACGAGATGCTGAAGCCCGGTGGCATTGTCATTGACCCGCCCGAAAGACTGGCATATACAGAGATTGGACTGCAATTCATTGATAGGTTCGGAGTGCAGTGGGGCTTTATGATGGAGAAAACAAAATGACGCATACAGGAATCATTGAATACTGTCTCAAAAAACCAGGTGCTTATTTAGATTGTCCGTTTGGCCCTAAATTTCCGGTGGTTAAGGTGAAGGCTCCTTCTCAGGAGAAAGGGAGGATTTTTGCCCAGCCATTTATTTTGCGGGGCGAACCTAAGGTCACGCTCAACTGTACTCCTGAATCGGCGGAGTTTTACCGAACCATTTACTTCGGCTCAGTGGTGCGAGGCTGGCATTGTCCGCCTATTCAACAACCGCATTTCAATACAGTCGATTTAGATGGTAGTGTGCCAGATGACGAGATTATTAATATGATAGACCACGCATATGAGGTGGTGGTGGCCAAATTTCCGAAATACATACAGAAAGAATTGCAGGAGGGTGAATCATGATACCAAACTTCACTTGCATAGAAGAATAATGTTTACATTGGAGGTTATGATGAACACGTTATATAAATCTCGAGCCTTAATATACCGCAATGCTCGCCCGCTGGATTTAGCGAGGTGGCAATATCATTTTGAAAACGGCAGTAAAGAAGCCGTTCTGGCCGCTCTTGACGCCTATCAAAACGAGGATGGCGGTTTCGGCCATGCACTTGAACCGGATGCTTGGAATCCAAACTCATCACCTATTCAGACATGGACAGCAACGGAAATCTTGCGTGAGATTGATTTTACCGATGCCACACATCCAATTATTCAAGGGGTTCTGTGTTATCTCGCAAGCGGACAGGATTTTAACGGTCATTTCTGGTATAACAATGTTTTTAGCAACAACGACTATCC
>JAQWBK010000020.1 GCA_028706415.1 Oscillospiraceae bacterium | reverse complement strand
GCACAAATGCCGAAGGAGCCAAGCAAGAGATTGTGCATAAAAGCCCAAAAGCTGCCGCCCGGAATAAGGACCATGCACAGTATCAGTATTGCAGCCCCAAAAATCAAAACAGAGGCTGTTTGGCGTTTTGCCTTGACGACAGCCGCCTTGCTTTCACCCGAAGCAGCCGATTTGCCGCCCTTGGCGGCCGAGGAGGATTTGGAAGTCGAGCGCTTGCGTTTTGCCACCTTCATTCGGTCCTTTCCGTATGTATTATTTAGCCGGTATTTTATGTATCGGCGGATAAAAATACCGCCTGATTTACTTATTCTGCCTGTTTTCATCAATTATTTTGTAAAGAGCTTGTATGGCCGAGGAAAGGGAGCCCGGCTCATCAATAAGGCCTTCGCTGACGGCACGCTCACCATCCAGTATGCTGCCGATATCCAGAACCAGCTCGTCGGTTTTCATACATAGCTCGCTAAATCGCTTGGCCGTCATTTTTGAATTAAGCTCAACAAAGCCCGAAATGCGTTCCTGCATACGCTGAAAATACGAAAAAGCCTGGGGTACACCAAGCATTAATCCGGTCATTCGCACCGGATGCAAGGTCATGGTGGCAGTCTGGGCGATAAAAGAGCGTTTGGCTGCAACCGCCAGCGGCACACCTATTGAATGACCCCCCCCAAGCACAAGGGAAACCGTCGGCTTTTTCATGCCTGCGATAAGCTCTGCGAGAGCAAGACCTGCTTCAATATCCCCGCCGACGGTGTTTAGTATAACAAGCAGTCCCTCAATAACCGGACTTTCTTCTATGGCTACCAGCTGGGGAATAAGGTGTTCGTATTTTGTGGTTTTATTATTGGAGGGAAGAATATAATGCCCCTCAATCTGCCCGATTATGGTAAGACAGTGGATTATATGCTGACCATTATCGGTTGTAACCGAGCCTGTTTCGGGAAGTTGACCCAGCTGTTGACTTAACGCCTCGGCTTCGGGCGTAGGCTGAGGGACGTTTTCCGGGTTTTGCTCCTCCTGCTCCGAATCCTGCTGCCCCTCAGTAACTTCCTCGTTTTGCATAGATAAATGCCGATTATCAGGCATGTTTCATCCGCCTCCTTTTCACCTAGTATTACCCGAAGTAAAAGGAAAATATGCGGCGGACGAACACTTTATTATCTAATACTGCTCTCAAGTAAAAATCAAGACATCTTTGCGGTCTGTTTTCCGCCATACAGCGTTGTTGTCGTCGGCGGGCGTCAGCCCGCTCTCCTCCTCCGTCTTGCATGACGAAAAACATCCTCGCAGATTTTGTCTCACCTTTTACTTGAGAACAGTATAAGCTATATTGAATTGGTATCCGAAGTCGACTCGGAGGCGGTGCTGTTTACCCGAACCTTTGCATTTGAATCTTGGTGCGAGTGCCCGTTTTGAGATAAGCGGGCATTTGCAAGCATCAGCTTGATGCGGTTTTCCTGATTAATTCGGGTGGCGCCGGGATCATAGTCGATGGTTACTATATTAGCCTGTGGCAGATTATCCTTTATTTTGCGTACCATACCCTTGCCCACAACATGGTTAGGCAGGCAGCCGAAGGGCTGGGTACAAACGATATTATTTATATCCGAATCAATTAACTCCAGCATTTCACCTGTCAGCAGCCAGCCTTCACCCATTTTATTGCCGTATCCCAAATATTTACCCGCAAGGTTTTTAAGGTGTTCAAAAGTGCAGGGGGCACGAAATTCAGGATGCCTTTTAACCGCCTCAATCAAATATCGTTGAAGTCGGAATAAATACTTTTCAAGCAGCCCCGCCCCAACATAGGTTATGAATTTACCCCCGTAAATCTTATGGTCGACCACCCGGTTATCACATTTAAAAATAATAAAATCGGTCAAGCCGGGGACGATCGTTTCGCAGTCTTCGGAGCGAAGAAAATCCTCAAGATTATTATTTCCGAGGGGGGCATATTTGATATAGATTTCACCGACTATGCCCACACGAACCTTGGGGACGCGATTAACCGGAATAGAGGCAAAATCGTCTGCTATAAGATTAAAATTCTCACGAATATGCTTGGTTTTAAAGCTACCCTTACCTTTGAATTCAGAGGTGATGCGGGCAACCCATTTTTCAATCCTACGGTCGGTTTCCCCTTCGATTATTTCATACGGGCGGCACTGGTTTGCCATGTGCACAATAAGGTCACCGTAAATCATCGAATAGGCCATTTGCCTGATAAGCTTTAAGCCAAGGGAAAATCCGGGGTTCTTTTCAAGACCCGAAAGGTTGACCGAAACTACCGGAACATAATCATATCCTGCCCGCTTGAGTGCTTTACGAAGCAGATGAATATAATTGGATGCACGACAACCTCCCCCGGTCTGGGTTATCATAAGCCCCACCTTATGAGGGTCATGTTTACCGCTCTTTATGGCATCAATAAGTTGCCCAATCACCAAAAGTGCGGGATAACAGGTGTCATTGTGCACATATTTAAGCCCCTCGTCCACAATAGCCCTGTGTGTGGTGGTAAGCATATCGACCTTATAATCGTGAAGCTCGAGTATATGCTTGAGCATGGTGAAATGCACAGGCAGCATTTGGGGCATTAAAAGGGTGTATTCCCGTTTCATCTCTTGGGTGAAAAGCAGGCGCCCATCTTTATCGTATATAAGTTCAGCCACTGTAAGGCTCATTCCTTTCTTAGTCCGGAAAGCATCATAAGTTGTTGGATGTTGGGGAGGGGAGTATTACTCGGCGCTGTTTTCCCGTGCTTCGATTGCCGCCAGCAGACTGCGTATTCTGATACGCACGGCTCCTAAATTATTAATCTCATCAATTTTAAGTTGGGTATACAGCTTGCCGCCGTCCTCGAGGATGGCGCGGACCTCATCGGTGGTTATCGCATCGATACCGCATCCGAATGAAACAAGCTGAACCATCTGCATATCGGGTTGGGTGGTTATATATTCGGCTGAACTGTATAGCCTGCTGTGATATGTCCACTGATTTAATACACGCACCGGTTTTTTGGGCTGGTTATAAGCAATTGCATCCTCGGTCAGAACAACCAGACCAAAAGAAGAAATTAAGGAATCTATTCCATGATTAATTTCAGGGTCAATATGATATGGGCGACCGGCCAAAACGATTATAAGGTCACCCTTTTCCCTTGCCTCCTCAATCATTTGCTCCCCCTTTTTGTGAAGCATGCTGAGGAAGGCAGAATACGCGTTATATGCGGCTTTTGATGCCGCCTTAATCTCTGATGACGGAATGCCAAACACCTCTGAGAAATAGGCGGCGGCTTTTTTTGCAAAATCCTTTGGACGATGCATTCCGAAATAGGGAATGAGATAACGGACATTTTTAAGCCCGCTGATGTTGGCGTCAAGCAGCTCGGGATAATAAGCAACAACAGGGCAGTTGTAGTGGTTATCCCCCTTGTTTTCATCGAAATTATAGGGGAGACAAGGGTAAAAAATTGCATCCAGGTCCATTTCCAGCAGTTTTTCGATATGGCCGTGTATGATTTTAGCGGGATAGCAGACGGTATCTGACGGGATGGTGTGCTGGCCGCTGGAGTAAAGGGCGTGGGACGATTCGGGAGACAATACCACCTCAAAGCCCAGACTGGTGAAAAATGTATACCAGAACGGCAGATTTTCAAACATATTCAGCGCCATGGGTATTCCTATGCGCCCGCGGTGGTTTTTTCCGCCCTCTAGCGAACGCAGATAATTATATTTCCACTTCATCAAGTTGGGCTTTTCGGCATGCTTGCTTTTTCCAAGGGGGCGTTCACAACGGTTGCCCGAAATAAATTTCCTGCCTGCTCCGAATGAATTTATTGTAAGGTGGCAATTGTTGCCGCATATTTTGCACTGAGAAGATTTTGCGGTATGCTTGAAGGCGTCAAGCTGGTCGGCGGTAAGTAGGGCGCTTTTGGTTAATTTAAGCGATCTTGCTGCAAGAGCCGCACCGTATGCCCCCATAATACCTGCAATGGTGGGGCGGACAACCTCTGCCCCAAGCTCCAGCTCAAAGCTGCGCAGGACGGCATCATTAAGGAAGGTGCCCCCCTGAACCACTATATTCTGACCCAGCTCGGAAGGGCTGGCGGCGCGAATTACCTTATAAATTGCGTTTTTAACTATACTTATTGAAAGACCGGCAGAAATATCATCCACACCCGCGCCTTCCTTTTGTGCCTGCTTGACCGAGGAATTCATAAACACCGTGCATCGTGAACCCAGGTCAACAGGCCTTTCTGCAAAAAGGCCTAGCTTGGCAAAATCCGCAATAGAATAATCCAGTGCCTTTGCAAATGTCTCGATAAACGACCCGCAGCCGGAGGAGCACGCTTCATTCAGCAGGATGCTGTCGATAGCCCCACCGCGAATTTTAAAGCACTTCATGTCCTGACCGCCGATGTCTATTATGAAATCCACCTGGGGATTAAAATGAGAGGCGGCACGGTAATGTGCCACCGTTTCAACCAGACCCAGGTCGATATTGAAGGCGTTTTTAACCAAATCCTCACCGTAACCGGTTGCCGCACTGCCCTTGATTGTAATGCGGTCGCCAAACTCACGGTATATTTCTTTTAACTGCTCCAAAACGACGGCAACCGGATTTCCGCCGTTGGAGGCGTAGTAGCTGTATAAAATTCCGCCGTCCGGAGAAATTAGTACAAGCTTTGTGGTTGTTGAGCCCGCATCTATACCGAGATATGCATCCCCGTGATATGCTCCGGAGTCGATAACCGGCGGACGGTGGGAGTTATGGCGGGTGGTGAACTCATCATAAGCCTCTTGATCTTTAAACAGAGGAGGAAGGGTATTTGTGGTGTTCTTTTGGGTGGAGGTGTTGTTAATTAGGCGCATAACTTCATCAAATTGCATGGGCTTTGTAGTACCTGCATATATGGCTGCGCCAACCGCGACAAAGACATCGGCATTGTCGGGGAAAAGAGCCTCTTCCGGTTTTAGCTTGAGAGTTTCCACAAATCTGTGACGAAGACCGCTGAAAAAGAACAAAGGCCCTCCTAAAAACAGAACCTTACCTTTAATTTCGCGCCCCTGTGCAAGACCCGATACTGTTTGATTGACCACCGCTTGAAAGATGCTGGCGGCAATATCCTCCTTGCGAGCCCCCTGATTTAAAAGGGGCTGAATATCGGTTTTGGCAAAGACACCGCAACGCGAAGCGATTGAATACAGCTTGTCATACCGGGTGCTAAGTTCATTGAGCTCGCTTGGTGATACATTAAGCAGGGTCGCCATCTGGTCGATAAACGCACCGGTGCCGCCTGCACAAGAGCCGTTCATCCGCTCTTCCAAGCCTCCGCTGAAAAATATTATTTTGGCATCTTCGCCGCCCAGCTCGACAACCACATCTGTAGAAGGATGAAAACGCTCGACCGCACCGGCAGTGGCAAAAACCTCCTGAACAAACTCCAGTCCGGAGGCTTTTGCAACCCCCAGACCAGCCGAACCGGTAACAGAAACCTGAACCTCGCTTCCGCTGAGACGAGGGCTTAACTGTGCCAGCATTTCGGCAGTTTTTTCTCGAACCTTGGACATGTGGCGTTCATATGTTTTAAACTCTATTTTATCCTGATTATTAAGTAACACTACCTTTACGGTGGTGGAACCAATATCAATTCCAATACGCAAATGGGAGCCTCCTAACAAGATATGGTGGCGTTGACTTTTAGATATAATATCATGATAATACACCGCCATGCTATTTTGGTATTATATCATTTCAACAGGAAAAGGGCAAGCAAATATAAGATATGGAAGAAAAGAGCTAAATACGACACTGAATTACTTTTTTGCGATCTTCTAGTACCTAAAAGCTTACAATAACTTTACTCCGTCCTAAAATGCGAAACATACTTCTTTTTTTCGCGGTATTGTGTTATAATAAATCCGAATTAATACCAATGTGAATATTAGCTTGAATTTTTGTAAAAAATCTTGATAACATTTTATTATATGAGGTATAGACTATGAAGGGTGCCGAAAACCGGCAAAATAAGACCGAAAAAATATTCAATGAGGCTTCCCAAGAAGAGCGTTTGCCTGAGGATTATATCGCAGGAAGAAACGCGGTGAGTGAAGCCCTCCGCTCGGGCAGGGCGATTGATAAAGTCCTGGTCGCAAAGGGCGAGCGCACAGGCAGTATTGTTATGCTTTTGGCGCAGTGCAGGGAAAAGAATGTTCCGGTTAAGGAGGTCGACATCCGCCGCCTTGACAGTCTTGCAGGCCGAAATCATCAGGGAATTATCGCGGTGGCGGCATGCAAGGAGTATGCGTCGGTGGATGATATTTTTGATGCTGCCCAAAAAAAAGGTGAACCTCCGTTTATCATTGTATGTGATGAGCTGGAGGACCCTCATAATTTGGGGGCAATTGTCAGGACGGCCGATGCTGCGGGCGCTCATGGTGTGATTATACCAAAACGCCGCTCGGCAGGCCTTACTTCGGCGGTGTATAAGGCCTCTGCAGGTGCGGTTGAGTATGTACCGGTCGCAAGGGTGTCCAACATATCAGATGTTCTGCGCGAACTGAAAAAGCGGGGGGTCTGGATTTATGGATTGGATATGCAGGGTGAGGCTTGGTGTACAGCCGACCTGAAGGGTGCCGCCGCCATTGTGGTGGGCTCCGAGGGGCGAGGGGTGGGAAGGCTTGTCCGTGAGCAATGCGACTTTATTCTATCTCTCCCCATGCTGGGAAATGTTTCATCCCTTAACGCTTCTGTGGCATGCGGCATTCTTCTTTATGAGGTTGCCCGCCAGAGGCACGGTTTGGTTTCACGCTGAAATTATAATTTTTAAGATATAGTTCCAAGGAAGGGCGTGGTACTGTTGAGCGAAAAATTTGAGAAGCTTCCGGATTATCAGGTTGATGCTATTTTGGAAGAAGCGCAAATAAAGAAGTCAGAGCGCCTGAAGCAGCCTCTGCATGAAGAGCCGCTCTTTAAACCCAAAAAAAACGATGCCTTGGTTAATCTGGGAACTCTTTTGCAAAAAAAAGATAAAATTAAAAAACCGGAACGACAGGTATCTGATTTTTCGGATGGTGTCCTTCCCGACGATAACGATAACCAAGAAACGATAAAGCATAAGCCTGTTAAGGGAATTGATGTAGCTACCCGTGCATTCACGATAAAGACCTCGCATGAACAGGGTAATGAATCGAATAATGGCACTGAGGAAGAGGTTAAGGTCTTCCTTCCTAAAAGCTCTGATAAACAGATTATTGAAAACCAAATAGGAAATGAGATTCCCGCTCAAAACGAGAAAACCGATGGGCTGGACCAAATTCAACTTGACAGCTTGCTGGAGGGACTTCCTGAAGACGAAACTCCCCATTCCGAGGATTGGGAGGACAGGCTTCAAAGGGAACGCAGAAAAAAAGCTGAAAATTTCAAGCTTCAGCCACCGGTTGCTTTAAGGTTGTCGGGGGAGGAGGAGGAAAATGATCCTTCCGAAGAGCCCGAAACCTTCGAGGATGAAGAGATTGAGGATTTTGGCAGCTATGATGATGCAGATGCCGTGCGAAACGAGCTGATTTACCGCCGGCGCACCGGATGGATACAGCTCATACTGACAGGCACTTTTGCCTTGACGCTTATCGGAACATCAATTCTGTATTCATTAAGCTGGACAAATATCAATCCTGTTCTTTACATCGGCTTGAATGTTTTTCTGCTGTCAACCGCCGCGCTTGTAAATCATCGTTCGGTTGGTGAAGGATTATCATCACTGTTTCATCTTCGTGCAGGAATTGACAGCATGATGGCCGTTATAGTTGTGTTGACCGTCATACACACGATATTGATGTTTTTTTATCCCGAGGTTATAACCGGAGATAAGGCTATTATTTTTGCTCCGGCTGGGGTGGTGGCCTTGTTTTTTAGTGCGCTGGGCAGGCTGATGCTGGTGCTGCGTATCAATGATAATTTCAAGTTTGTATCATATCGCGGGGAAAAATATGCCGCCCGTCTAATAGAGAGCAGAAAAACAGCAGAGGAAGTCGGGCGGGCCGCCGTTGCTATCGGTGAACCCGAGGTATGTTATCTTGAAAAGACCGATTTCCTAACAAGATTTCTTGAAAATTCTTATGAGGTAAATCCGGGAGAGCGGTTTATTAGTTTATATGTTCCCTGTGCGATAGGTGCTTCGGCTGTTTTGGCAGCCGTCTATGGCATTTTCAACGGCTCGATAATGAACGGCATTACCGTGTTTGTATCCGCTGTCTTTATTTCTGCTCCGATTGGCGCATTAACGGCCGCAAACTTCCCGATTTTAAGGGCGGCAAAAAAAGCTTTACGCCACGGCGCAATGCTTATCGGATGGCAAGCAGTGGAGGAATTCGGGAATATCCATGCTTTGGCGGTGGATGCGCTTGAGGTTTTTCCAAGTGAGAGTGTGCTGCTTCATGGTATAAAGACCTTTTCGGGAGCCCGCATTGATGAAGCCATTCTTGATGCCGCTGCGGTTTCTATTGCCGCCGGAGGGCCGTTATCCAGCGTGTTCAGGCGGGTGGTTCAGAACCGCACAGAAATATTAAAAGAGGTTGATACCCTGGTTTATGAGCATGAGATGGGCATGTCCGGCTGGGTTGGAGGGCGGCGCGTTCTTATCGGTAACCGTCGTCTGCTTGAAAATCATGGGGTGGATGTTCCATCCAGAGATTATGAAGCACGATATACAAAAAACGGCCGACAGGTGGTATATCTTTCAACCACCGGGGAGCTTTCGGCCATGTTTGTTGTAAGCTATGTCGCCGATGAAGGTATTGAAAAAGCACTGAAAAACCTTTGCAGGTCGGGTATCACCCTGCTTGTCAGAACCTGCGATCCTAATGTTACCGAAGAGCTTTTATGCCAGACCTATGATCTCGACCCATATTATATTGAGGTAATGGGTGCCCCGGCGGGTCGAAGCTATGATCAGCTCCTTACCCAAAAAAGTGAAGAGACAGAAGCCGTCCTTGCATCTAACGGCCGCTTAGAGGGTACGGCATACGGGGTTACATACTGCCACCGCCTCTTCCATGCAGTCAGATTGGCATTGGTTATACATATTATCGGTGGAATATTAGGGTTTTCACTTTTGGTATTAATGACTCTTTATGCAGGCGAAATAATGCCTGCGCTAATACTGATTGCCTATTCATTGCTATGGACATTTATATCCTGGCTTGTACCCTGTATTAACCGAGTTTAAAACTGTATAAAATTAACAAAATTACTCCGTGTGCATTGTGACACGGAGTAATTTTTTTTAGATGAGCATTTTTCTTGTTGAAAAGGATTGGCAAGTAAGATATAATTATCAAAGTGGTTTCGAACAGGCAATTTATTTTTGTGTAAATAGCATAAATGAATCGAAATCTGGCATATCGGCGTGCACATACGAAAGGAGAGGTTTTCATTGAAACAATACAACGCAAAAAACATCCGCAATGTCGCTTTTGTCGGGCATTCCGGTACAGGTAAGACATCGCTTGCAGAAGCTATGCTGTTTTTATCAGGAGCATCCGACAGACTGGGACGCATTAACGACGGAACCACCGTATGTGATTTTGATGCGGAGGAAATTAAGCGTAAGGCCTCTGTTTCGATGTCGGTTGCACCTTTTGAATGGAAAAATACTAAAATTAATATTCTGGACACCCCCGGACTGTTTGATTTTTCCGGCGGTGTGAGTGAAGGAATGCGGGCTGCCGGAAGCGCTGTAATCACTGTGTCCGGAAAGTCGGGCGTTTCGGTGGGCGTTGAAAAAGGATTTAGTACGGCATCAAAAAAAGGAATTGCAAAAATATTTTATGTGAATGAAATGGATAACGAGAACGCCGATTTTTACAAGGTGTTTGAAGAGTTGAAGGCAAAATTCGGGCCTATGGTTTGCCCGCTTGTGGTTCCCTTTGTCGAAAATCGACAGGTTCAGTGCTATATAAATCTTGTGGAGTATAAGGCTTATACTTATAAGGACGGCAAGTCAACGCAGGTATCAATGCCCGAAATGGGGCACAGGCTTGAAGGATTGCGAACGGCCATGAACGAAGCGGTGGCTGAAACAAGCGAAGAATTAATGGAAAAATACTTTTCCGGTGATGAGTTTACTCCGGACGAACTGATTAACGGATTGGCATCAGGTGTACGCAAGGGCGAAATAGCTCCGGTTTTCTGCGGTTCCGCCTATACACTCGAAGGAATCGAACAGCTGATGAACGGGCTGATTTGGCTTGCACCGTATGCCCAGTCGATGGCGGGTGAAAACGCAACCGATAAAGATGGAAATCCGGTTAAGCTGACGGTTGATGATGATGCACCCACCGCTGCTGTAGTGTTCAAGACAATTGTTGACCCATTTGTCGGGAAGCTATTATATTTCAAGGTTATAAGCGGGGAGGTTCGCCCGGATACCACACTGGTTAACATGCGCACCGGAGTGACCGAAAAAATCGGTAAGGTGTTTTTGGTTCGGGGGAAAAAGCAGGATGAGGTTCCGTATGTCTGTGCCGGAGATATCGGTGCGGTATCCAAGCTTGCCTCAACAAATACAGGGGATACCCTCTGCGTTCCCTCCAGGCAGGTAATACTTCCTGGAATTAAATTTGAGCTGCCCAATTTGTCCATGGCTGTACAGGCTAAAAATAAAGCAGATGAAGAAAAAATATCCATGGGTTTGTCCCGCTTGATGGAGGAAGACCCAACCATCGGCTATATACACAACCACGAAACACATGAGAGGGTTCTTTCGGGGTTGGGTGAGCAGCATCTTGATGTTGTCATTTCAAAGCTGAAAAGCAAATTCGGTGTCGATGTTACGCTTGAAGTTCCTAAAGTGCCTTACAGGGAAACCATCCGTAAAAAGGTTAAGGTTCAAGGGCGGCATAAAAAGCAATCGGGCGGTCATGGCCAGTTTGGTGATGTTTGGATTGAATTTGAACCGGGAGATAATGAAAAGCTTGAGTTTAGAGAGACTGTTTTCGGCGGTTCGGTGCCAAAGAACTTCTTCCCGGCTGTCGAAAAGGGACTGCAAGAGGCTGCCGTAAAAGGCACCTTGGCCGGCTTTCCCATGGTCGGAATAAAGGCTACATTATATGACGGTTCTTATCATCCGGTGGATTCGTCCGAAATGGCCTTTAAGCTGGCAGCCCATGTTGCATATAAAACGGGAATACCCCAGGCTAGCCCCGCTCTGCTCGAGCCGGTCGGTTCGCTTAAAGCTTATGTACCAAATGATCATACCGGCGATATCATGGGGGATATCAATAAACGCCGCGGACGCGTTTTGGGAATGGCCCCGTCCGAGGAAGACAATCTTACCTGTGTCGAAGCCGAAGTCCCCATGGCGGAAATGGGCAATTTCTCAACCATGGTCCGTTCCCTCACACAAGGGCGGGGATATTTCAGGTATGAATTTGCAAGGTATGAAGAAGCACCTCAGCCGGTTGCACAAAAGGTTATTGCGGCATACAAGGCGGAAGACGAGGGTTAATATTCATACTGCTCTCAAGTAAAAATCAAGACATCTTTGCGGTCTGTTTTCCGCCATACAGCGTTGTTGTCGTCGGCGGGCTTCAGTAATAAATAAAACTTGGGCGGGGTTTTAACCCCGCCCAAATTTTATTTGTCATAATATGTATTATCTTATTTTACGGACCCTGATTACCCCGTCAATGTCTTGTATTGTATTTATACAATCCCTCGAAACATCACCCACAACATCAAGTATGGTATACGCAAAATCCTTTTTGGAGCGGTTTGCCATGGACTCAATGTTGGCACCGGTTGCCGAGACAACCCCGCTGATTCGCGAGAGCATATTGGGAATGTTGCGGTGCAGAACACAAAGGCGGGTATCTGTTGTGCGAGGAGCCTCAACCGACGGGAAATTAACCGAGTTAAGAATATTACCGTATTCAAGGTATTCGATAAGCTCGTGAGCTGCCATTTCGGCACAGTTATCCTCACTCTCGGGGGTGGAGGCGCCAAGATGCGGTATTGCAATCACATTTTGGACATCAAGCATATCGTCGGTGGGAAAATCGACAACATAGGCTGCAACCTTGCCATCTGCAAGAGCTGCACGCATATCATCCCCGTTGACCAAGTCGGCGCGGGAGAAGTTGAGAATGCGAACACCCTCGGGCATCATTGCAAAGGCGGCTGTATTTAACATGCCTTTTGTTTCGGGGGTAAGCGGAACATGAATGGTAATATAATCGCAATTTTCATAAATCTGCTCAAGGCTGGAGGCATGATGTATCGAACTGGATACACCCCAAGCCGCCTTAACAGACAGATAAGGGTCATAACCGTAGACCTCCATACCCAAGCGTTTGGCTGCGTTGGCGACAAGAACGCCGATGGCACCCAGACCGATAACCCCCAAGGTTTTACCGGTAATTTCAGGGCCGGCAAATTGACTTTTCCCCTTTTCAACCAGCTTGGGAACCTCATCCCCTTTGCCCTTGAGCGTTTTTGCCCAATCCACCGCCGATATAACCCGACGGGATGAAATCAGCAGACCGGCAATTACAAGCTCCTTAACCGCATTGGCATTGGCACCGGGGGTATTAAAAACAACAATACCCTCAGCACTGCATTTATCAAGCGGAATATTGTTCACTCCTGCACCGGCACGGGCAATAGCCAGTAATGAGGAGGGCAGTTCCATATCATGCATGGATGCAGAACGCACCATAATACCGTCAGGCGAGTCGCTTGAGTCGGAAATAGTATAGCTTTCTTTATTAAACAAGCTTGTTCCGCATTCCGATATCTTATTCAGGGTTGATATGTTAAACAAAATTCTCATCCTTTCTATATTTATCTGGTATTATTAGCTTCAAAAGCCTTCATAAACTCAACCAGCTTTTCAATGCCCTCAATAGGCATTGCGTTATATATCGAAGCGCGCATACCACCCACAGACCGATGCCCCTTGAGATTGATGAATCCGGCTGCTGTTGCCTGCTTAACAAACTCTGCATCCAATTCCTCGTCTCCGGTTACAAAGGGAATATTCATCAGTGAACGATCCTTTTTAACCACGGTGCCGCGGTACATCTTTGATGAATCAAGAAAATCATACAGTAGGGCGGCTTTCTTTTCGTTGATTGCCTTCATCTTTTCAAGTCCGCCGATTTCATTCTTAATCCATTCGAGAACCAGCTTGCAAATATAAATGGAATAGCAGGGGGGTGTGTTGAACATTGAACCGTTATCGCTGTGTGTTTGGTAATTAAACATTGTGGGGGTTATATCCCGAGCATTTCCTATCAAATCCTCACGGATGATGACAACGGTAAGCCCGGCAGGAGCCATGTTTTTCTGTGCACCCGCATATAGTACACCAAAGCGGGAGACATCGATAGGCTGGGACAAAATGTATGAGGAAATATCACCCACCAGCGGCACATTACCGGTCTGGGGCAGGGTGGTATAGCGTGTTCCGTAAATGGTATTATTTACGCAGATATGAAAATAATCGGCATCCGGTGTGAAGGAGGAGGAGTCAAGCTCGGGAATATATGAAAAAGTCTTATCTTTGGAGGAGGCGACAACATTCGCCTGACCGTAACGAGCAGCTTCTTTATATGCCTTGTTTGCCCACTGACCTGTAAGCACAAAATCAGCCTTGCCGCTGCCGTTCATAAGGTTAAGCGGAAGCATGGCAAACTGAGAGGAGGCACCGCCCTGAAGAAACAACACCTTATAATTATCGGGAATACTCATAACCTCGCGAAGAAGCGATTCGCAGCCCTTGATAATAGACTCATAAACCTTGGAGCGGTGTGACATTTCCATTACGGATTGTCCCGAACCTTCATAATCCAGCATCTCTGATGCCGCTATTTTTAATACACTTTCGGGAAGAACCGAGGGACCGGCAGAAAAATTATAAACTCTAGCCATGGGAATTTACCTCCATTATTAATGGGATTTTTATTTCATTTTATTGTACTCCTTTGTGAAAAAATAGTCAATTGAATTAAGGGAATTATTATCATATTTTTGCGTATTTCTTATGAAATCAGGTTTTCAGATGATGTTTGGGCAGATTATTCACCGCGGGACTGCTTATCCATTTTCCGTTAATGTCGAAACGGGAGCCGTGGCAAGGGCAATCCCAGGATAGTTCGTCAGGATTCCATTTCAATTCGCATCCAAGATGGGGGCAGCGGGTAGAAACCAGAAACACCTCACCGTTTTCGGCTTTATATGCTCCCACCTTTTTCCCCTTATAGTCAACGATGTCTCCCTTGCCTTTGGGCAGCTCATCAAGTTCCTTAATCGGAAAATGAAATGCCTGTGACAAAAGACCTTTGGTCGATTGCAGACCGTCGTCCACAAAGTTAACTGCTATTGATTTCATGGAAAAACGCTGAGGTGAAAAAGCCGGCATACATTCGTTGCCTGCACCGGTTATTCTATCCGTAAGAAGGGTAGCCGCCACCATCGAGCTTGTCATGCCCCATTTATTAAAGCCGGTAGCTACAAGAAGACGGGGGGTAGAGGGGGAATATTTTCCTATATAGGGTACACCGTCTCCGGTTATGCAATCCTGCGCCGACCATGAATTACTCAGCTCTGCTTTGGGATACAGGCGGGTTGCAACATGCTTTAATCTTTCATAATTGCCGGTTGCCCCTGAAGCCGCAGGATTTTTCCCTGTTCTGTGCCCTGCTCCGCCCAAAAGCAGAGTATCGCCCTCACTTCGGAATGATAAACCGCTATCTTTTTGGTCGAGATACATGCCCGACATTTCGGGCACACCTTTCAACGCCTGAACATAAGAGCGGGATTGGTGCATACGCATAAAGTATAAGCCCGGATAGTTTATAAGCGGATAATGGGTCGCAATAACCACCCAATTGGCACTTAATCTGCCGCCGTCATAATACACCTTTCCGTCTTCAACCGTCCTGACCCTTGTGTTTTCATATATAGTAAGCTTTTCGGCAATTGCTCTTAGAAACAGCAGGGGATGGAAACGCGCCTGATCGGAAAAACAAAGAGCACCCTTTACCTTGAATGGAAGCTCTGTGTGGTCGGTCAAAAATGACGGTATTCCCAGTCTGATTGCAGCTTCATTTTCTTTTTCCAGTTCCTCGGTGCTCTCTCTTGTGTAAATATATGCAGGGCAACGCTTAAAATGGCAGTCAATATTCAAATTCTCGATAAGGGTTTGGTATTGGCGGATGGCGCGGCTGTTTGCAAGGGCATACTGCCACGCGATATCATCCCCGTATTGATTTAATAATTTATCATAAATAAGCCGGTGCTGTGCTGTAATTTTAGCCGTGGTTCCGCCGGTTTCTCCCTCGCCCATTCTTGCACGGTCAAGAACAGCCACCTTGTAGCCCTTTTCCTGTAGAAAATAGGCGGTAAGAATCCCCGCCATACCTGCACCTATAACCGCAACATCAACGCTTTGGTTTTCTTTCAGGGGTTCCCTCTGGGGGAATGAACACTCTGCCTGCCATAAAGATTGCATATTTAAACAACATCCTTTTATTTGAGATTAGTATAAGACGGTTAAGCCAACCATTATTCGAAACTTATTTCGATTATAAACACTCTGATCAGCAAGTTTTTAATGAGTGATTAGTATTACCCATATTATCCATTTTAACACGGTATGGATTATTTTGATGGGCGGTTTGAATTAATATTGGCGCCAAAAAACGCCTGTCGGCGCTGTTAATAACAGAGCCTTAGAGGCGTTTTATACTGTTCTCAAATAAAAGGGTGAGACAAAATTTGCGAGGATGTTTTTCGTCATGCAAGGCGGAGAAGGAGAGCGGGCTGACACCCGCCGACGACAACAACGCTGTATGGCGGAAAACAGACCGCAAAGATGTCTTGATTTTTACTTGAGAGCAGTGTTATAGCTGCGTGTACCTATTAATAATTAAGCTTCAATTTCTTTTTCATCTTTACTACCGTCATAAAACGGCACTTCTCCCAATATGGGTAGCTTATAGTTGCCCCACAGATCATCAACATCTTTTATGGTGGTGTCAAAATTATATAAGACGAAAATGATGGCAGCACCGATTGATAAACCGGACAGAGTCCCGATAAGAAAATGTAAATAATGATTTCTTTGGTAGGGCTCATAAATAATAAATGGCATATCCAGAACTTCAATCATACCGACTTTCATGATGCCTTTGGTAAGCGGGGGAGCCACCGTAGCTAAAATCTCGCCTATTTCATAAGAAAATTTTGCATTGCTTGTAATAACGGTGATTTTAAGTATATTTGTCTCTTCAATAGTGGAAATACTTATATATTTTTGAAGCTCTTCAACCGTTGTTCCGTCACCCAGCTTTTCGGCAACCGTTTTTAGCACCGTATTGCTTTCAATAATGGTAGCGCAGCTTGGTAAAAGCAACTGAGATGCATAAATGTCGGCGCTGCTTATTCTGTCAGTTTCCTGTTCTGCATTGCGAATACATAATGTGAAAAACGACGCGTACCTCGGTTTAATTAAAAAAACTGAAATAAACAGTGCCAATAACCCGCCGGCAACTATGGCAACAATAGAAATCCATAGTTTATTCAGTATAAAGAATATTACTTTCATGTCAAAACGGAGGTTATTCATTTAGAGGACCTTTCCTTTACAAAAAGACTGACAAGTCGAAAGCTTGGATCAAGTCGAAATTCCGAGAAAAAAACCATAAGTCAAATATATCACTACTCAATTTTTTTGTAAACCGTAAATAATTTGAAATTTTGTTAATGTATATCCGATAGACTGTGCCGCATACTGATTACATCATGGAAAACTGCAGATAATCATACTAAAGATTAGTAAATTCCGACTTAATTTTCATCAGCTTTTCAGCAAGAGACTCAAGCTTTTCATCCGACAAACGCGATATCGGGGCGGAAATGCTGATGGCATGTTGGGATTGCCCTGTGTAATCCCGCAATGCAACCGCAACACATCTAACCCCTAATTCATTTTCTTCATTATCCTGAGCATATCCGGCTTTTCGAACCTTGTCGATTTCATTTATAAAGCATTTCCAATCAACAATAGTATTTGGTGTAAGCCGATTTATTATGCTGTTATCCCATATAATACGGATTTCACGGTCGGATAGCTCTGCTAACAAGGCTTTCCCAACCGCCGTGCAGTATAACGGCTGGCGCATTCCAACCCTGGATACCATTCGTACCGAGTTTATGGTGGGTTCAACCTTATCTATATAGGTTATATAAGCCCCGTCCTTTTGGACAAGGTGCACCGTTTCCTCCGATTGTGCCGCAAGCTCCTCAAGAAAAGGCCGCGCCATATTTCTCATATCAATATGCTTAAGCAGGTTACCGGCAACCTCTAACAATTTGAAGGAAAGATAATATTTTTCTGTCTGCTCATCTTTCTTGACATATCCAAGCGTTACCAAGGTGTTAAGCTGGCGAAATACCGTGGTTTTATTGAGCACAGCGGCAATACTAAGCTCGGTGACACCCAATGGACCTTTATCGGCCAGAAGCTCCAGAAGTGAAAAGATACGCTGTGCCGAACGAATGGTATTATCTCCCATGGGACACCTCGTTTCTTGATGAGTTTTGAGCCATTGTATCATTTATTGACCGATATAGCAAGTTATCGCTTGACAAACAATATAATGATATTATAATAAAAATATTCCATTATATAAAACGCTGTTTCGCTTAGCGGAACATACGGAGGGACATTTATGTTTTCAATATTAGAAAAAATCGAGGAAATCGGAATTGTACCGGTAGTGAAAATTGATAATGCCAAGGATGCCGTACCTCTGGCGGAGGCTCTTTGTGAGGGGGGGCTTCCCTGCGCAGAAGTTACCTTCAGAACGGCTGCGGCCGCCGAGGCGATTGGTTTGATGACAAAGGCATTTCCGGAAATGCTGTTAGGAGCAGGTACGGTACTGACAACCCAGCAGGCTGATATGGCAATTCAAGCAGGAGCGCGGTTTATTGTAAGTCCGGGATTAAACCCGAAGGTAGTGCAGCATTGCTTAGATAATGGTTATCCGGTGGTGCCCGGGGTTGCCACACCCAGCGAGGTTGAGCAGGCGATTAGTCTTGGCCTCGGTGTGGTTAAATTCTTCCCGGCGGAAGCGGCGGGAGGGCTGGCAATGATAAAGGCCATGTCTGCCCCTTATGTAAACCTGAAGTTTATGCCTACAGGGGGTATAAGCGCATCAAATTTAAACAGTTATCTGGATTTTTCAAAAATAATTGCCTGCGGCGGAAGCTGGATGGTAAATTCAAAGCTTATAAATGCAGGAGATTTCGATGCAATCCGCGATTTAACAAGGCAGGCGGTAGATCAGATGCTGGGATTTAAGTTTGCCCATATCGGCATAAATCAGCCTGACGAATTGACTTCAAAGAAAACATCCGATAACATTTCAGAACTGTTTGGATTTGGTTTGAGGGAAACCGGCGCATCCTTTTTTGCGGGGGAGGAGCTGGAGGTTATGAAAAGCATGGGAGAAGGCATCAAGGGTCATATCGGCATTCGCACAAACTACCTGTTCCGCGCATTTGCTTATTTATCCCGCAAGGGTGTCAAGTTCCGCATGGATACAGCTAGATATGATGAAAATGGCAGAATGAAGTTCATTTATCTGCAAGGCGAAATGGGTGGATTTGCAGTTCATCTGGTGCAAAAATAGTAGAGAGACAGGATATTATTATGACGCGCGTTGTGCGTCCGAAATTAGTCGGTTTAATATGACTGATAGTAGAAGTAAAGGAGCAAAAAGTTTGAAAAATAAATTTTTCAAACGGCAAATTTGTGCATTTCGGTCGAACACCGACCAAAATTTCGACACAAGTGTCGAAACCGCACAAAGTTTGCGGACTACCAGAAAGGAATGGTCATAAAAATGAAAAAAGTTATTACATTTGGAGAGATAATGCTGCGACTTGCCCCTGAGGGTTATACTCGTTTTATACAAGCCGAATGCTTTGGCGCTACTTATGGGGGAGGAGAGGCTAATGTTGCCGTTTCCCTTTCGAATTACGGTCTTGATGCCGCATTTGTGACAAAGCTTCCCACAAACGATATAGGACAATCGGCCGTCAATTCGCTTCGCCGTTATGGTGTCGATACCTCAAATATTGTTCGCGGGGGTCGGCGGGTTGGCATATATTATCTTGAAAAGGGTGCAAGTCAGCGGCCATCAAAGGTGATTTATGACCGTGCAGGCTCGGCCATTGCTACGGCTGATAAGACTGATTTTGACTGGAACAGCATTTTTGAGGGTGTGGGCTGGTTTCATTTTACCGGAATTACTCCTGCTCTGGGGAGCAATGTTGCTAATATTTGTCTTGAAGCCTGTAAGGCGGCAAAAGCCAAAAACATTACCATAAGCTGTGACCTTAATTACCGTAAAAACCTATGGACACGTGAAGAGGCAGGTCGGGTAATGAGCGGCTTGATGCCATTTGTGGATGTATGCATTGCCAACGAAGAGGATGCGGCCGATGTTTTTGGTATAAAAGCTGAAAACACCGATGTGTCTGCGGGTAAGGTCAGCCATGAGGGTTATAAAGAGGTGGCGAAAAAGCTGGCCGACAAATTCGGATTAAAAAAGGTTGCAATAACACTCCGCGGCTCGGTTTCTGCCAATGATAACAACTGGGCTGCCATGCTTTATGATGGTCAAAACTATTATTTCAGCAAAAATTATCTTATCCATATAGTTGACCGCGTAGGTGGGGGAGACAGCTTTGGTGCCGGCCTTATTTACTCGCTAATTTCGGGTTATGACAATCAGGCTGCCCTTGAATTCGCTGTTGCCGCATCCTGCTTAAAGCACACCATCGAGGGGGATTTTAATCAGGTGTCGGTGGCCGAGGTACAAAGATTGGCGGGCGGCGACGCCTCCGGTCGCGTTCAGAGGTAATTGTATTAACCATCATTAATACTAAAAACATCCTCGCAAATTATAGAATGTTTTTAATCAGGGATTAGTATAATCCACATAAGGTCACCTCTAAAAACCTGTTTTGAACGGATTCCGAGCAGAATTTTTGTCGGACAAGGAAAACCGACGAAGCAAGGCTTTCCGCCTTACGAGGAGGTTTGACGCAGTCCGGCGGAAATTGTGCCGGAAGACACCGGAAGGGGTTTTTAGAGGTGACC
>JAQWBK010000108.1 GCA_028706415.1 Oscillospiraceae bacterium | reverse complement strand
GGATTCCGAGCAGAGTTTTTGTCGGGCAAGGAAAGCCGACGAAGCAATGCTTTCCGCATTACGAGGAGGTTTGACGCAGTCCGGCGGTAATTGTGCCGGAAGACGCCGGAAGGGGTTTTTAGAGGTGACCTTAAGTGGTTTATATCATGTCAACAGCATACGGTCGTTGTTGAGAGCACGGCCGGAGGCGTTCTTGAACCGAAGGAGCAGGTTTTCTACCGTGAGCCCCTTGCGTTCCTCTCCCGACATATCCAAGATTATACCCCCCCGATCCATCATTATGGTTCGGTCGCCAAGTGCCAGTGCCGCCTGCATGTTGTGGGTTATCATAAGGCAGGTCAGATTTTCCTCCTCCACAATCTTGGTGGTCAAGGCCAGCACCTTTTCGGCGGTTGCGGGGTCCAAAGCCGCCGTGTGTTCATCCAGAAGCAGCAGCTTTGGAGGGTTGATTGTGGCCATCAGCAGTGTCAACGCCTGCCGCTGCCCCCCCGAAAGCAAGCCTACCGGCTGTTTCATCCTGTCCTCCAGCCCCAAATCCAACAAAGACAGCCTGTTGCGGAAATCCCGCCTGTCGGCCTTGCTTATCCGGCTCATCCAGCCCCCCCTACCGGCAGAAAGCGACAGATTTTCCTCTAAGGTCATGCCGGGTGCACTCCCCCGCATGGGGTCCTGAAACAGACGGCCAATGCTCTTTGACCTCTTGTGTTCGGGCATCAGGGTGATATCCTTTCCGTCCAGAACGATGCTGCCCGAGTCGGGGATGATGCTGCCGGCAATTGCATTAAAAAGGGTGGATTTGCCCGCTCCGTTAGCCCCGATTATGGTAACAAACTGTCCCTTATCAACATCAAAAGAAAAGTCGTCCATAACCTTTTTGGCATTTACCGTGCCGGGATTGAAGGTCATCGAAATATGTGAAATATGCAGCATGGTTTATCCCTCCAATCGGGTTCGTCTGATCAGCCTACGGTGGATCATGGGCATCTGCTGTTTCAGATATGGGCCGGCAATTGCAATGGTGACGATGACCGCCGACACCAGCTTTAACATGAAGGCCGGCATGTTGAAACGCAGGGCGATTGTGTATACCATGCGGAAAATGAAAGCACCCAGAACCGCCCCCACAGCCCGCAGGGGGATGCTGCCCCTGCCCAAAAAAACCTCACCTATCAGCAAAGAAGCCAGCCCCACCGTCACCATGCCCGAGCCAATATCCACATTAACCGATTTCTGGGACTGAGCCAACAGACAGCCGGACAGCGCGGTGAGCGAGTTTGCGATGCACAAGCCCACCGTGGTGGTGAAGACCGGATTTATTGAAGAACAACGAACCATGTCCGGATTGTTGCCGGTTGCCCTGATTGCAAGTCCCAACCGGGTACGCAGGAATAATGAGAGGAACACCGCCACGCCAACCACCGCAACGACCACCACGACCAGCTTATACTGCCCGCTTAAAAAGCTGCCATCCAGCGCCACCTTGGCTTTTGTGAACACGGTATCCACCTTGTTCATGTTCAGTAAGGAGGTGTTGCCCATGACGGCGATATTTATAGAGTACAGCCCGGTATTCACGATTATGCCCGCCAACAGACTGTTAATTCCCATGCGGGTCTGGAGTATTGCAGTGACAAAGCCGGATATCATTCCCGCCAGCATTGCCGCCGGCAGAGACAAATATGAATATCCCGAGATTGCAACCACCGCACCCACCGCGGCACCCAGTGTAAAGCAGCCGTCGGTGGAAAGGTCGCACACATTCAGCATGGTGTAACTCAAAAACAGTGCCAGTACCGTGATGGAGCTCATAAGCCCCAGTTCAAGTGCCGTCTGTGTCAAGTCGAAAACTGTATTGACAGACATGATCGTTCTCCTTTCGGTTAATGCTAATCTCAGAAACTCTCGGCGGTGGTGACACTTTCAACTTTTGTGCAGAAGGGTTGGAATTTGGCCGAAACCTCGTCAAAGTTCAGCCCCAACATGGTGCAGATCTCGGTATTAATAGTAGCGGTACCGTTATCAAAGGTCTTAACCGGAGTATTGGCGGGGGCTTTTTTATTTATTAGAATGTCTGCCACCATGTTGGCCGACTCGACTCCCAGGTTTGCATAATCCACCCCGTAACCCAGAAACGCGCCGTTGAGGGCGAAGGAGTCGGCACCGGCATAGTGCGGAATACCCGCCTTTGCCAAAGTCTCATAGATGGAGAGCTCGGCCTGCATAATGGTGTTATCGCTGGGGGTGAACACAGCGTCCACTTGGTCGGCTACAAGCGCGGTTGCTGCCAGCATAACCTCGTCCACATTGGTTCCGGTGCGCTCGACATATTCAACCCCCTTTTTATCAAGGTAGGCTTTGGCCTGGACAATTGCGGTGGTGGATGAGTCCTGACCCACATCGTATAACAGACCTATCTTGTCGGCTTTGGGGTTGGCGGCAAAAACAAGGTTCATGATGGCATTGGTATCAAGGTAGTCGGAGGTGCCGGTCACATTGCTGCCCGGGGCTTCGAGTGTTTCCACCAGACTTGCAGCCAGAGGATCCGAAACGGCCGAGAACACCACCGGTATCTGATTGTCTTCGGTGGCGGCCTGCATGGTTACGGCCACAGGAGTTGCCACCCCCACCATCAAATCCACATCATTGGCAATAAAATTTGCAATAATCTGGGACATAACATTGGCATCGGCATTGCTATTATCATATAAGATCTCAAAGGTAACCCTTTTCTCGTCCCCCAAGGTTTTCAGTTGTCTACGAATGTTGCTGACTATCTGGTTGAGGGAGGCGTCGTCCACATAGTTACAAATTCCGATCTTATAAACGGTATCGAAAGCGGCAGATGAACTGTCGCTTGGTTTATTGACCGAACAAGCCGTCAGCCCTACGGCCAGAGCAAGGACTAATATCACAGTAATAATTTTTTTCACAATATTTGTTCCCTTCTTATATGTCATTATAATGTATTTAATATTTACTTTATATATTGGATGAGGAAATGCTGCACTATTTATTAATATTGGCGCCATTACGCCATCGTTTGGAAAATGTAAACAAAGTAATCCTCTCCTAATTTAAACTCAACCACCCTCGGCTTAAAGCCGTATAAAACTAACCTTTGTGCGCCAGCTGTCAGTCGAACATTTAAAACCTACGCTGCCAAAGGGCGCGAAGAATTTAAACCAATAGTTGATACTGCTCTCAAGTATGAGACAATAAAAAAATCCTGCCCCAGCTAAATGCTGGGACAGGATAATAATAATCCTGCGGTGCCACCCGGCTTGGCGTGCCATAATTACACGCCCACTTTTACGCATACAATCATATGCAGACTTTTGTTTACGGAGGGTCACACTCCGGCTCACATACTCCATCCACGGCAACCCCGCTTCGGTTTCAGCTCGCCCTCGGAAGTCCATTCGGCCTTATTTTCCCGCCATAGTCACACCATCTACGGCTCTCTGGAGGGAAAGAATTTAAGACTTACTCACTCTTCCTCAACGGTTTAACCCCATTATTACATTCATTTTTTAATTTGTCAAGAGCAAATTTTTGGCGGTTTATTTTGGGGTGTTGGGGTCAGATTTCATATCTGCCGTTTTACAACGGCGGGCAAATATGGGTGTAACTTTAAATTATTCTTCCCTTATTTGCATGGATGTTTTATAATGGTTATATTATTAAGTGCCTCTCATGTTTTGGGAAGGCATGGAAAGGCGAGATTCTTATATGTTTCTTAAATCCCTTGAACTGCAGGGTTTTAAATCTTTCCCCGACAAAACGGTGCTTTCCTTTGGCGTTGGTCTTACCGCGGTTGTGGGGCCCAATGGCAGCGGAAAATCAAATATAAGCGATGCTATCCGATGGGTGCTTGGGGAACAATCTTCAAAAAGTCTGCGCGGCTCCAAGATGGAGGACGTTATTTTCAACGGAACCGAGCAACGGCGAGGGGTTGGCTTTTCGGAGGTTTCTCTTGTTATCGATAATTCGGCTAGGCGGCTTGATTTTGATTCAGATGAGGTTAAGGTAACCCGCCGCTATTATCGTTCGGGTGAAAGTGAATATCTGCTGAATAACGCAACCGTGCGCCTTAAGGATGTACAGATGCTGTTTATGGATACCGGTCTGGGGCGTGACGGTTATTCAATTATCGGGCAGGGGCGGATAAGCGATATCGTTTCGTCCAAATCGGATGAACGCCGCGAGATTTTTGAAGAAGCTGCCGGCATTGCCCGCTTTCGCTATCGGAAAAATGAAGCGGAACGCCGTCTTGCGGCGGCAGATGACAATCTTCTGAGACTTCGGGACATATTGCAGGAGCTGGAGGATCGCATCGGCCCGCTGGAGCAACAAGCGCAGAAGGCTAAAAAATTCCTTGAATATGCCCAGGAGAAGCGGGATCTTGAAATCGGGCTATGGCTACATACCCTTGAAAGCTCCCGCGAAAACATGCGAGATATTAATTCCAAGCTGGAATTAGCCCGCACCCAATACGACGGAGCCTCCGAAAGAATTGATGAAATAGAGGCGGAAATCGACCAGATTGCACAAGCGGCACAGCTACTAACAGTGCAGATGGATGAGGTTCGTCGCACCGCACAGGTGCTTGAGGATGAAGCGGCGCGGTGTGATTCGGAAGCCGCCGTATTAAAAAATGATATATTCCATAACGACGAGAGCATTGAAAGAATTCGGGGAGAAATTGAACAGTCACATGCGGGGGATAAGGAATTTGAAGAGGATATCCGCCGCCGCATTGAGGATGTTGAGAATAAAAAAGCGCTTATTGCCCAAGCCCAGCTCAGGCAGCAAGCGATTGCCGAGGAAATGGAGGAGCTATCCCGTAGCAGTGACGAATTTACCGGCAAGATGGAAAATCTGTCCGAAGCGGCGTCAAGGTATGCCATGCAGCTTGCCGATATTCGGGTTAA